>CAWUSA010000012.1:0-197052 GCA_963925545.1 uncultured Flavobacteriales bacterium | reverse complement strand
TCTAACTTCAAAATCCTCTAGGGATATAGCTAGCATAAATGATAATGTAAGATTCTTTAAAAATATTTTCGTTTTCTTCTTGATAGTTTCAATCCTAATAATTATTGGTACAATCGGAATGGTAAATGGGGGATAATCCTGATATGATATCAAAATGTCTAAGCTTTCACTACTGTTAACCAGTATGTACCAATCCCAGCAAGACGTATAAACACATTAGGCGGAAACCCAATTCAAATTAAAGGACTGTTTGAAAACTTCCAACGTCACCTCTATCAAGCTAGTTAGATAGGTTAAAACTTTACTTCTGTTAACGGACTGAACCGTTTTGAGGAATGGGCTTTTTCCTTTCCTTACAGCAGGTGATGGCTACCACATCGTATTAGACACAGCTACGAGCACATTGTATTAGTCGTTGAAATATGGTGGATAAACAGTTGATATTTAGACAGGAACGATAACTAAACCATCTCAGGACTTTGACCTTTCTGATAAACCCAAGGGGGTTTATCGAATACAAGTCTCAAATGAGAAAGCATCAAAAACACTCATTGTAGTGATTCAATAGTTTTGTTGATTGACTTCCTTTTATATCGACCCCATAGAGTCTTTAATTATTAAGCCACCTCAGGGGCTTTCGCTAGCCGCGAATGCAAGGATACCGCCCAGATAGCCGGAAGGCTTTAGAGCGGCTAAAAAGGGCCCAGGAAGGAGGGGCAGGCGTTGCTCTATTATAACTGACCTTGAGATAATTAGCTTGAAGTATAAGATGTTCAAATCTCGTGGAAATGTCATATGTCGTGTTTCATCTCCCCCTACTACTACTACTACTACTACTACTATATATTTTCTTCCCTATGATAGAGATAAAATTAACATAAGTAACATTAAGACTGATAGTCAAGTAGTTAGAAAAAAATAAACGACATTAAAACGACATACAATCGACATATAGGTGATAAAGTCAACGTAATCCCACACCTATCCTCCTTCTTCAGTTCAGCTACCTCCTATTCATTACATTCGAGAGACAGCTTATGATTATGAAAAACAGACATTTGATTATTATTACCCTTGGCTCTTGGGGCAATATTGGTTTATTCTACTTTTTATATTTAAATGGAATGGAAACCATTTTGGTTGGGGTTTTTAAAGAACTTACACTTATACCATCATACTTATGTGGTATTGTCTTTCCGGTTTGGTATTTAATCAGGGTTTTAAAAAACAAACTATAGGCATATCAATCCACGCTGCTTACACCAAGACATTAGAGTTAACCCCAGCAAAATGATTTAGAATTCTAAACAAAACAGGGGGATGAGCTACAGTTAACTTACTGATTATTTGATATTTATTAGCATATGAGTCCGTACGGACACATTTCTGTGGTATCAGATATCCACAGGTTGGGGGTTATATACGGTTTTAGGAAGGCTACCCGCAATAGAAAACCGACTTATTTCAAGAGGGGGGGGTCTGTGAAACAGAAAATGGTTTGAGGTTTTTTTGGCTTTTTAACTGCCGTATAACAGTCATCGGGCTTCCCTGATTCTAAAGTGAGTCGCAGAATGAGTCGCAAGTGAGTCGCAAGTGAGTCGCAAGTGAGTCGCAGATACCCTAACTTGACGTCTCAATCAATTAACCAGACATCACAAATAAAGGCATCTAACCTAATAGATTTTCAGGAATTTACTGCCAAGCATCATACGAGCAAACCCTTAGCCACACAGCGATAATAGGCTATTAAACAGGCAACAAAAAAAGGCCCCCTCGCGGAAGCCTTTCAATGTGCCCAGGACGGGGATCGAACCCGTACGCTAATAATAAGCAAGGGATTTTAAGTCCCTCATGTCTACCAATTTCATCACCTGGGCAGGCGAACAAAAATACATCACGGGCCTTGACCAGACAGGCCCTACGTGCAATAAAAAAGCCGGCTCTAATGAACCGGCTCTTTGTCTGATTATGCTGACTTACATCATGCCTCCCATGTCTGGACCAGCAGGCATGGCTGGCTCAGGCTTAGGTATTTCAACAATGGTTGCCTCAGTTGTCAGCAAGAGACTCGCCACAGAAGCGGCATTCTCAAGTGCCACACGGGTCACCTTGGTTGGATCAATGATGCCTGCTTCATGCATGTTGCAATAGTTGTCAGTTTTTGCATTGAAGCCATAATCGCCCTTGCCCTCACGGACCTTAGACACGATCACAGAACCTTCCAGTCCAGCATTCAATACAATCTGGCGCAATGGCTCTTCAATAGCACGTGCAATGATGGCAATCCCTGTTGTTTCATCAGCGTTCTCACCTTTTAGTTTGCTTAATGACTCAATGGCGCGAACCAAGGCCACACCACCGCCGGGAACAATACCCTCCTCGATGGCAGCCTTTGTGGCAGATAGAGCGTCATCTACACGATCCTTCTTCTCTTTGAGCTCAACCTCAGAGGCTGCACCCACATAAAGCACAGCAACACCGCCGGCAAGCTTTGCCAATCGCTCTTGCAATTTTTCACGGTCGTAATCACTGGTCGTTGTCTCAATCTGTGCCTTGATCTGTCCAACACGTCCACTGATGTCATCTTTGTTGCCAGCACCATTGACTACGGTAGTGTTATCCTTGTCCAACGTCACCTTTTCTGCGGTACCAAGCATATCCAAAGTGGCATTTTCCAACTTGAAACCACGCTCCTCAGAAATCACGGTACCACCGGTCAAAATAGCAATGTCTTCTAGCATAGCCTTGCGTCGATCACCAAAACCTGGCGCCTTCACAGCAGCCACTTTCAGGGAACCACGAATCTTGTTCACTACCAAGGTGCCAAGGGCCTCGCCGTCAACATCTTCAGCAATGATAAGGAATGGTCGTCCGGACTGAGCTACTGGCTCAAGTACAGGCAAGAGCTCCTTCATCGTACTGATCTTCTTGTCGTAGATCAAAATATAAGGGTTCTCCAAATCCGCCACCATTTTCTCAGTGTTGGTGGTGAAATACGGGGACAGGTAACCGCGATCAAACTGCATGCCTTCAACGACATCCACATAGGTCTCAGTGCCTTTTGACTCTTCAACGGTAATCACACCTTCCTTTTTCACCTTCTCCATCGCCTCAGCAATCAACTTACCAATTGAGGGGTCATTGTTGGCGGAAACGGTGGCAACCTGTTCAATCTTATCGTTGCTTTCACCAACCTCAATTGACATCTTTGCTAGCGCCTTCACAACAACTGCAACAGCCTTATCAATACCTCGCTTGAGGTCCATTGGGTTTGCACCTGCCATGACATTCTTGTGGCCATGTTTGATGATGGCTTGAGCCAAAACTGTAGCTGTGGTTGTCCCATCGCCAGCAACATCTGCTGTTTTTGAAGCAACTTCCTTGAGCATCTGTGCTCCCAAGTTCTCCAACTTGTTTTCCAAGGTTATTTCCCTTGCAACTGTTACACCATCTTTAGTGACAGCGGGGCTGCCAAAGGATTTTTCGATAATGACATTGCGACCCTTGGGGCCCAATGTGACCTTCACTGCATTAGCTAGGGCGTCTACGCCTGCTCTCAGTCCGTTGCGTGCAGCAACATCAAATGTGATTTCTTTTGCACTCATGATAATAGGTATTAAATAAGGTGATTAAATGATGGCCAGAATGTCTGACTCTCGAAGGATGAGGTAATCCTCACCCTCAAATTTGAATTCAGTGCCAGCGTACTTGCCGTAAAGCACAGTGTCGCCAACAGCCACGGTCATTGGCTCGTCAACCTTGCCATTGCCTGCGGCAACAACGATGCCTTTCTGTGGTTTCTCCTGAGCTGTATCAGGAATAATAATGCCTGAAGCTGTGGTGGTCTCAGCTGCAGCCGGTTCAATGATGACACGGTCTGCCAGGGGACGGATGTTCAAGTCTGCCATGATGGTATGCTTTAATAGGGGTTAAGAGAATAAATCTCACTTCAAAACTATGCACAGAATGTGCCAAAACATAAGAAAGCCAATAAAACTGACAAGCTGTCAGCAGCGGGGATGGTTTTACAACCTATTCAGACAAGTCCAATCCCTCAATCGGGCTGGCTGGCGTCTGGAAAACAGGGGCTGAATTATCCAGCTCCTGATTGAGCAAGGACTCTTGATCCAGGGATTGAGCAGTGCCTCCACCGACCATGACATTCATCAAAAGAACCAAGCCGAAAAGGACAGAAACCAACACCCAAGTTGCCTTCTCAAGAAAATCGGATGTGCGCTTAACACCGCCGAGCATGCCAGCAGCAGCACCACCACCAAAAGCAGAACCCAACGCACTGCCTTTAGGGCTTTGCACAAGGATAACCAAAATCAAAAGGATGCTGACAATGGTGATAAGTATGATGAATAGCGTGGACATGGTCTAGTTTTTTTTGGTTTGCTGCATCGCCAAAATGCGGGCCGCAAAGATGGAACTTTTCTCGGGAACTTTCAACTTCAATATCTCATAGGCTTGAATGGCCTTTTGAACCAAGCCTTGGGATGCGTAGTGGTTGGCCAGGGTCTCTGTCACAAGGCCTGTTACATTGGTCAAGGCAGCATCTGAACCCGGAGTATTTGCCTCAGGCTTCAGTGCAGGCATTGATGGGTTGGCTGCAATGAATGACTCCAGGATCTTTCGCTCCTCTGCGGGGTTTCGCTTGCGAGGGCTCAACTGCGCTGCTGTGCTTGCAACCTGTGCCTGATTCTCCGTTTGAAGACCTTGAAGGAATTGCGCAAAAGGTGACAGACTCACTTTCGACAAGCCAGATACTGGTGAGGTCGATAGGTCATCAACAACTGCGGTGACAGCGGGGGCATCTGTCGCATTTTTTGATTGAACTGATTGAGGCGAAGCTTGAGGAGCCGACTCGGTAATCGGCTGGACTTCTACCTCAATAGGCAATGGGGCTTCAGCTGGCTTAGGAAGTTCAACTGGCTTAACAGGACTTGTCGCTTTTGGAAGAACAACTTTCTGTGATTGCTTGGCCGAATCTGGTTTGGATAAGGGTGTAGGTGGAGCCTGTCGGCTGGCTTGAATGGCGCGTGAGCGTTCAATTTGCTTTCTGACCATCTCAGGCAGATGAGACAAATCGCCCAAAGGCTTGATGCTTGAAAGCCGCTGAATCGGCATGACAGTAGGCAAAGAAGTTTCAGGCTCTGTGGGAAGCTCGATTACTGATTCGATTGCTGAAATATCTGCTTGGGCGCTTGTCTCCTCCTGAGGTTGAACATCAATGGCTGGATCGACTGATGCTTGCGCGGGGGCAGATGAGGCAGGAGCCTCTTCAGGCAGTTGAATTGGGCCTGAATCTATCCGGGCAGCCGCTTCAACAACCTCCATAGGCATCAACGGCGCCTCAGTCCATGTAAAGAGTTTCTCCCGGTTAAGCATGGCTGTGGATGTGCGATGCAATTGCTGAGGGAACTTGAAGGATTCATTGAGCTGCAAGCCCCTGAGGTGAAGCATCTGAAATACCTGAGCATAAGGATATCGCTTGACAAGACCCTCCAGGAACTCACTGTCCGAGGTAGTCAACTCATCCACACGACCAAGGATGGCCTTTACTTGCTGAGGGTTTGCTACCATTGGACCAGGGCGCGATTGAATACTTTCTCACAGAGCTCCATAACTATCTCATCCACGAGGACATCCTCTACTTGAGACAGGGTCTGTGAGGCTGGGAAATTCCTGTAAACATTGAAGGATTGCTTGAAGTTTTTCGTATCATCCAACAGGTTGATAAAGTCGATGGCAACGCTCACACTCAAGCGACTTTGCGCCACCTGGTCATTAGCACCTGGGGCATCAGATCGCACATCGTACGCTATAATTCTACCTGAGAATTGCAAATCTCCATCCCTTACAATCAGGTCCAGAGGCGTCTGTCTAGCCATCACATCTTGCAACGTGGTTGTCAGCAGCTGTGCCAACTGGGGGTTTACTAAATCCGATTCATTGATCATGGTTGTTACAGACAGGGTTTTAGCCTGACCTACATCTCCTCCAGTAAAGGAATAGCTAGCAGAACAGCTTGCTATGATGGTAAGCATACATAAGCCAACCCATGCGTTTACTAATAAACTTGTCATTGCTTTGAATCGACTCATCCCAGGTCGTATTGCTTGATTTTACGGTAGAGTGTGCGCTCAGAAATGCCCAACTCAGCAGAGGCCTCCTTGCGTCGACCCTTGTGCCTTGCAATGGAATCCTTGATCATCTCTATTTCAATGTTTTCAAGGGTTTTAAAGGCCCTTTTGACTGAAGAATTCCCATCCAAAGACTCAATATCCATGTACGATTGCGCTGGCTTAGCCTCCTCAGTTGCCGCACTTGTGGCCGGAGACTCCTTCTGCTCGGGTTGCTTCCATAGGGCTGGCAAAGTCGTGATGTCATGCTGCATCTTGTTGCCTAAGTTTTGAATGCCATCAGAAAGGTCATCCATGGACTGCCCACCCTGCGCTATCTGTCCCACCAAGTGTTTGAGATTCTGTATATCTGCTCGCATATCAAACAGGACCTTGTAGAGAATCTCTCGTTCATTGTGAAACTGGTCTTGCGAGACCGGGCCAGAAGTCCTCGCCGGCAAATTGCTTTGCTCAATATCTGGGATGTACTGACTCAAGAGGCTGGCCTCAACGGTTTGATCCCCTTCAATGACAGAAATTTGTTCCACCAAGTTGCGCAGCTGTCTAATATTACCCGGCCAGCGGTAGGACTCTAAAACGGTCACAGCCGCCTCAGTCAACCTGACTGCAGGTGTACGGTATTTTTGAGAGAAATCTTGCGCAAATTTCCTGAATAACAGGTAGATATCTCCTTTTCTCTCGCGCAAAGGCGGCAAGGTTATCTCAACCGTATTAAGTCGGTAAAACAAGTCCTCTCGAAACTTTCCAGCTTCAATTTTTTCTGCCAGATCCACGTTCGTTGCAGCCACAACACGCACATCCACCTTCATGGCCTTGCTGGAGCCCACGCGAATGATCTCGCCGGTTTCAAGCACACGAAGCAATCTCACTTGTGTCGCCAAAGGAAGCTCCCCTACCTCATCCAAGAAAATTGTTCCGCCGTCTGCGGCCTCAAAATAGCCCTTCCTGGCACCCACAGCGCCGGTAAATGAACCCTTTTCATGACCAAACAGCTCAGAGTCCATCGTGCCTTCAGGGATGGCGCCACAGTTCACGGAAATCATGGACTCGTGCTTGCGATGAGACAAATTGTGAACAACACGAGGAATGCTTTCCTTGCCAACACCTGACTCCCCAGTGACCATTACAGATATGTCTGTTGCTGCCACCTGCATGGCCTTGAACAAGGCGCGATCAAGGGCCGGGTCTTGACCAATGATACCAAATCGTTGTTTCAATTCTTGGGGGCTCATGGCTGAGTGGGTTGGTTCAACTGCATGGGTTTGACTGTGGAAATCCGATTGGTTGTCAAGCGATTAATGACAAAATCTGAGGTTGCTTCAACTGCATAGGTCGCAGCTTGTGGTATCGGCGATTTGAATCGGATATCCATATGCTTCCCTGACCACAAGGAGTTCCATATCTCTTGACCGCTGGCATCATAAATCCGCACAATGAAACCGACTTGCAGATTCTCAATGCAGCGATCCTTTTGCGCAATGCAAATACTCAATGTGCCTTGCTGCTTGATGGCCTCATCGACTACCATAAAATGCAGTGACTCATCCACCAAAGACATGGTAGACAAGGGCTGCTGGGATGACTTAACCTGTGCTTGCACAGACAAACTAGCCATCAAAACAAGAGGCATCAACAGGAACTGTTTCATAACGGGGTATCAATTGAATCGCCCAACAAGGTAGCGGCTGTACTTGAACGAATCAAGACGCTCACCAAGTCACCAGGCAGATGGTGTTTTTTTGGGAAAACGGCCACGGCATTTTGGCTGGTTCGTCCAAAGACATCCTTGTCAGACCGCTTGGAATACCCTTCTATCAGAACCTCTACCACCTGGCCAACATTTGCCGCATTGCGTTCTGCACTATGGACTTGCTGCAGGTCAATGATCTCTTGCAGGCGTCGCTTTTTCACTGCAAGGGGGACGTCATCCTCTAGCTTTCTTGCAGCCATGGTATTTGGCCGCTCTGAGTAGGCAAACATGTAGCCAAAATTATACCTCACCTGGGACATAAGGCTCAAGGTTTCATTGTGATCTTCCTCTGTTTCTGTCGGAAATCCTGACATGATATCTTGAGAAATCGCACAATTGGGAATGATGCGCTTCACACGATCAATCAAGTCGATGTAGTCGGCCCTGTCATGGCCACGGTTCATTGCCTTGAGGATGCGACTGGATCCACTTTGCACAGGCAGGTGGATGTATTTGCAAATGTTTTTATGTTCCGCGATGGCTCGAAGCACATCATCAGACATGTCTTGCGGGTTAGATGTGGCAAAGCGAATACGGATCTCAGGCAAGGCGTTAGCTACCATGTGAAGCAAATGGCTGAATTGCAAAGCACTGGCCTTGGCCATGTCACTAGCCACCTTGAAGTCTTTCTTCAGCCCACCGCCGTACCAGAGGTAGCTGTCCACGTTTTGACCAAGCAATGTCACTTCCTTGTAGCCGTCAGCCCATAGCTTCTGGCATTCAACAACAATGGTTTGTGGGTTGCGACTTCTCTCCCTGCCACGGGTGAATGGCACCACGCAGAATGAGCACATGTTATCACAGCCACGGGTGATGGAAACAAAAGCAGTGACGCCATTGCCGCCCAGCCGGACCGGCTCAATGTCATGGTAGGTCTCATCCTTGGATAAAAGGACATTGATAGCCTTCTTCCCACCGTCAAGTTCTTTCATCAACTGGGGTAAATCGCGGTAAGCATCAGGTCCAACAACCAAATCCACCAATTGCTCTTCTTCCAATAATTTTGCCTTCACGCGTTCTGCCATGCAACCAAGGATACCGATTTTCATATCCTTGTTTTCACGCTTAATGCGCTTGAAGTGCTTGAGTCGGTTGCGCACGGTTTGCTCTGCTTTGTCGCGTATGGAGCAAGTATTAAGCAAAATCAAATCTGCCTCTTTAGGGTCGGATGTGGTCTCGTAACCCTCTTTGTCCAAGATAGATACCACAATTTCTGAATCAGAGAAATTCATCTGACAACCGTAGCTTTCCAGGTAGAGCTTTTTACTTCCAACCCCTGGTTTGATCATGGCTTCACCTTGACGGTTTTCCTCCATCATGACTTTTACTTCACCTGACAATTGTTCCATTTGGCAAATCTACGGACTACGTCCGGACCAAGTGACAAAATGGCAGAAGTAAAATTTTACGTGTTTATATGGGAATTGGGGGTTTAATTTGCGGTTCAAAACCCCGAGAGTATGCCATCTAACTTAGTTATCGTCGAATCGCCTGCTAAGGCGAAAACCATTGAGAAATTTTTAGGCCCTGATTTCAAGGTGGCCTCCAGCTTTGGTCACATCCGTGATTTAACCAAGGGTGGTAGCAATTCAATGGGCATTGATATAGAGAATCACTTCATGCCAGATTATGAAATCAGCAAGGACAAAAAGGACATTGTTCGCGATTTGAAAAAATGGGTGAAGTCTTGCGACACCGTCTGGCTCGCGTCCGATGAAGACCGTGAAGGAGAGGCCATCGCATGGCATCTGGCTGAGGCCTTGTCGCTTGACCCCGCAAAAACCAAGCGCATTGTTTTCAACGAAATCACCAAAAAAGCTATCACCCGTGCCATTGAGAACCCTCGCCATGTAGACATGGACCTAGTCAATGCGCAGCAGGCCCGACGGGTCTTAGATCGCATCGTTGGCTTTGAGCTCTCACCCATCTTGTGGCGCAAGGTGAAAAGTGGGTTGAGCGCTGGACGAGTGCAGTCCGTTGCCGTTCGCCTGATTGTGGAACGTGAACGTGACATCCATGCTTTTGTTCCTGTCACCGATTTCAAAGTAGAAGGACAATTCAGCAATGCAGAAGGTGAAGCTTTCAAGGCCGATTGGTCCGGTCAAGCTGAAAATAGTGACGCCGTGCAAGCACAGCTTGACAACCTGCAAGCCAGCCCGTTTCATGTCGCTTCTTTGACCAAGAAGACTGGCACTCGAAAGCCTGCTGCCCCCTTCACCACAAGCACGCTCCAACAAGAAGCTTCAAGAAAATTGGGTTTCTCTGTGAACCGAACCATGTCGGTTGCTCAGAAACTTTATGAAGTTGGTTTGATCACTTACATGCGGACAGATTCCGTGAACCTATCTGAGGAAGCCCTTGGCTTGGCTGCTGCAGCCATCACAGAATCCTACGGTGAGAATTACGTTCACACGCGGAAGTTTAGCACCAAATCTAAAGGTGCACAAGAGGCTCACGAAGCAATTCGCCCAACAGACTTGTCGATCAAAACTGGTGGCAATGATGAGGCTGAAGAGAAACTGTACACCTTGATTCGTCGACGCACCTTAGCCAGCCAGATGGCTGATGCAAAAATTGATCGCACCGTAGCTCACTTAGACAACCAAGGCGGGGTTCGGTTTGTGGCCCGAGGCGAAATGGTGGCCTTTGATGGCTTCATGAAAGTATACCTCGAGGGCAAGGATGAGTCAGAAGCTGAAGTAGGCTTGCTGCCCGCATTGATTGAAGGTGGCAACGTGACTTTGCTTGGCGCAAAAGCCAGTCAGCGCTTCACCCGACCCAAGGGTCGCTATACAGAGGCCAGTTTGGTCAAAGCCTTGGAAGAAAAAGGCATTGGCAGACCGTCAACCTATGCCCCAACCATTACCACCATCCAAAAGCGCGCCTATGTGCAAAAAGGCACCTTGGACGGCAAGGTTCGCGATGTGACCATAGGCTCATTTGAAGGAGGCAGCTGGTCATGGGAAGTGATTCAAGAGAAATTTGGTGCCAACAAGGGCCGCCTGGTTCCTACGGACATTGGCAATGTGGTTACTGATTTCCTGATTAGCCATTTTGACACGGTGATGGACTACGCCTTCACTGCAAATATTGAACAAGAATTTGACTTGGTCGCTAGCGGCCAGGTATCATGGACTGAGGTGATCAATTCGTTCTACAAGCCATTCATTGAAACGGTTGGCATCACCAAGGACGTGGATCCAGAGAAAGGGGAACGGTCCCTGGGTGAACAGCCAAAAACTGGCAAAAAAGTCATTGCCCGACTGGCCCGCTATGGACCTGTAGTGCAGGTGGGCGAAACCACTGAAACGGAAAAAGCAAAATTTGTCAGCATCCCTGCGGAGCTTTCCATTGAAACCATCACCTTGGATGAGGCATTAGAGTTACTGAAGATGCCACGGGTTCTTGGTAGCCATGAAGGCGTTGATATCAAAGCAAACCTAGGCCGTTTTGGCCCTTATGTGCAGATGAGCAAAACCTTTGCCAGCATCCCTGAAGAGCAATCCCCTTACACCATCAACCTGACAGAGGCCATGGTGTTGATTGAGGCCAAGCTTGAAGCAGATCGCAAGGCAAATATTGCCACCCTGGACGGTGACAAAGGCGAAATTCGCGTGCTCAATGGCCGATATGGACCTTACCTCAAGTTTGAGAAGAAAAATGTCACCATCCCCAAGGATGTGGAGCCCGAAAGCCTGACTTATGAAGCAGCACTGGCCTTGATTGAGGAGGCTGCATCCAAGCCAAAAAAAGGCCGCAAGGGTAAAGCCAAGAAGTGATGTGGGAGGATATTCTTCAACCTGCTGACCTGCTGCTTCCTGAGGACATTTCATCCATCGGTCAAACCATGATGATGCATGATGCCAATGGCTTGCCTGATGTGAAGGCGTGCCGATTGGCATTGATCGGCCTACCTGACGCCAATGGCGAACACCAGGCAGCCAATGCCATCCGTCAACAGCTCTACACCTTGCAAAAGGGTGCTTGGGACTTTGACTTTGCTGACTTGGGCAACGTGCCTGCAGGGCGCGACCATGTTGACACCCTGGTTGCGATAGAGGATGTCGCGAAAGAGCTCATCCAGCGGCAATGCATTCCTATCTTCATTGGCGGACAAAGTCAAGACGCACTTGGCCTTTACAAGGCTTACGCTAGCCTTGAGCAATTGGTGAACATGGCTGTGATCAGCTCAGGCATCGCCATGGGAGATGACAACCAAGCGGCAGATGCCAGCAATTGGCTCACCCACGTATTGATGTCAAAGCCCTACCACCTTTTCCACTTGGCTTGCCTGGCCTACCAAACCTATTTCGTGCCAGAGGAAACTTTGACCATCATGGAAAAAATGCACTTTGAGGCCCTCCGAATTGGCCAAATTAAAGGCTCCATGGCGGCGGCAGAGCCCCTACTTCGCGATATGGACATCATTGTTGCAGACAACGCCAGCATGGGCTCAGTGGACGCCGCCGGGCAGACTAGCCCCAACCCCAACGGCCTGAGCTCGGTGGACTTTTGTCAAGCCATGCGTTACGCAGGCATGAGCGACAAATCCTCATCGTTGATGCTCACAGGCTATTACCCAACACTTGACCCGCATGGGCACAACGCCATGGCCTTAGCGCAAGGCATCTGGTACATCGCTGAAGGCATTCAATGGCGCAAAGGCGATTACCCGCATCGGCCAGTGAAGGACTACCTCAAGTTTACAGTCTGGCTGGAAGGGGATGAAGGGCATGAAATGGTCTTCTACAAATCACCACTGTCAGAGCGTTGGTGGATGGTTGTCCCTGCCAGTCCATCTGAATCGGCAAGGAAAAGCATGATTCCATGCAGTCACGAGGATTACCTTCAAGCGCTTCAAGGTGACATTCCCGACCGCTGGTGGAAGGCCAGTCGGCGTGCCATCTAACATTAATCTTTACTTTCTGGTAGATTATTGTTATTTTAGAGGCCTAATTTCATGCCTGAATGACCCTACGTCAGACATTTTTTTCCGGAGTATTGATTTGCATCAGCAGCGCAGCATTTGCGCAGCAGGACGTGCAATTCACTCAGTACTACAACAATAAGATTGGATTCAACCCTGGCGTAGCAGGATATTCTGATGCCATATGTTTGAATTTGGGTAACCGATCACAGTGGGTTGGCTTTGATGACGCGCCGGTTTCACAGGCGATAAATGCCAATATTCCCCTCTCCATTCTACACGGCGGACTGCTTGTTAGCATTGTGAATGATCAAATTGGGGTATTTCAAGATATTTCTGCGGCCTTGGGCTATGCCTACCAAATGGATTTAGGTGCTGGCAAGCTTGGAATTGGCCTGGCTATCGATTTCAGGAACAAAAATGTCAAGACCGCTAACTGGATTTACCCCGATGGAACGGCTGGAGCTTCAGATCCTAGCATTCTAAGGGCTGGCGATGCAATGACCCCAGAATTGAACTTTGGTATGCATTACGGCACACCTCTTTGGTACGCAGGCCTTTCAACAAGCCGCATGCTGCAAAGTGAGGCGCGATTCCCCGGACAGACTGCCCGTTACAAAAGCAAAATGCATTACTACCTCACTGGCGGCATGCACATTGAATTGCCCAATTCTGGCATCACCATCTCACCGAGCACCTTGCTCAAGTCAGATTTAAATTCCAATCTTACTGTTGATCTCAGTCTCACTGCAGAATTGCGGGGTAAAATATTCGCTGGATTGGGCTACAGAAACCAGGATGCGCTGTCCCTTATGATGGGCTACCAAATCATGCCCGACCTACGCGCATGCTACTCCTACGACATTACAACCTCTCCGCTTGCCGCCTATTCTTCAGGCTCGCATGAGGTCTTTTTCAATTACTGTTTCAACATCGAGGTAAAACCTCGCATCAATGGTAGTTACCGAAACCCCATATTTTTGTAATATCGCAACTGATTTAGACGTTAACTAGATAGCATATGAATAACACGCACTTAAAACAACTCCTGTCGGCTTTTACCGTCCTGCTGCTTGCGGCATGCTCCGGAACTGATCACGGCGAGCTTGTTGGCGTTCAAAACCGCCCCGACTTCTACCCTTCTGACCCCTATGGCATGGTTTTCATTCCACAGGGCTCATTCAACATGGGTAACTCAGATGTTGATGTGCCTGTCACATTGACTGCGCCCACCAAAACCGTCTCGGTCTCTCCCTATTACATGGATGAAACCGAAATTTCTAACAATGAGTACCGACAGTTTGTTCGTTGGGTGCGTGATTCCATTTTACGCTACCGATTGGCTGAAGGCTTGGTTGAGGAATTTGAGTACGTTGATTACACGGACATGAACAACCCCACCTACTTTGAAGAGTACGTTGGCCTTGAGTACCCTGATTCCATGCAAACGCATTTAGACTGGGGGCGCAAGCTAGAGTGGACCACGCGTCGCTACCCATCTTTGGAGTATGCTGAAGTAATGGAGACCATGTATCTCGCGCCGGAAGAGCGCTACCTCGGTGGCCGTATGCTTGATGCTCGTCAAATGAACTACCTCTATTTCTGGATGGACAAGAAGGCTGCTGCAAGCAAAGACAATCGCTTCAGTAATGACTTCAATGACGCAGACGGTGATGGACGCACCTTCTCCTACCGCGATTATATCAAAGAAGGGCAGGCTGAATCAGATCGTAGCAGCTTCTTCCGTTCTGAGACCGTGAACATTTACCCAGATACTTTGGTGTGGTTGGCTGATTTCACCTACTCTTTTAATGAGCAGATGCACGACAACTACTTCTGGCACCCTGCCTATGACAACTACCCTGTAGTTGGCATCAGCTGGAAGCAAGCCATGGCCTTTTGTAACTGGAGAACAGGTTACCGCAATGGCTACTTGAAAAGTAACAAAGACTTCCAGGAAAACGAATTCCGTTTACCTACAGAGTCTGAGTGGGAATACGCTGCCCGCGGTGGCCGTGAGCTCACAACTTACCCTTGGGGTGGTCCATACACAACTAACAGCAAAGGCTGTTTCCTTGCCAACTTCAAGCCCTCACGCGGCAACCTGACGGCAGATGGCGGTTTTCATCCTTTGAAGGTTACCAGCTATGAGCCCAATGGCTATGGTTTGTACAACATGGCCGGCAATGTTGCTGAGTGGACAAGCACAGCGTGGGATGAGGTGAGTTATGCTTATGTGGCCGACTTCAACCCAGATTTCAAATACAACGCAAATGACTCTGACCCTGAAACGCTAAAGCGGAAAGTGATTCGCGGTGGGTCTTGGAAGGACATTGCTGCTTACATGCAAGTAGGCGCTCGTGAATATGAATACCAAGACACAAGCAAGTCATTCATTGGCTTCCGAACCGTGCAAAGCTTCCTTGGACGCGATGCATCTGACTTTTAACCGACCTCCTCTAACATAACTCCAATCTCTAAACTCAATCCTCATGGCTCTAATTAACGTCAACGGAAAACGCTTCAAGAATTTCATGGCCAAACTTTACGGTATTGGTGCTGCAATTGTTATTCTTGGTGCTTTGTTTAAAATTCTTCACCTCAAAGGTGCTGACCAAATGCTAATTATTGGTTTGACCACAGAAGCAGTGATCTTCTTTATTTCTGCTTTTGAGGCACCAGCAAAGGACTACGACTGGAGCTTGATATACCCTGAATTATCGATTGATGAAGAAGGTTCTGGCAATGGACCACGTGGCACCGTGACCCAGGAGTTGGATAAAATGATGGCTGAAGCTAAGATTGGACCTGAATTGATTGACAGCTTAAGTGATGGCATGCGAAAACTGAGTGATACAGCTGCATCCTTGAACAATGCAGCCGATGCTGCTGGTGCATCAGCTGCCTACTCTGAGCAACTCACTGAAGCAGCGAAAAGCATGGAGGCATTGAACGCTTTGTATTCAGTACAATTAGAAAACTCCACTAACCAGATGGAGATGCAAAACAACTTGATGGAGAAATTGGGCAGTGCTGGACAACAATCTGAAGCCTTGGCTACAGAAGTTGAAAAGATGGCTGGCAACTTGACTCAGTTGAATTCAGTCTATGGCAACATGCTTGCTGCCATGAATTTGAATCGCAGCTAAGCAAACTCGATCTCTCAAAATATCAATCCTTAAGTTCAGAAGATGGCATCAGGAAAACTTTCTCCAAGACAAAAGATGATCAATATGATGTACTTGGTCTTGACGGCAATGCTTGCCCTCAATGTATCACAGGACATCTTAAAGGTACTTCACAAGCTGAATTCCGGCATGGAAGAGACTGTGAAGACCGTGCATCGCGGTACAGAAACCCTGTACACAGCTTTGGACAATGCCACTGTTGACAACCCACGTGCGATTGAGTTCAATGACCGGGCTAAGCAAGTCAAGGTGGAAACATCTGAGATTTTTGACATGCTGAAGGGGGCCAAGCTTACTTTGATCAAAGAGACCGGTGGACGTGACCCGGAAACTGGTCGCCTAAAAGGTGCCAGCAACAGGGATTACGCAGAAAACTACTTGCTTAATGCTAAAGCTATTGGGGGTGAAGGCATGGGTCAATCCATCAAGGAAACCCTTTCTTCATACAAAGATTTCATGAAGATTCAGGCAGATGGTGATGAGGAGATAATCGCTGCTTTAGATGCCACTTTTGATCTAAATGACGTCACGGAAGATGGCACCAAAGAGTCATGGGAGCGCGCCACATTTGGCGAATTGCCATTGGCTGGAATTATACCTTTCATGACCGATTACCAATCCCGTGTCCGACGCATGGAAGCTAAAATTGTTGAGCATTTGTACTCAAACATTGATGCGAACACTATCCGTTTTGATGCAGCTCGTGCAGTTGTAGTCCCCAAAAGCAACTTTGTCACCCAAGGCGATTTCTTTGAGGCTGACATTTTCCTTGCAGCGTTTGACCAAAAGCGTAACCCAATCTTTGAAGACATTGAGATGGACTCTGTGAACTTAGGTGTTGGTAAATTCAAAATGAAAGCTAGTGGCATAGGTGAGAAAACCTTCTCAGGCAACATGAGCCTGCCAGGCTCTGACACCAAATACCCCATCAGCTTCAGTTACACGGTTGCGCCTCCAACAGTGGTAATCTCACCAACAAAAATGAATGTGTTGTACCGAAACGTGGACAACCCATTGGAAGTCTCTGTTCCCGGCGTAGCACCCAAAGATTTGGTCGTCAATGGCCCTGGCGTTACAGGCAGCAATGGCAAGTACATGGCTGATGTTACCAAGATCAAAGGAAAGCTCCTCACCATTTCTGTAAGCGTACGTCAAGCCAATGGCAAACTTAGCTCTGCTGGCAAAAAAGAATTCCGCATCAAGGGATTGCCGCAAGCTATGGGTTCTGTATACAAAAAGACGGAAGGTGTCATGTCATCTTCACTCTTTAGCAAAGCGAAAGTTGAAGCTGAATACCGGGACTTTCCTTTCGATTTAGCCCTCACAGTGGTAAGCTTTGAATTGAAACTGGAAGGCCAAGCCCCCATCAAAATCACTGGCGACCGCATTGAGAAAAAATACCGTGAGCGCATCACGCGCCTCCGTCCAGGAAGCACGGTCATTATCAGGAAGATTAAGGCCAAGACACCGAAAGGAACACGCTTGAATAAAATCAGTCCAATAACCATCGACGTACAATAACATGAAGCATCTATTCATCACTTGCATCCTTGTTGGCAGTTTATTTGCCACAGGACAGGTCATCACCCCTGAGGATGATGGCTTGACTCCAAAAAGAGAGTTGCACGCCGCTAACGCAAGAGTCATTCCCTACAGCTTCATCCGTCAGGATGACATCATGTGGTCCACACGTCAGTGGGAGCGCATTCAGGTTCAAGAGAAACTCAACCATCCACTTTACTACCCAGTAAAGGCATTGCCAGATAGAAAATCTTTGTTTGACGTGTTGAAGGATGCCATCTTGACTGAAGGAACTATTTCTGAAGTCTTTGTGGACGATCGCTTTGAGATGCCATTGACCACACAAGAGGTGGCTGACATTCTATTCCGTGTTGACACCATCCTTGATCCAGACGATCCATCGATCGTTCTTGGCATAGATTCCATTGAAATCAAGGCACCAGATTTGCGTTACTGGGAGATCAAATCAGATTGGTACTTTGACAAGAAACGCGGTGAGATGAAGAATCGCATCATTGGCATTTCACCTGTGGTGGAAGACCCAAGCACGCGTGAAATCTACCCGACCTTTTGGATTTGGTTCCCTGACGCTCGACAGGCTATGAGTACACATGTAGCTTACAACCCATCGAACAACACGCGTCGCATGACCTTTGATCAGATTTTCCAAATGCGCTACTTCAATGCTGTGGTGTACAAGGAGAACAATGTTTACGATCGAGGAATCAAAGATTACAAGAATGGCCGCCCATTAGATCAGCTGCTTGAGTCGCGTCGAATCCGTGAGGAGCTTCGCAACTACGAACATGACCTCTGGCAGTTCTAGTCAACCCCATTGAAAGGCCGCTCAAAGCGGCCTTTTTTTTTATACCTCAATTGAAGGATATGCACATAGGCATCATTGGACAAGGCTTTGGCGGCAGCGCACTGGCATGGCAACTGCAGCAAGTGGGCCATGCTGTCACTGTGTTTGATCGGGGCATTGAGCAATCAGCTTCATGGATGGCTTCTGGCTTAATCAATCCTGTCACCTTACGGCGTCGAAAGGTGGTACAGCAGGCACAGATGCATCTGAATGCCATGCAGACCTACTACGAATCAGTTGAGGCCAGCCTGGGTCAAGGCCTATTGAATATGGATTCCATCAGGGAAGTCCTCATTGGCAGCCAAGCAACGGAGGATTGGGGACAGTTGGCTGACATTAAAGCATTAAAACCCTTCATAGGACCATGCCATGAAGCAGATCATCAAGGGATTCAGCATAGCCATGTGGGACAAGTCCAACATAGTGGACGATTGCACAGCAAAGCCTACTTGAAGGCCATGGCAACGCACCTTGGCGAACAATTGATCCACGGGCAGGTTGACCACATTGAACGAGAAGGGAAAGGCTGGATGGTCTCTGGCCACAAGGTGGATGCCTTGATCCTTGCAGAAGGGGTTCAAGCCCAATGGACAAAATATTTTTTTGGTGAATTGCCCTTTGCCGCTTCACGCGGAGAAGGCTTGACCATCGCATGGGATGGCGAGGCCATGCATCACCCCTACCATCAAAGCCATTTCCTTTTGCCCGAAGGGGGTTCCATGGCCAAACTGGGCGCTACTTATAGCTGGGACAAATTCAATGACCCACCAAGCAAGGCTGCCAGGCTGGAATTGTTGGATGGCTTGAAGCCTTGGTTTTCTATGCCTGGTCTGCGCGTCGTGGATCAATGGGTGGGCATCCGACCAACCATGAAAGACCGCATCGTGAGGCTGGGCTGGCATGGCGTTGAGAGCAACCTAGGCTATCTCAATGGATTGGGGTCAAGGGGAGCTATGACGGCACCCTATTGGGCAAAAAAACTGATCACTGCTGCGCCTTGGGCTTGAAGTGGACAAAGATATTCAGCCAAGTACTGCGTGAAATCCTGAATAACACGGGGGAAAAACCAACCAGGATCACCCCCAGGGCTATGATGGTCTCCCACATCCCTACCCCAAGGAAGACGGCAACTATGATATAGATGGCCACAGAAATGGCTACAGTGTAGGCGTAAGACACATACATCGCACCATAGTAAAAATTGGGTTCTGGTTCGTAGACTTGATCACAAACTGAACAATGAGATGGCATGTCAGCTAGTGTCTTCAGATGGTAAGGGTTGGGGTCATTGAACATCTCGCCTTCATGGCAAGCAGGGCATTTTGCCTTGATGATGCTATAAAACTTGCTGCCTTTGCCAATAGGTGATGTCATGGTATGCTGGTATTTACTTGGTTACACCGGGATTTTAAGGCCCAATAGCCCGTCTGATAGAATTTCCACAAATTTACTCTGAAACCATGGGGTGGATGTTACTTTTGCCACCCATGTTAAGCGTACACCAACTTGGCCTGTCATTTGGCGGCACCGACCTATTCAAGGATATTTCATTCCAGGTAACCCCTGGTCAGCGATTGGGCCTTGTTGGCCGCAATGGCGCTGGCAAGTCTACCCTATTGAGACTGATTGCTGGTGAGATGAGCCAGGACCAAGGTCAAATCAACACGCCAACAGATTTCAAGATTGGCTTTTTGACCCAGGACATCCCCACTCAGGGGGAGCGAACCGTATGGGATGAATGCGCAACAAGCTTTGGTGACATCCAACAGCTTGAAATTGACATGGAGAGCATGACCCTAGAGATGGGGCAACGTGAGGACTTTGAGTCACAGGGTTACATGGACTTGATTGATCGATTCCATAAGGCACAGGAACATTTTCAGCACATTGGTGGTTACACCTACCAAGCTGACATGGAAAGGGTTTTGATGGGCCTAGGATTCATTGCAGATGACTTCCACAAGCGACTTGACACCTTTTCTGGGGGTTGGCAAATGCGGGTTGAGTTATCGAAAATCCTGCTGCAGAGAAATGACCTCTTGCTTTTGGACGAGCCAACAAACCATCTTGACTTAGAATCCATTCTCTGGTTGGAGCAATTCCTATCTGAAAGCCCTCAGGCAATCATTCTGGTGTCGCATGACCGAACCTTTCTGAACAACGCCACCAACCGGACCTTGGAAATCGTGATGGGCAAGTCCTATGACTACCCTGCCCCCTACTACAAGTATTTGGTTTTGCGCGAGGAAATCCGCGAAAAGCAACGCCAGGCTAAGTTCAATCAAGACAAAGAAATCAAGCAGACAAAATTGTTGATTGAAAAATTCCGCTACAAAGCATCCAAAGCAGCTTTTGCGCAGAGTTTGATTAAGCAGTTGGCTCGCATGGATGTGATCGCAGTGGATGACGAGGACAAGCGACAAATGCGTGTCAAATTTCCACCGTCACCGCACTCTGGCAAGGTGGTCGTTAACATGAAAAACATCCATAAGCACTATGGAGAGAAGCATGTACTGAAGGGCTTAGACATGGAATTAAGCCGGGGCCAAAAAGTGGCCTTTGTGGGTCAGAATGGCCAAGGCAAAACCACCCTTGTCAAAATCATGGCTGAAGCGCTAAAACATGAGGGAGAGTTGGTTTTTGGCCATCAGGTAAAGCTATCCTACTACGCACAGGATCAAGCAGATGTCCTTGATGGAAACCTCACTGTCTTGCAAACTATTGAGGATTCTGCCCCTGAAAATATGAGGCCCCAAGTGCGGAAGCTGCTGGGCAATTTCATGTTTCAAAAGGAGGATGTGGAGAAAAAAGTGAAGGTGCTTTCCGGTGGAGAACGAGGCCGACTGGCCTTGTGTCAGCTGATGCTCAACCCCATGAATTTGCTGATTCTTGATGAGCCAACCAATCACTTAGATATGGTCGCAAAGGATGTCCTCAAGGATGCCCTGAATTTGTACGATGGCACACTGATATTGGTTTCACACGACAGAGAATTCCTTGAAGGATTGGCTGACATGACCTATGAATTCAAAGACGGTAAGGCCAAGCAATACCTTGGTGGCATTGCTTATTTCCTGGAGAAACGCAAGCTTGATAGCATGCGGGAATTGGACAAAAAGACAGAGATTGCCCAGCAAGCAAAGGTTGACAGCGGCAAGATTGGCCATAAGGAGCAGCGCGCACAGCTTCGCGATCTCGAAAAGGCTGTTAACAAGGCTCGTCGACAAGCTGACAAGGCAGAAGAAGCCTACGGATCCCTGCAAGAGAAACTCGATGTCATGGACAAAGTATTAGCCGATGCTGAAGCTTACAAGAAAGCCAGTTCAGATCCCGCCTACTACCAGAATTATGAGGTTTTGCAAGGCAAGGTTGAGGAGGCCTTTGCTACCTGGGAGGACACCGTCAATCACTTGAAGGACCAAGAAACCCAATTGGCGTCATCTGCATCGTAACTTCACGCTTATGAAGGTATCTCATTGGCTTATTCCCCTTGCCCTAGCAACTGCTTGGCCCATTCAATCTCTACAAGCGCAAACACAAGAAGCGTCAACACAAGCACCCAAGTTGGTGGTTTCCATCGTTGTGGATCAAATGCGCGCCGACTACCTGACACGCTTTGAAGACCTCTACACCGGCGGCATTCAGACCTTGATGTCAGAAGGTGAGTCCTTCATCAACGCCCACTACAGCCATGCTCCGACCTATACTGGACCAGGGCATGCGACGATTTATACGGGAACTGACCCACGCTTTCATGGCATCATCGCTAACGACTGGTACGATGCCAGCCTGAAGCGAAGCGTTTACTGTGTGGAAGATGATCAAGTGACCCCTGTTGGTTCCTCAAGCGATGCACACCGTCGAAGCCCCAAGAACATCCGGTCAACCACCTGGACCGATGAGTTGGAATGGGCCACCCAAGGCAAGGCCAAGGTCATTGCTTTTTCTATCAAAGACCGTGGCGCCATCTGTGCTGCCGGGCATTACGGTGATGCTGCCTACTGGATTGACAGCGATGCTGGTTTTGTCACCAGCAGCCATTACATGGATGACCTACCCAAATGGATGATGCGCTTCAATCGAAGCAATGCCCCCTCATCCTACATGACGGGCAGTTGGGATCGCCTGCTTGATGTTTCACATTACGATGCC
Source organism: uncultured Flavobacteriales bacterium (assembly GCA_963925545.1). GTDB lineage: Bacteria > Bacteroidota > Bacteroidia > Flavobacteriales > Schleiferiaceae > TMED14. The sequence continues at coordinate 174,503 of CAWUSA010000012.1, read as the reverse complement.
TTAGCTGGACCGGATCAGAGTGACTTTGAACGTGTCCCAAAAGGTGCAAAATCTGCCGCTTTCCCGTATGACCTGAAGGCCATGCAAAGCGCCTACAACGGGGCATTCAAATCCACGCCTGCCGGGAACACCCTGCTTGTTGATGCAGCCCTGGTAGCTGTTAAAGCCGAGGGCTTAGGACAAGATGACATCACCGATGTGCTGGCCATCAGTTTTTCAGCCACCGATTACCTGGGGCATGCCATGGGGCCACGCTCACAAGAGGTGATGGACATGTACTTGCGGTTGGATCTTGATTTGAAGCATTTGTTTGAATCGTTGGACTTGCTGGTTGGCAAGGGCAACTACCTGGTCACCTTCACTGCAGACCACGGTGCTTCTGACAACCCAATGCAAGCAAAGGCTGATGGCTTTCCTGCTGAGTTGTGGGCACCGGCAGATTTGGAAGCTGAATTGCGTGTCTTGATGCATCAAGCTGGCATTGACAACGACAAGGTTCTGAACCTATCCAATGATCAGATTTACCTCAGCAGCAGAGAACAGAATCTTGCTGTGGCAGTTCGCAATGCCATCTTGGGTCACCCCGCCATCGCAGAAGCATGGACATGGGAGGAAATCCGCTTGTCCCCAGACCCCTATGCGCAGCTTCGTCGCAATGGGTCAGATAAGCGAAGTGGTCAAGTGTTCTACGCGTTGAAGCCTGGGCATTTAGCCTATGGCCCCACAGGCACAACCCATGGGTCAGGTTACCATTATGACAGCCATGTCCCATTGATTTTCATGGGCAAGGCATTCAACCCACAGGCCATGCACAATGAGCGCGCCTACATTCGGGATATGGCACCAACTTTGAGTAAGGTGATTGGCATCGCCTCACCGTCTGCCTGTACAGGCAACCCTTTGTGGGTGAGCCCTGCCAATAAATAACCCTGCTATTTGTTGGGGATTACGCAGATGGGAATTGGCTGCATTTTATGCTGATTGGCTGCATGCATCCGGCAGTAAATAGCTAGCACCTCGCACTGCCTATCGCTGAGATCATCGCCTGCCATCAATGGTTCAACAGGTTGACCAGCTTGCCATCCCATAGCTTCACATCGTGCCATGGCCCATTCCAATTCTGGGTAGCTGGCTCCGATTTGCATTTCATCGCTTCGGCCATCATCCCAGAGCCCATCGGAGGGAGTTGCTGTTAAAATAGCTGCTGGTACACCAACGAATCGAGCCAATGCCTGAACCTCTGACTTGGTCAAGTCTGCAATGGGGCTCAAATCCACACCACCATCACCGTATTTAGTGTAAAAGCCAATACCAAAGTCCTCCACCTTGTTTCCCGTGCCAACGACCAGCAAGCCATGCGCTTGTGCTTCAGCATAAAGGGTCGTCATGCGCAGCCTTGCCCGGGTGTTGATCAAGGCCAGCTGTGTCAATCGACCTGACGGCAGATTCAATGCTTCCAAATGCTGGTCAAACAAATCTGTCAAGTCCACGCAGCGGGATGTGACCTGTGCATGTTTACCGCAAAGGGCATCCATCATGTCCTTACCGCGTTGAACATGGCTTGGGGGTTGATGGATTGGCAGCTCCATCAATCGCAATTCAAGCCCTGTTAAGGCGCAAAGGTGGGCGGTCAAAGCAGAATCCACACCACCTGAAACGCCTAGCGCAAAGCCCTTGGCGCCAGCCTTGCTCGCATAGGCGATCAGCCAACTGGTGATATGGCTTACAATGGGGTCGGGATTGGTCATAGGGACAATATCTTTGGGGACTGATATGAATGCACCATCTAAAGTAATTCTGATTGCCGGATTGACCGCTATGCTGAGCAGCAGTTGCCAGACAGAACCCTGGCAGGTTGACAATCTGGACTTCCCCAGCGAGAAATTGCACATCGTGCACTTTGCTGATTCTGTACTGGGGCTGGATTCCATCAACATGATGGCGCAATTGAACCACATGGCACCCAATCATCCCCTGTTGTTTGAGGCGGAGTGGAAAAGCAACTTCCCCCCCTATTTACTGAGCGAAACAGTGCAAAGCCTTTACCAGGACGTGATCAAATCCCGGCCTGCATTGGCTGATTGGGATGCCGACTTGCACGAGGCCTTTGCACGTCTGACGCATTGGACGGGGCCAATCAAAGGCACCACTTACGTTTACACTTGGGTCAGCCAGGCAGAAAATCATGCCATCTTGATTGGTGATGGGGTGGTGTTCCTTCCTTGGGATCAATACCTTGGTGCAGAGCATCCGCTGTATGACAAAGAAGAACGCTATTTAGCAAGTCGCCATCACCCTGACATGGCCATGGCTCAAATTGTTGCCCAATGGGCCTCTGCCTTTCTCCCATCCCAGGCTAATGGCACCGATCTGATCAATGCCATGTTGCATGAAGGCAGGTACCTGATGGTGCTGCATGCCGTTTTAGGGGAAGATGCCGCCTACCGGTGGTTAGGGGTCGGCCCTGAACAACGTGCCTTCCTTGAAAACCATGAAAGGGATATCTGGTCCACCTTTATGCAAGAACGCTGGCTCTACAGCAGCTCTCCAGACCTCAAACGCAAGTTGATACAGCCTGCCCCCTTCAGCAAACTGGGGAGCACCATGGATGGTGAAATCCCTGGCCGCGTTGGCGCGTGGCTTGGCTGGCGCATCCTGCAATCCCATTGGCGTGAACATGCCGACCTATCCTTGATTGCCATCACACAATCCGTCGATGACAATCAACTGCTTCAACAATCCGCCTACCGGCCATAAACTGATCCCATGAGCAAGCAATCACAAATCACCCTTGATGTCACGGTTGACGAGAACCATGTACCCGAATCCATGAGCTGGTCAGCACCGGATGGTGGCATTGAAAAAGCCGAAGCTGATGCCTTCATGCTCAGCGTATGGGATGCTAAGGCAAAGGACACCTTACGCATCGACTTGTGGACCAAGGGCATGCAAGTAGAGGACATGAAACGGTTCTACCACCAAACCCTGCTAGCTATGGCAGATGGCCTGGAGCGATCGACAGATGAAAAAAAGATGGCAGAAGACTTGAGAGATTATGCGGCTCATTTTGCCGACAAACTCAGCTTGTTTTCTTCAGATGAGGACCAATCTCCCCGTTGAGTTTGCTGATGTAAGCCAACAGTTCACTTCGACCTAAGCCAGACTCTGCTGAGGTCAAAAACATGGGTGGCAAATTGTCCCATTCCTTCAACAAAGTGCTATTCATCAAAGCTTGGTTCTTACCAGAATCAGAATTTGACAGTTTATCCATCTTGGTGAAAACGATGGAAAAGGGAATGCCCCAATTACCCAATTTTTTGACGAATGCTAAATCCAATTTCTGGGGTTCATGGCGACCATCTACCAAAACAAACACGTTGACTAAATTTTTCCTGTTGCGCAGGTAGTAGGCAATCATTCGGCTGAATTCTGTTCGTTGAATCTTGCTAACCTTCGCGTAGCCATAGCCAGGTAAATCTACCAAGGCCCATTGCCCATCCTCAATGGAGAAATGGTTAATTAGCTGGGTCTTGCCCGGTCGTCCTGAGATTTTAGCTAGGTATTTATTCCCGACCAATCGGTTAATCAAAGATGACTTCCCCACATTAGATCGACCAATGAATGCGTACTCAGGCACATGCAAATCCGGACACTCTTCATTGCGAGCTGAGGATTTGATGAAACTTGCCTTGATGTTCAGTCCTGCTTGTGGAGCTTGTTTAGCCATGTCAATAAGATGTCATTGAACGTATCAGGATGTTCCATCATGGCTGCATGGCCACATTTATCAATCCAATGCAGCTCTGAATTTGGCAGCAAATCATGGAATTTCTTTGCCACATCTGGTGGTGTGACCGCGTCCTGACGGCCCCAAATAATGCATGCCTCTGCCTTAAGGCTTTTCAATTCATCTGTCATATTGTGACGGATGGCGCTTTTAGAAATAGATAAGGTTTTCAAGGCTTTGACGCGATTACCAACCGTTTCAAAAACCAGATCAATCAACTCTTCCGTGGCCACTGACTTCACTTCAAAAACGTCACGCACCTTTTCTGCGATGTACTCCCTATCACCTCGTCTAGGGAATGAGCCACCCATGGCTGATTCATACAAGCCTGAACTGCCAGCGAGAACTATACCTAGGGTAGATTTAGGGAACAAGGCCTGGTACATCAAAGCAATATGACCACCAAGAGAATTACCAATCAAAACCACTTGATTCAGACCACGGTGATCCACAAATTCCTTCAAAAACAGGGTCAAGTGCTTGACGGTGGATTGGTGTATTGGCAGACTGTACAATGGCAGCTTTGGCATATTTACTTCATAGCCGTTATCAGCAAAAAATTGAATCTGGTCACCAAAGTTGCTCAGGTTTCCCATCAAGCCATGAAGGAAGATGATGGGGGGACCAGTACCTTCAAGCAGGAATTCAAATTTTTCTTCGTGATGCAAGGTGAAATCGCTCATGTAGTCAGGTTTAAGGGGGCGAAGATACGCCCTCTAGGGCCTGTCTTGAACAGCCCCTTGTCAACAACAGCCCTTCAAGTCAATCACAGAAAGGGTTTGAGTGGTTTTTCATTCCCATTTTTCAAAAGTTTTCAACAAAAGTGGGAATAAGTGGGGTAATGTGGGAACACTCCGGTAATTTTGAAGTAATTCATCAGAACCAGAACATGAGCTCCATCATCGGCGTCTACGCATGCAAACTTGACTCAAAGGGTCGCGCTTCTCTCCCCGTAGGGTTGAAGCGTCAACTCCTTGCATTGGGTGAGGGTGGCTTCATCATCAAGCGCAGCATATTCAATCAGTGCTTGGAATTGCACAGCCAGGCAGAATGGAGAAAGGTCTCTGACCAAGTGGGGGAACTCAATCGATTTGTGAAGAAAAACGCAGATTTTGTGCGTCTATTTCACGCTGGCGTGAAACTGATTGACATGGATGCAGCGGGCAGAATTCTGATTCCTAAAGACCTATTGAGACATGCCAACTTAACCGAAGGCATCGTTTTTTCAGCCACAACGATGGGCATAGAGATCTGGAATGAAGCAGATTACGAGAAAGAGTTGAATCGCGATGACATAGACATCGCGGCCCTGGCAGAGGACGTCATGGGCAATCAAGGGGAAGCGCACGATGACCTATCATGACCCTGTCCTGCTCGACGCCTGCATCCAACACCTCCATATACAACCCCATGGCATTTATGTCGACGCCACCTTCGGCGGAGGCGGACACAGTCGAGCCATTCTAGATCAGCTGGGGCCTGAGGGTAAATTGTTTGGCTTTGATCAAGACCCCGACACCAGCAAAAACGCACCCAATGATGACCGTTTTCAACTGCTCCCTTTCAATTTTGAGCACATCACACGGATACTGCGCCTGCACAAGGTAACAGCTGTCGATGGCATCCTTGCTGACCTTGGGGTGAGCAGTCACCAACTCGATGAGGGCAGCAGGGGATTCTCCTTTCGACAGCACGCTGAGCTTGACATGCGAATGAACCCGCAATCGGGACCTGGTGCCAGAGAGTGGTTAGAAACTGTGACATGGGAGCAACTGGCACAGACCCTTCGCGAATTTGGTGACGTGCATCAAGCTGGGCGGGTGGCAACAGCCATCATTCAAGCCAGAGACGCCGGCCAGATGACATGGACCGAGGACTTGTACGAATGCCTTCAGCCCATGTGCAAGGGGCCTCGAGGCAAGAAGCTCCCCGCACAGGTGTTTCAAGCCATACGCATTGCAGTCAACCGTGAGCTGGCTGTGCTTGACAGCCTGCTAGTGGATGGCGCCAACCTGCTCAAGACTGGCGGACGCTATGTTGTGATGTCCTACCACAGCCTAGAGGATCGTCGCGTCAAACGCTTTTTCAAAGAAGGCGTGCTGGAAGGCGAAGCAGCCAGAGATGACCATGGCAGGCGCTATGAAATCTTTGATCGAATCACAAGGAAACCTTTGGTTGCTAGCCAAGAGGAAATCGCCATCAACCCCAGAGCGCGAAGTGCCAAACTTCGTGTGGTGGAGAAAATCGAGCCAACATGGGGCTGAAACAACGAATCAAGCAATCAAGCCGAGCGGCAAAAGAGATCTTGCGGGGTGGATTCTGGGGGCATCCCCTGGTACTCCGCAACCTGCCTTTTGCTGGCTACTTGGTCCTGCTGTCTCTGCTTGCGATCTATGGCGCCCACCGCGCTGAGGACAACGTGACGCATATCGATGAATTGAAGGTCACCTATGATGAATTGGAATCTGAGTACTTGGAGTCGCTTTCATCCTTGATGACCATGGGCACGGAAAGTTCCGTCAAGCGCAGAGTCAAATCATTGGGCCTGATTGCGGCCGACAAAGCACCCATTCAAATCATTAACCATGAATAAGTCAGCTGGGAAAGGGCGGCAATGGATGGCGGTATTCACAGCCATCATTTTGCTGATGGCCATTGGGGTCCTTGCTAAACTTTACCACGTCTCCGTGGTGATGGGCCCCGACCTGATCGCGAAAGCCCGTGAGCGTATCATCCAGGAACGCACCATTGAAGCCAGCCGCGGAAATATCTACTCAAGCGATGGCTTGCTGCTTGCCACATCCATGCCTGCCTACACCATTCACTGGGACAGCAAGGTGGTGTCAGCGGATCGACTCAGCCAGGGTGTATCTGCCACAGCTGCCATATTGGCACAGGTGGAACCCAAGCGCAATGCAAGGGAATGGAGGGCCTTCCTTCGTTCACAGCATGCCGCCAAAAAACGCTACATCCTGATCGCGAAAAACCTGACCTATTCAGAGTACCGGACCATTGCCACATCCGCCTTGTTCAAGGGCAACAGATTTGTCACAGGTCTGGTGAAGTCTGTGAAGCCCAATCGACTTATTCCCTTGAAAGGGCTGGCAGCTCGAACCATTGGTTACTCGCGAAGTGATGCAACGGTAGGCTTGGAGGCTTCGTTCAATGAGGTGCTTCGCGGACATGACGGCAAACGATGGATGCAGCAGTTAGAAGGCGGCCATTGGAAGCCCATGGAAAGCCAGTTCACGTCAGACCCCGTGAATGGTTCTGACTTGATCACCACCATTGACACCCGGATGCAGGATGTGGCTCACCGCGCCCTGCTTAAATCCCTCAGACGTCACCGCGCCAATCACGGCTGTGCCGTATTGATGGAGGTTAAAACTGGCAAGATCAAAGCCATTGTTAATCTGGGGAAAACCGAGCAAGACAGCAACTACCGAGAGCTGATTAATTACGCAGTTTGGGAGCGGACAGAGCCTGGATCCACATTCAAGGTTGCAGCTTTGATGGTGGCCTTGGAAGATGGGGTCATTGACACCGCCACCATGGTAAACACCACCGGTGGTCTGCACACCATCTACAACAAAAAAATCAAAGACTCCAACTGGAAGCACAATGGCAGTGGGGGTTACGGAAACATTTCCGTGGCGCGGGCATTGGAGCTGTCATCCAACACGGGCATTGTGAAAGCCCTCTACCCCCATTACAAAAGCCAACCAAAAGCCTTCATTGACCGCCTCTACCGAATGGGCCTTGACAAGCGAACAGACATTGAAATCAAAGGAGAACAGAAGCCTAAGATCCCAACAACAGAGGATGACAATTGGTATGGCACGACATTGCCCTGGATGATGTTTGGCTATGGCATGGAATGCACGCCGTTGCAAACATTGACCTTTTACAATGCCATTGCCAATGATGGCATCATGGTCAGACCCACCCTGTGGGAGGCTGTTCGCTACCGCGGCCAAATCACCGATCGCTCTGACATAGAGGTCTTGCACCCAAGCATTGCGTCCAAGTCAACACTCAAGCAAATTCAAACCATCCTTCACCATGCAGTCACACGCGGGACTGGCGAGCAATTGAGCAATGAAGAAGTCAGCATTTCAGGTAAAACAGGAACCAGTCAGCTGGAGTACTGGAATAAGGAAACCTTGGGCTACCAAGCGTCGTTTGCTGGCTATTTCCCATCGGAAGATCCGCAATACGCCTGCGTGGTGGTGGTCAATCGACCCGTGAAATCCACTGGCTATTACGGCGCCATTGTCGCGGGACCCGTATTCAAGGAGATCGCATTGGCCGTGAATCGGATGCAGGCTCGCCAGGTGTCCCCAGAAGGTGGGTATTGGGCAACAGGCATTGAGACCAAAGCAAAACAGCGTCAACAACAGGAAACCCAGGTCATTCAGCAGGCAGAAATCGCCCTGGAAAGCGGACAGATGCCTAACCTTAATCAGTGGACAGCTAAGGCTGCCATGACCCTTTTAGAAAGCCATGGCATTGACGTGAATCTCAATGGCATTGGCCTTGTAAAACAGCAGTATCCCTCCGCTGGACAGCGTGTGCAATCACCCATCAAACTGACCCTCGGATGAAGCTCTTGAATCGCTTATTGCAAGGCATTGACCCCATTCAGATTCATGGGCAAGACAACTTAGCCATCCAGTCCATGACGGCAGATTCCAGGCACGTCAGGCGTGATTCCCTATTCATTGCGCGACAAGGGGTTCAAATCGACGGCCATGCCTTCATTGAGGGAGCCATTCAAGATGGTGCCTGCGCCATTCTCTGTGAAAGCATGCCCTCAAGCATTCCCGATGGCGTCACGGTGATTCAGGTGGTTAACAGCCATCGCGCTTACGCCATGTTGGCAGCCAATTGGCATGGCAACCCCTCCAAAGACTTGCAGGTGGTTGGCGTCACAGGTACCAATGGCAAAACCACAGTTGCCACCCTTTTGCACAAGCTGTACATGAATTCAGGCATCAAGTCTGGCCTACTCTCCACGATTGCGGTGCACATTCACAACGAGCAATTGCCCGCTACACACACCACCCCCGATGCCTGGGACATTCAGTCGCACCTGTCTGCCATGGTCAAAGCTGGCTGCAAGGTGGCCTTCATGGAAGTCAGTTCACATGGGTTGGCACAAGAGCGCAGCCACGGCATCCACTTCGCTGGTGCATTGTTCACCAACATCAGCAGGGACCACCTGGATTACCATGCTGACATGGATGAGTATGTGGCAATCAAAAAGCGGTTGTTCGATCAGCTGCCTTCAGATGCTTTTGCCTTGGTCAACTTGGATGACAAGCACGGTGAAACCATGCTGCTTGACTGCAAAGCGCGTCACTTCACCTATGCACTGGAGCGACCAGCCAGCTACAAAACTAAAATCCTTGAGAGCCTGGTCAGTGGCACTTTGATCAGCATCAACACCAGGGAATGCTGGCTTCAAATCATTGGGCGATTCAATGCTTACAATGCCACCGCCATCTTTGGCTGCTGCAATTTACTTGGAATGGTCGACAGCGATGCCTTGCAAGCTTTGAGTGCTCTGCAAGGGGTTCGCGGGCGTTTTCAACGCGTAATGGGCCCCAAGTCCATCATGGGGATTGTGGATTATGCGCACACGCCAGATGCCTTGGATAATGTCCTTTCAACCTTGAAAGAGCTCCGACAGGGCAATCAACGCATCATCACAGTGATTGGCTGCGGCGGTGACCGCGACAAGGGCAAACGACCACAGATGGCGCTCATTGCTGCCAGTGAAAGCGACTACAGCATTCTCACGTCAGACAACCCGCGAACGGAAGACCCACAAGCCATTTTACGCGACATGGAACAAGGGCTGGACGCGGTGATCAAGCGCAAGGCTATCACCATGGCTGATCGTGCAGAAGCCATCAAACTGGCCTGCCAGCAAGCCCGAGCAGGTGACCTCATTCTTGTTGCGGGCAAAGGGCATGAAACCACCCAAGACATTCAAGGGGTCAAGCACAACTTTGATGACGTGCAACACCTTAAAGACAACCTTCAATCTATTCATGGCTAATGCTTTACCAACTATTCACCTACTTGGATCAACACATGGACTTGCCTGGCACGGGTCTCTGGCAGTTTTTAACCTTCCGTGCAGGATTGGCCATCATGATTGCCCTGACCATCAGTCTGGTTTTTGGGGGCAAGCTCATTGCCATCCTTCGCAAGGCACAGGCAGGCGAAAGCATTCGTGACCTTGGCCTAGAAGGCCAGCTTGAAAAGAGTGGCACCCCAACCATGGGTGGCATCATCATCCTTGGCGCCATTGTGGTGCCGGTGTTACTGGTGGCAGACTTGGCCAACATTTACATTCAATTGCTGCTCTTGACCACCCTATGGATGGGCGGCATTGGCTTTGCAGATGACTACATCAAGGTCTACAAAAAGAACAAGCAAGGCTTGCGTGGATGGTTCAAAGTATTAGGCCAAATTTCACTGGGTCTAATTGTAGGTCTGACCCTGGCCTTCCATCCCGATGTCAGCCTCAAGGAGGAAATCCCTGTCACTGAACGCATCGCCCTTCATGGCCAGCAAACCAATGACCTACCCCTATTTGGCGCCACAGAGAACAGCCTGAAAACCACCGTGCCCTTCGTGAAGAATGCCACCTTGGATTATGCAGATGTGTTGAACTGGATCAGCCCCGACCTTGGCGTTTGGCTTTTTGTCTTGGTGGTCGTTTTCATCATCACAGCCGTCAGCAACGGCGCCAACCTCACCGATGGTTTGGACGGCCTGGCCGGGGGCACCTCTGCCATCATGGCCTTTACCCTAGCCGTTCTAGCCTACGTCAGTGGTTCTGTGGTATTTGCCAGCTACCTGGATATCATGTACATCCCGCTTTCAGGTGAATTGGTGGTCTTTGCCGCCGCTTTCTTGGGTGCCTGCATTGGCTTTCTTTGGTACAACACCTACCCCGCGCAAGTCTTCATGGGTGACACAGGAAGCTTAGCCATTGGTGCCATCATTGCTGTCTTTGCCTTTGCTGTCAGAAAGGAAATGCTGATTCCTATCCTGGCAGGGGTATTCCTGGTGGAAAACCTGTCGGTCATCCTGCAAGTCAGTTATTTCAAATACAGCAGAAAACGCACGGGAACAGGCAAGCGTATTTTCTTGATGTCTCCTTTGCATCACCATTACCAGAAGAAGGGCTACCATGAATCCAAAATCGTCATTCGATTTTGGATCATTGGCATCTTCTTGGCCATTTTCACCCTGATCACACTCAAACTGAGATGAGCATTCCACAAAATGTTGCAATTCTGGGTGGCGGAGAAGCTGGTGTGGCTTCAGCCTTGCTTGCCAAATGGCATGGATCTGAGGTCTTCCTTTCAGACCATGGTGAAATCCAAGCCCATTACCGGAGCGAGCTGCAGGCCAACAACATTCCCTTTGAAGAGAATGGTCATGACCTTGAGCGCCTGTGCAAGGCCAATGTGGTCATCAAAAGCCCGGGCATCCCACAAGATGCAGCTGTTGTGTTGGCATTAAGAGAGCAGCACTTACCCATCTGGTCTGACATTGAGCTGGCCTACCGATCCAAACCTGAGGGCAGCCAACTGGTGGCCATTACTGGCTCCAACGGCAAGACCACGGTCACGACATGGCTGGGCCATATTTTGGAGAAATCAGGGGCATCAGTTCGGGTGGGTGGCAACATCGGAACCGGTGCTGGTCGTTTGATGATGGAGTCTAGCGTAGACATCTACGTCCTTGAGGTGAGTAGCTTCCAGCTAGAGGACTGCCCCAGCTTCCGCCCAGATATTGCTATTATCACCAACATTACTCCGGACCACATGGACCGCCATGGCAGCATGGAGGCCTACGTGGATGCAAAATTCCAGGTCACCAAGCACCAGATGGCCAGTGATGCCTTCCTCTACGATGCACAAGACCCCTTGATCTTATCAGAACTCCAACGGGTTAAGGCAACCACCTACCCTATTTACCGAAATGAGCCCCGACCCATTCCTGCTGTGGGTGCCTACCCGCTAGGCGACAGCTACCGCATTCAAACCTCAGACAACGACATCATGACTATCGAACAACTCGCCTTACAAGGCAAACACAACACCAGCAATGCACTTGCAGCAGGGCTTTCCGCAAGGCTTTTACAGGTCAGAAATGACATGGTCCGTGAGACCTTGGCACATTTTGACAACCTGGCACACCGGATGGAGTCTGTGGGCCATATCCACGGCATCCACTTCATCAATGACTCCAAGGCCACCAATGTGAATGCCACCTATTATGCCATCGAAAGCATGAAGGCACCAACGGTATGGATTGTTGGCGGTGTCGACAAAGGCAATGACTACAGTGAACTGTTCAAATTGGTGGAACGCCATGTGAAAGGCATCGTGGCTATTGGCAGTGACTTGAAAGCCATTCGCACGGCCTTTGCTGAGCGTGTCCCCTTCTTTTCTGAGGCAGACAACATGGCTGATGCCGTGAAATATGCCTACCAACTGGCAGAGAAAGGAGACAATGTACTCTTGTCACCTTGCTGTGCAAGCTTTGACCTTTTCACCAGCTACGAAGACCGTGGCAATCAATTCAAACTGCAAGTGCGCCAGCTATGAATCAACGGGCAACATGGATCAAGAACCCCTTCCAGGGCAGCACCCAGATTTGGGTGATCTGCATGGTGTTGGCTGTCTTCTCCTTTCTGCCCGTTTACTCTGCCAGCAGCATTGGCTCGCACTTTATGCACCTGGCCCTAGGTCTGTTAATCATGCTAGCGGTGCATCGCATGCCCTACCGATTGATCGGGCAGCTGTCTAAGCTCCTTTTGTTTTTCTCCATTGGCTTGCTGGCCTTCACCATGATCAAAGGGCAGACCATGGGCGGGACCAATGCTAGCCGGTGGATCTACCTCTTTGGCTTCTCCTTCCAGCCCTCCGCATTGGCCAATGTATCCTTGCTTATTTTTCTGGCCACACGCCTGGCTAAGCACAACGGTGATTGGTCATTCAAAACCCTATTCAAGCGATTCTATTGGGCCATCATTGTGGTGTGCGCCTTGGTTCTTCCAGCCAACCTATCCACCACCGCGTTGATCTTTTTCAACGCTTTGGTCTTGATGACCCTGGGGGGATTCCCCTTGAAGGAAAGTGCTAAAATGGTAGGCATTGCCCTCCTGGTTTTCGCCTTGTTTCTCTTAGCAGCAAAGGCCTTCCCTGACGCTTTCCCTAATCGGGTAGACACCTGGGTAAGTCGCATTGAAACCTTTGGTGGCGGGGATGATGGTGGCAACTACCAAAAAAACATGGCACAAACAGCCATCGCTGAAGGTGGCCTAACAGGCATGGGCCCTGGAAGGGGTTTGCACAAGCATTTTCTACCGCAGAGGAAATCTGACTTCATCTACGCCGTGATTGTGGAGGAGTTTGGCATGATCGGCGGCGGCATTGTGGTCATGATGTATGTCTGGTTCATGCTCGCCTCCGTGCGGGTAGCCACCCGGGCTAAGGATGCATTTGGCCGATTGGTGGTCATGGGGTTGAGTTTTTCCATTGCCTTCCAAGCCATGGTGAACATGGCTGTGGCTGTGGGGCTTTTTCCGGTAACAGGGCAAACACTTCCTCTTGTGAGCGCAGGCGGGTCCTCTATTTGGATGACTTGCATGGCTGTCGGCGTGATCCTTGCTGTCAGCCGCGGACATGGTGAGGGCTTGACTGCTGATAAAGACATAGATGAAGCCATGGCAAACGATTTGGACGCACTTGAAGCATTAGGAAATCATGACTGAGTCCCTTCGCATCTTGATTTCAGGTGGTGGCACCGGCGGGCATATCTACCCGGCCATAAGTATTGCGCATGCCATTGCGCAACGTCACCCCAAGGCTAAAATTGCCTTTGTGGGGGCTTTAGGCCGCATGGAAATGCACATGGTACCCAATGCAGGCTACCCCATCACTGGCATCCCCATTGCTGGCTTTCAACGCAAAGCCATGCACAAAAATCTGAGTCTGCCCTTCAAGCTGGTCATGAGTCTGTGGTCTGTGTGGCAAATCATCCGTTCCTTCAAGCCCCATGCGGTGGTTGGGACTGGGGGCTATGTTTCAGGCCCAACTCTCAAAGTGGCGCAACTGATGGGCATTCCCACCCTGATTCAGGAGCAAAACAGCTTTGCTGGCAAGACCAACCGCATGCTTGCTGCCAAGGCACAATCCATTTGTGTGGCCTACCCTGGCATGGAAAAGGTTTTTCCGCCAGAACGCATTCACTTCAGTGGCAACCCCATCCGTCCCGCTATCGCAGCCATGGCCGATCAGCCTTGTACCCTCGCCATGCGATCTGACGCTAAAGCCACCATGGGGTTGGATCCTGACAAAGCTTTGGTGCTGGTTCTTGGCGGCAGCCAAGGGGCTCGCGCCATCAACCAAGCGGTTGAAGCCTCTGAATCCCTGTGGTTGGCTGCCGGTCATCAAATCCTGTGGCAGTGCGGCAAGTTTTACCATGAAGATCTCAGTCAGCGGCTGCCACAGCAATCAGGTCGTCAACTCAAGGCCTTTATCAAGGACATGCCTACCGCCTACCGCGCCGCTGACGTCATCATCTCACGTGCCGGGGCTGGCACCTTGAGCGAATTGGCTGCTGTGGCCGCCGCCGCCATCTTGATCCCTTCCCCCAATGTGGCGGAGGATCACCAAAGCCACAATGCAAGAAGCTTATCAGATCAAGGTGCTGCCTTGTTGCTGCCAGAAAATGACGTGGATGACTTAGGCAACATGGTCACGGAATTGCTGGCGGATTCAGCAGCTCTGGACGGCCTGCGTTCTGCTGCATTGCGCATGGCAAAGCCACATGCCTCCGCCTCCATTGTTCAACAATTGGAAGGCTTGCTGTCATGACAAATTGGACCCACATCGATTTCATTGGCATTGGCGGCATTGGCATGTCATCCCTGGCGCAATGGGCGCTGTCGCAAGGCATGACTGTTTCAGGCTATGATCTCCGATCAAGTGCCATCACCAAGGATTTGGCTGACAAAGGTGCCAGCATTCGTTTGAATGATCAATTGGACGCATGGGGTATTTCCGATGCAGCCTTGGTGGTCTACACACCAGCCATCCCCTTGAGCCACCCTCAACTGGCAGCGGCTATTCAGGGCAATCACCAAGTCATCAAACGCGCTGAGATGCTTGCCCTTATAGCCAATCAAGGCACTTGTCTGGCAGTGGCCGGTAGCCATGGGAAAACCACCACATCGGCCATGCTTGCATGGATTTTGCATCAAGGCGGCATGCCCGTTCAAGCCTTCTTGGGTGGCATTGCTAACAATTTCCAAAGCAATGCGGTGATTGCAGACAGTGACCTGATGGTGGTTGAAGCGGATGAGTTTGATCGAAGCTTTTTGCACCTTCAGCCCACTGCCGCAGTGGTCACAAGCAGCGATGCAGACCATTTAGACATCTACGGCAGCGAACAAGGCATGCAGGCAGGCTTTGAGGCCTTTGCCAGCAAAGTGCAAGGCGTATTGTTCACTGGACCTGAGGTGCAGGGCTTGGGCGGTCAGGGCTATGGCAAACCCAGCGACACCTATCGCGCAGAGCATCTTCGCATTGCCAACGGGCGACAAGTTTTTGATCTGATCTTAGGCAATCAACAACACCAAGGCGTCACGGCAGGCATGCCTGGTAGACACAATGTAGACAATGCCGTTGCAGCTGCTTGCTTGGCACAGAGCGTGGGCATGAGCATTGATACCATTGCTCAAGGCATCAGCAGTTTCTCCGGCGTTAAGCGTCGCTTTGATGTGCACATTCACCAGGGTGACATCGTTTACCTGGATGACTACGCCCACCACCCCACAGAGCTGAGACAGCTGATCACCTCCCTGCGTGAACTGCACCCAGGTCGCGAGATTGCCATGCTTTTTCAGCCGCATTTGTACAGCCGCACGCAAGACTTCATGCAGGGTTTCATTGAGGTGCTTTCATCCATTGAGCACCTGGCATTGCTACCTATCTACCCTGCCAGGGAAATGCCCATTGAAGGCGTCGGCAGCGAGATCATCTGCAAGGCATTGGGTGCTAGCCTCCTATCAGAAGCAGCTGCTGCCGCATGGCTAGCTAGCCATGACAAGGCCATCATGGTGACCGCAGGTGCTGGGGACATTGATCGCCAGGTCCCTCGAGTCATCGCCAACCTTCAATCCAGACTCTCATGAAGTGGTTCAAGATCATCAGCATTGTTTTCACCTGGCTCGCTGTGGGGGCTGTCACCTGGCTGAGTGTAGGGTTCAGCATGGACCAGCGGGAAAATGGCCTCTGCACCGGCCTGACAATCAATATTCATCAGCCTGATAATCAAATACTTCTACTTACGGAAGACCTGAATGCCATATTGGATAACCTCCGTCCCCGATGGGACTCTGTGCCAATGAAAGAAATCAACATTCAATTGTTGGAAGATCAACTCAGGACCCACCCGCTGGCCTTGGATGTCTCGGTATTTTCAACCTGGAAAGGTGAACTCCACATTGACATGACACAGAACGTAGCATTTGCCCGAGTACAGCAGGGAAACAGCGGACATTACGTCGACCAAGATGGTCGAAAATTTCCCCTATCTTCCCATGCCAGCTTGGATTTGCCATTGATTTCTGGACGCACTGACAGCGCAAGCTGTCTGAGCGCCATCGCCTTGATTGACCAAGCATCTTCACACCCTGCCTTCCCTGGCGGGCTCGCTCAGGTCAACATTGCCAGCGACGGAAGCCTTCAGGTGATGCCGCAATGGCATGGCCATGTCATCCAATGGGGACAATCAGACAATTTTCACAACAAGGCACACAAGGCACAAGCGCTTTACGCTTACCTGCTTCAGCAGGGCCAAATGGACAGCCTTAACCGGGTTGATCTCCGGTACAGTAACCAAGTCATTCACACCTTCAATCCATCCCCTTCATCATGACGCACGCTAAAATCGCCGTTGGACTCGACATCGGAACCACCAAAATCGTTGCCATCATTGGCAAAGAAACCCCCCATGGCAAACTGGACATTCTAGGCACAGGCACGGCGCCCAGTGTTGGTGTGAAAGGCGGCGTGGTTGTGAACATCGTTCAGACGATGGCTTCTATCACCAAGGCAGTTCAACACGCAGAAGCCGCTTCTGGCATGACCATTGGCTCAGTGGCCGTAGGCATTGCGGGTCAGCATATTCGCTCTTTGCAGCACAGCGATTACATCACCAGAGAAGAACCTGAGAAGGTCATTGAAAATGAGGACATCTTGCGCCTGACGGACAACGTGCACAAGCTGGTCATGATGCCAGGTGAAGAAATCATCCATGTGCTCCCTCAGGAGTACAAGGTTGACGGTCAGGGTGACGTTGACGAACCTGTTGGCATGTTTGGTGGCCGTTTGGAAGCCACCTTCCATATCGTTGTTGGGCAAGTGACAAGCATCCGAAACATTGCCCGCTGTGTGAAAAATTCCGGGCTTGAGTTAGGCTCTGTCAACTTGGAACCTTTAGCCAGTGCAGAAGCTGTCTTGAGCAAAGAGGAAAAGGAAGCTGGCGTGGTCTTGATTGACATCGGCGGCGGTACAACAGACGTGGCCATATTCAAAGATGGCATCATCCGACACACTGCGGTCATCCCCCATGGCGGCAACATCATCACCCAAGACATCAAGGAGGGTTGCAGCATCATTGAAAAGCAAGCTGAACAGTTGAAAATCAAATTTGGTTCTGCTTGGCCTGGAGAAAACAAGGACAACGAAATCGTGTCCATTCCTGGCCTTCACGGGAGAGACCCCAAGGAGATCAGCTTGAAGAACCTGAGCCGCATCATTCATGCCCGGGTGACAGAGATCATCAATGCTGTCTACACGGAGATCAAACAGTACGGTCACGATCAAGCGAGCAAGAAATTGATTGCCGGTGTCGTCATCACTGGTGGCGGAAGTCAACTCAAGCACATCAAGCATTTGGTGGAGTTTCTCACAGGCATGGATGTGCGCATTGGCTTCCCCAATGAGCACCTTGCTGGCATGGAAGCTAAGCAGGACTTGAACTCTCCCATTTACTCGACAGCTGTTGGGTTGTTGATGCAGGGCATTCACAGCCGAGGTGACGGCGACATGGCAGTCATCAATGACGAATTCACGATGGATGCAATGGCTGTCGCTCATGATCTGAGCGATTTTACTGAAGTGGGCCAGGAAAACCCAACCGAAGAAGCCATGGCCATTGATACCTCCACTGAAGCCGTAGACACCCCAGAATCCAGCAAGGAAACAGGAGATGAACCCGGTCTCACGGATAAGGCAGCCCTGGATGCTGTAGCAAAGCGCAAGGTCAAAAAGCGGAGCTTTTTTGACAAATGGGTGGAGAAATTCACCGATTCCATTTTAGAAGATTAATCGACCACGGAACCCAACAGCAGAACACACATGGACGACTTAACATTTGATATGCCTAAGAGCCGATCATCCATCATCAAGGTGATTGGCGTGGGCGGTGGTGGCAGCAATGCAGTGAACCACATGAAACGCCAAGGCATTCATGGGGTAGACTTCATCGTTTGCAACACCGACGCTCAGGCACTTAGTCACAGCCCCGTTGAAAACAAAATTCAACTGGGCGCAAGCCTAACGGAAGGCCTTGGTGCCGGCGCAAACCCTGAAGTGGGTGAACGCGCTGCACTGGAAAGCTACGAGGTCATACAGCACATGCTGGAGAGCAACACAAAGATGGTTTTCATCACGGCAGGCATGGGCGGTGGAACAGGCACAGGCGCAGCCCCCATCATCGCGCAAGCTGCTAAAGAGATGGGCATTTTAACCGTTGGCATTGTCACGGCGCCATTTGGCTTTGAGGGCAACCTTCGCCTCAAGCAGGCTAAGACTGGCATTGAGTCCTTGAAAAAGCAAGTGGACTCATTGATTGTCATCAACAATGACAAGCTGAGAGAGATTTATGGCAACCTGGGCTACAAATCTGGATTCAGCAAAGCTGACGAGGTGCTGGCCACTGCAGCAAAAGGCATTGCTGAGGTGATCACCAACCACTACAACATGAACATTGACCTGAATGACGCCCGCAAGGTGTTGGAGGATTCAGGCACTGCCATCATGGGATCTGCAGTAGCTAGAGGCGAAAACCGGGCGCAGCAAGCTGTGCAAGAAGCCCTGGACTCACCCCTACTCAATGACAACCACATTCAAGGCGCAAATCATGTCTTGCTTCTGATTGTTTCCGGGCCCAATGAGCATGAGATCACCTTTGATGAAATTGGAGAAATCAATGATTACATCCAAAGCCAAGCTGGCAATCAAGTGGACATCATCATGGGAATGGGTGAAGACATCAGCCTCGATGATGGCGTTCAAGTCACCATCATTGCCACCGGATTCAGCGCCAACAACCCCGTCGGAGATATCCGACCTGCTGAGCCAGAGCGCATTGTCCGGCATTTGGACGAGCTCAAAGTCCCTGAAGTGACGGAGGTTAAAGCGCCAGAAGATGAAACTGCCTCGACGCAGTTTGACTTGTTTTCTGTCTCAGATCAGCCCTTGCCCGACAGCCCTAAGGAAGCCGGGAAAGCCCTGTTTCAACAGCAATTGGATGCCAGCGAAAAGCCCATTGATGCCATGAAAGGCAACATCGACAGCCAAGTCGTCCACAGCTTGGATGAGGAGCCCGTCGCCACCAGCTCACCTGAAGTCACCCATGCAATACCGGGGGAGGCAAACGACATCACAGCAAGTGAAATAGCTCACGTGGACAGCCCATCAATCGATATCTCGATGGAGGATGACAGGGGGTTTGTGTTATCTGAAATCTCCATGGACGATGGCGACCTTGCAGCAAGTGAGGCGTCAACGCTAGCCATCGACCTGCATACTGACATAGCAATGGATGACTTGGAGGCGCCCCTTTTATCAATCGACCTTGATGAAGACCTGCTCTCCTTTGATGCAGAGCCAGCAAGCGAGGACATAGACTCTATCACCAACGAGGAGGTGACAACTAGTGACGATTTGCTGACAAGTGACGATTTAACCATTGATTCAACTGATGAGATTGATGCGTCAAGTGAAGCAGCGGAAATGGATGATGCGTCAAGTTCACAGTGGGATCTTGAAGACATGATCGATCATGTGACATCCAAAGTGGATGACATCAGCGAGCAGGCGATCGATGCTGAAAAGCCCACCTTCAACCTGGAAGACCTCAAGATCATGGAACAACACCTGATGGACATCCCTATGGATGCGCCACAGGAGTCCACGGTGGAAGAAATCGCGATGACTGAAGCTGAAGAGCCTGTCCAGTCAATGATTGATGCCGCTGATGTGCCAATTGAAGCTGTAGAGGAAGCCCTTGAGGCTGAACCGGAAGAAGCTTTGGTCAATGAGCAAGTAGCTGTCAGCGAAATCGAGCAAACCATCCATGGCAAGGAGGAGGCATTGACCTTGACGGTTATGGCTGAGCGCCCTTCCTCGTCATCTGCCTTGGATGTTGATGCGCCACATAGCACGTCCATTCAAGAGATGCAAAAGCAGCGCAAGGCCTACCTCGCCAATTTCACGCACAAGTTTCACAAGAACAGTGAGCGCATGGCCTTAGGTGATGACGACGAGCCAGCCTTTGAACGACAAGGCCTGTCCGTGAACACCCACACCACCTACTCACAGCGCAATGCCACTGGCAACGTCGGCTTGAGCTCAGACGGTGATGACATCGAATTCCGTTCCCATAACTCATTCCTGCACGACAATGTCGACTGAAAGCCTAGAAACTCGCCTCTCCAATGATTTGAAAACTGCCATGCGTGCAAAAGACACCTTGGGCAGAGACACCATTCGCGCCATCAAGACGGCACTGACCATGGAGAAAACCTCAAGCTCCGGAGGCGGGTTGGACGAGAAAAAAGAACTTGCGGTGCTTCAGCGTTTGAAAAAGCAACGCACGGAAGCCGCTGAGATATTCCGGGAGCAAGGCAGGCTAGATTTAGCAGAGCCTGAAGAGGCTCAACTGGCAGTCATCATGACCTACTTACCTGAAATGATGGAAGGGGATACACTCAAAGCAGCCCTTCAAATCATTGTCGACCAGATTCAGCCTGCAGGCCCTCAAGACTTTGGCCGCGTGATGGGTGCCGCTAGCAAAGCGCTTTCAGGGAAGGCAGACAATAAGCAAATTGCCGCCATGCTCAAAGGCATGATCAGCTAAGGCAGCTTACAAACCGTACAAAAGGCGCAGGGAAATCACTTGGACTTTACCAAGGACCGTATTCATGTTGCGCCAAGTATTGAGACTCAATCCCACAGGCTGACCCCTGTAATACAGGCGGACACCTGTGCCTAAATAGGGGCCATAATACGTGGATCGATCCAATCGGATACTGATGCCATCATCGGTGAGATACAGCATGTCAAAGGATCCAAAACCGACAGAACCAAAAACACCAAACGACTTCTTTGATTCCATTGTAGCTCCCATGCCCGCATCGAACTCAAGAGCCAATGCGTAGGATAGGCTCAGGCCTGCTGGTCCAGGTGTGCCAACTGATACCGGTGTGCCAATGCCCCATGAAAAATCCTCACTAACCGGTAGGTAGTACCTGCCGTGGTAGGCCAATTCCTGAGAAGCAAAGGAGCTCCCTGATATATTATAAGGAATGCCAACGGCATAACCGTAGCCCACGGCATGGTCCTGCTCAACATCCTTTAGCCATTGAGCCTGTGACGTCATGGACATCAGGGCAAACAAGGTGGCAATAATCAATGGCTGCTTCATGTGGTCTCTCTGGATTGTGCGTCCACAACAGCCATGGCAGTTGTGTTCACAATTTCTCTTACATCTGCACCCAACTGCAAAACATGTGCCGGGTAATCTAAGCCAATCAACAAGGGGCCAACGGCCTCCATGCCCGCCATGGACTGCAGCAACTTGTAGCCAATGTTAGCGGATGACAGACCAGGGAAGATGAAAATATTGGGAGGGCTGCCAACCAAATCTGAGAAGGGAAACTGCTCTTTCAATTGATGCTTATCAACTGCAAAATTGGCCTGCATCTCACCATCCACTGTCAAATCAGGGTGGTTCTCATGCAAGATGCGAAGGGCATCTCGCATCTTCTTTGGCGTCTTGCCATCAGAAGATCCAAAGTTGGAATAACTCAACAAAGCAATGCTTGGCTCAATGTTCATGCGCTTGACCAATTCCGCTGCCTGCACAGCAATCTCAGCAACGCGTTCAGCCGTTGGGTCCTGATTGATGGCAGTATCCGCAAAGAATTTAGGGCCTTTCTTGGTGAGCATGACATAGACGCCGGCTACGGCGCGACCGCGCGCCTTGGGACCCAGTATCTCCAGTACGGGCTTCACGGCCCGGGTGTACTTCACCATGGATCCGGTCACATAGGCATCTGCATCACCCATCTTGACCATCATGGGGCCATAAAAATTTCGGTTACGCATCAAGCGACGCGCCTCGTCCAATCCAATGCCATGGCGCTGTCTGTCCTGGTAATAGGTATCTGAGTAGGCAACAATTTTGGGGGCATTAAAGGAGCTGGGGTCGATGATGGTGACATCCTCTAGGCCAAGTCCGTACTCTTTGTCAATGGCCTTGATCTTGTCTGCCTCGCCAAGCAGAATTGGGACACCAATGCCTTCATCTTGCACAATCTGCGCAGCTTTGAGCACCTTGTAGTTCTCTGCCTCATTGAAGACCACCCGCTGTGGGTTGGTTTTGGCTTTTTGCATGATCAAGCGAATGAATCGGTCATCCTGTCCCAATCGCTGCTTTAAACTTTCCTCGTAAGCAGCCCAATCAGAGATGTCGGACTGCGCCACGCCAGAGTCCATAGCTGCCTTTGCAACTGCCGGGGCCACAGTGGAAATCAACCGGGGATCAAAGGGCTTAGGGATGATGTACTCTTGCCCAAAAGCCATGTTGCGGCTGCCATAGGCCAAATTCACAATCTCAGGCACAGGTTCCTTTGCCAGGTCCGCAATGGCGTGGACAGCAGCTAACTTCATTGCCTCATTAATGGTTGTGGCTCTCACGTCCAGTGCGCCACGGAAAATAAAAGGAAATCCCAGCACATTGTTCACTTGGTTGGGGTGGTCTGACCGGCCGGTGGCCATGATCAAGTCATCCCTTGTCGCGATGGCAATGTCGTACCGGATTTCTGGGTCGGGATTAGCTAGGGCGAAGACAATCGGCTTGGGGGCCATGGATTTGACCATATCTCCACTCAGTAAATCGCCACTAGATAGGCCCACAAAAATGTCAGCGTCAACAATCGCTTCCTCAAGGGTTGAGTGATTGGTGTCACGGGCAAACTGCTTTTTTTCAATGGTGAGCCCTTCCCTGCCCTTTTGAATAACCCCCTTGGAGTCACACATGATCAGGTTGTCAGGTTTTACGCCTAAGGACACATACAATGACGCACAGGAAATGGCTGAAGCACCCGCTCCATTGAATACCACCTTCACTTGATCAATGGTCTTGCCTTGAATCTCAATGGCATTGAGCATAGCTGCTGCCGTGATGATGGCGGTGCCATGTTGATCATCATGCATGACCGGGATGTCCAATTCATCACGCAGGCGCTGCTCAATTTCAAAGCAGGCTGGGGCTGAAATATCCTCCAAGTTGATGCCGCCAAAGGTGGGTGACAAGATTTTAACGGTTTCGATGAACTTGTCAGGGTCGGTTGTATCCAACTCCAGGTCAAAGACATCGATGTCAGCAAATATTTTAAACAATACAGCTTTGCCTTCCATCACAGGCTTCGAGGCCAGCGGGCCTATGTCACCCAGCCCTAAAACTGCGGTGCCATTGGATATCACTGCCACCAAATTGCCCTTTGCTGTGTAGCGGTAAGCATCTGCAGGGTTGGCAGCGATGTCAAGGCAGGGCTCTGCTACACCAGGCGAATAGGCAATACTTAAGTCGCGCTGTGAGTTGGATGGCTTGGTCGGAAGGACCTCTATTTTACCCGGGCGCTTGCCTTCGTGGTAGTCTCGAATGTCCCGTTTTCTAATCGGTGATTGTCGCTTGCTCATGGATCAATACTTGCATTTATGCTGACGCAAAGGTCGGTTAAGTTTTTTAGGGCCCTATCTTACATACGTTTTACCTTTGTCATCTAAATCTATCCATTGTGTTTACAGGAATCACCCACAGCCACCACTACATCGCATACCTCTTATTGCTGACCGCCATTTCGACGGTTGCTTATGCCATTTATGCTCGCATGAATAACCAAAGCATTGGCGCCGCTGAAAACAAGCTCAGTTTGATCACCATGATCCTTGCCCATCTGCAATTATTGTTTGGTCTGATTCTTTTGGTGAAAACCTATGGCGACGCAACGGCTGCCAACAGCATGTCTGACATCATGAAGGATGCTGATCTTCGCCGCCTTGTCATCGAGCACCCAAGTACCATGATTCTATCCGTTCTACTATTCACATTAGGCCGCCTGAAGTTCAAGCGCGCAGAAGGCGACAACAACAAACGCAAAGCATTGATCCGCTACATGGGCCTTGGGCTTGCTTTAATGTTGGCTGTTACACCATGGGACAAGTTGTTCTAAACGCAGATGATAGAAAAAATTACCACTTGGGATGTCAAGCAGGAAACCTGCATATTGATCGGGGTTATCACCCAGAAGCAAGATGAAGCCGAATCAAAAGAGTACTTGGAGGAACTGGAATTTCTGGCTTACACCGCGGGGGCAGAAACGCAAGGCGTCTTCACGCAGAAGCTTGAACGACCTGACAGTTCCACTTTCCTTGGAAGTGGAAAGATCCAGGAAATCAAAACTTTCATTGATGAGCATGAAATTGACCTGGCCATCTTTGACGATGAGCTAACGCCATCGCAGATGAAGAACATTGAAAAGGTGTTGGACATCAAAATCTTGGATCGGACAAACCTCATCTTGGACATCTTTGCAGCTCGCGCACGGACCTCTTATGCCCGCACACAGGTTGAACTGGCGCAATGCCAGTACCTCTTGCCTCGACTCACACGATTATGGACCCACTTGGAACGGCAAAAAGGTGGCATTGGCATGCGGGGACCTGGTGAATCACAGATTGAGACGGACAGACGACTCATCACCCAAAAAATTACCCTGCTGAAGAAAAAGCTGGCAAAGATCGACAAGCAGATGGCAAGCCAGCGTGGCAACCGCGGTGCCTTGGTTCGCGTTGCCTTGATTGGCTACACAAACGTTGGCAAATCTACCTTGATGAACTCATTGGGTAAAACAGATGTGCTCGCAGAAGACAAGCTGTTTGCCACCCTGGATACCACCGTGAGAAAAATCGTGATTGGCAATTTGCCATTTTTGCTGACAGACACAGTGGGCTTCATTCGCAAGCTGCCTACGCAGCTGATTGAGTCCTTCAAATCCACCTTGGATGAGGTGCGTGAAGCCGACATGCTTATTCATGTGGTGGACGTGTCGCATGAGAGTTATGAAGGTCACATGGCAGCCGTTAACAAGGTATTGGTCGACATCAATGCGGACAACAAGCCCACCTTGACGGTGTTCAATAAAGTGGACTTATGGAAAGGCGAAACAAACGAAGAGGGCTTCACGCCCATCTTGGAAGACGTCATCAGTCGATGGAACAACGAGCTGGATGATGACTCCATCTTCATCTCTGCCACGACCAAGGACAACTTTGACAGCCTAAGAGAGTCATTGTATCGCATGGCAGGAGCCATCCACGGCAAGCGCTTCCCTTTTGAAGGCTACCTCTACTGAGATATCAGCAAAGTCAGCAAACCTTTCAGCATGACCTCTTCTTCAGAAGGGGCTTTTTTATCTAAATTTATTCAGCATTAAACATTAATTGATGAGATTCTTTAAGGCAAAAAAAAGAGAGCTCGCTCCAATAATGAGAATCATTGAAGAGGCTCAAGGGTTTTTAGCTAGTCATCATATCGATCAATGGCAAAATGGCTATCCAAACGAAGCAGCTATTCTTAGAGACTTACTGAATAATGAAAGCTTTGTCGTCGCATCAAACGATTCAACCCTTATCGGAACAGCAATGTTCTCTACAAGAAAGGAATCAACTTACATGACTATTGAAGGGAGCTGGATAACCAAAGCCAATGCAAAGTATGGGGTCATACACAGAATGGCTGTTACCAATGAATTCAGAAATAAAGGCGTTGCAAAATTCATTTTTGAGCAGTGTGAACAGCTACTCTTAAAAAACCATATAGATTCAATGCGGATCGATACGCATCAAGACAATCTAGCCATGCAAGGTTTGCTTAAGAAGTTAAAGTACACCTATTGTGGGGTCATTTATCTCGATGATGGTGATAAACGCCTGGCCTATGAAAAGCGTATGACTTGTTAACGCCATCTTCTGCCTTATCAAGGGTGCCCCTTGAGCTCTCTATTTGAATGCTGCAATGCCGGTGACATCCATGCCGGTAATCAGCAAATGAATGTCATGGGTGCCTTCGTAGGTCACCACTGACTCCAAGTTCATCATGTGACGCATGATGGGGTATTCACCAGTGATTCCCATGCCACCTAGCATTTGACGGGCATCTCTAGCAATGGTCAATGCCATGTCTACGTTGTTGCGTTTAGCCATGGAGATCTGAGGAGAGGTCGCCTTGCCTTCATTTTTTAATTGACCCAATCGGTAGGTCAAAAGTTGAGCCTTGGTGATCTCCGTGATCATCTCTGCCAATTTCTTTTGCTGAAGCTGGAAGCCCGCAATGGGTTTACCAAACTGGACTCGCTCTTTGGAATACCTCAACGCTGTGTCATAGCAGTCCATGGCTGCACCAATGGCGCCCCAGGCAATGCCGTAGCGCGCAGAATCCAAGCAGCCCAGTGGCGCACCAAGGCCCGACTTACCAGGTAGCAGGTTATGCTTGGGGACCTTGACGTTATTGAAGACCAATTCGCCGGTGGAACTCGCTCTCAAGCTCCACTTGTTGTGGGTTTCAGGGGTGGTGAATCCTTCCATGCCGCGTTCCACAATCAAACCATGAATGCGTCCCTTTTCATCCTTTGCCCATACCACAGCTACATGGCAAAAAGGTGAATTAGATATCCACATTTTTGCGCCATTGAGCAAGTAGTGATCCCCTTTGTCTTCAAAGTGGGTGGTCATGCCGCTGGGGTTGGAACCATGGTCTGGCTCTGTGAGACCAAAGCTTCCCAGGTACTCTCCGCTTGCCAACTTTGGCAAAAAACGCATGCGCTGCTCCTCAGATCCATAGGCATAGATCGGGTACATCACCAAGGATGATTGCACGGAACAGGTTGATCGAACCCCTGAATCGCCACGCTCAATTTCTTGCATCATCAAGCCATAGCTCATTTGATCCAGGCCAGCACCGCCATACTCCTCGGGGATGTAGGGACCAAAAGCCCCAATCTCTGCCAGTCCCTTCACCAATTGCTCAGGGAAGGCAGCGCGCTGTGCGTAATCCTCAATGATGGGACTGACATCGCGCTTGACCCATTCTCTGGTCGCATCACGAACCATTTTGTGCTCATCGCTAAGCAGGTCATCGAGTTGGTAATAATCGGGGGATACAAAGAGGTCTTGACGCATGGGGTAATTGTTAAGGGCTCAAAGGTAAGCAGGATAAGCCTTGCAACATGACCTGAGCCGCCGCAAACACTGCGACAACTACCCTATCAACGCAACTTAGGGTTGTTCTGATGGCGGTCTTTGTCTCTGGCACCCTTAGCTGTCATGCGGCGATCGAAGGCTGCTTGAAGGTCAGTGCCTGTTTGATTGGCCAGACAAAGCACGACAAAGAGAACATCAGAGAGTTCCTCACCAAGGTCCGCCTTTGCATCGGAGGGCTTCTCTGACTGCTCGCCATAGCGGCGAGCAATGATCCGTGCCACTTCGCCCACCTCTTCACTGAGCTGTGCCATGTTGGTGAGTTCATTGAAGTAACGCACACCAAAGTCTGCTATCCATTGGTCTACGTCACGTTGCAAACTTTTGATGGGTGCATTGTCTGAAGTTGGGGTTCTGCTGTCTGTTGTCATCATTCCTTGTTTTTTGAGTCAATGGTGATGGTTACCGGACCATCGTTGGTGAGTGTAATGGTCATATCCGCGGCAAATTTCCCTGATTTAACTGGGCGATTGCAGGTATGCCACAGTTCATCCAGAAAGGCTTCATACAAGGGCTCTGCCTCAAGACCTGGGGCAGACTTGTAATAGCTCGGGCGGTTGCCCTTTTTGGTGCTGGCATGGAGGGTAAACTGGGAAATGACCAGGATATCACCCTCCATGTCCATGACGGAACGATTCATCAGGCCATCAATGTCATCAAAGATCCGCATTTTACTAATTTTCTGCGCGATGTAGGTCAGGTCTGATGGCGCTTCGTTGGACTCCCATCCGGCCAGGACCAACAAACCTTTGCCAATGGAGGCATGGGGCTTGCCGTCAACAGCAACTGAGGCGGACAGAACGCGTTGAACCACCACCCTCATGAACCTGAATCTGATCCGTGATTGTCTTGGCGGTAGACCTCATCCAGCTCATCACCTGAAAGCATGCTGAGGTAAGACCGGTAACGGGTGGGTGCCAATTTGCCTTCCTCTGCCGCTGAACGCACAGCGCACGAAGGCTCTTCTGCATGCAGGCAGTTGCTAAATTTGCAATCGTCCTTCATGGCAAAAATTTCTGGGAAGTAGTGGCTGATTTCTGCAGATTCCATGTTCACCAAGCCAAATCCCCGAATTCCTGGGGTATCAATCACATAGCCTCCAACATCCAAAGGGTGCATCTGTGCAAATGTGGTGGTGTGCAGGCCTTGACCATGGGCTGCTGATATTTCTGTGGTTCGCAGGTCTAGCCCTGGCTGGATGGCATTGGCCAGGGTAGATTTCCCTACGCCGGAATGGCCACTCAATAAGCTGACCTTTCCTCTCAGCAAGTCAACCATGGCATCCAAGCCTTCTCCTGTGACAGCTGATACGCGAAGGCATGGATAGCCCGCGGTGCCATAGGCAGCTTCCCTGTATTGCAACTCTTCCATGGCAGCTTCGCCACAGAGATCAATCTTGTTGAAGACAATGACGGCGGGGATGTCATAGGCTTCCGTTGTGGCCAGAAAGCGATCCATGAATCCGTAAAGCGTTTTAGGTTCTGCGATGGTACAGATTAAAACTGCCTGATCCATGTTGGCTGCAATGACCTGTGTGCGTTTGCTGAGGTTCACCGATCGACGAATCAAATGGTTGCGTCGAGACAAAATTTCATGGATGACCCAGCGGCCATCAACCTCTGGCTTTGCCATAACCTTATCTCCTACTGCCACTGGATTGGTGCTTTTACTTCCCGCCAACCGAAGGGCTCCGCGAAGCCGTGCATCCACCGTATTCCCGTCATCGAGCATGAGGCGATACCATGATCCAGTAGATTTTAGCACAAGTCCATTCATCGCAACAAAGTTATCTCATCGTAACAAACGTTATCGGGTTAAATTTGGCATGGTCTATGGTCACAGCAAGAAATCCTAATCATTGTTTCAATAACGCCATTTCATGAAAAAAATAGTCACCTTTTTCTTTGCATTAAGCCTGTTTCCCTTGCAAGCCATGGATATGCTTATCCTCAACTCTGGCAAGGCCTTTTCAGGTGAGGTGATCAGGGCAAGCAAGCGCAACCTCACCTTCAAAGCTGACAACAACACCTTTGTTATTCCCTTGAGTGACGTTGCTTTTGTTGGCCTAGATGACATCGCAAGCGACAACGATGACCCCAGCAAACTTTGCGTGGCTGCAAGCAATGACGCTCGCCTCAGAGGCCGGGTCTTCAACAACCTTCTTGCAGGAGGCATCTTTGGACCGCTAGCCATCGGGTATGATCTTTTGAAGAACTACCGACCAAAGGACGACTGGAAAGTGGTCCTCCACAGCTCCAATTCAAGACACTTCAATGACCCCACTTACTTGTATTGTTACAATCGACAAGCAAAGCTCCACGCGACGGTGGCCGCGGCAGTTGGCATGGTTGTGTGGCCCGTTTGGTACAGAAAATAACCCCATCAGATGTCTATTCACGTTAAGAACTTAAGTAAATCCTACGGCCAACAAAAGGCCTTGGATCAGGTGTCATTTGAAATCCCTAAGGGTCAGATTGTGGGGCTTTTAGGTCCTAACGGCGCAGGGAAGTCTACTTTGATGAAGATTCTCACGTCCTATTTACCACAAAGCGAAGGGATAGCCTTGGTTTGCGGAATGGACACGCAGGACAACAGCCTGAAGGTTCGTCAACGGATTGGCTACCTACCTGAACACAACCCGCTTTACCCTGACATGCATGTGTTAGCGTTTCTCCAATTTGTGGCTAAGATTCACAAGCAAGATAAAAGCAAGATCACAGACACCATCAGCAAGGTGGGGCTTGAGCCTGAACAGCACAAGAAGATTAAAGAGCTCTCCAAGGGTTACCGCCAACGCGTAGGCCTGGCAGCAGCTCTCATGCATGACCCCGATGTGCTCATTTTAGATGAGCCAACGACTGGTCTTGACCCCAATCAATTAACTGCCATCAGGGAGTTAATCATGGACATTGGCAAGGACAAAACTGTGATACTGAGTACCCACGTCATGCAAGAAGTGGAAGCGATGTGTGATCGGGTGATCTTCATCAAGGCTGGAAAGATTCAACGAGATGACAGTGTGGAAAACATCACCAAGTCCAGCTCTATGGAGGAGGCTTTCCGATTGGCAACAGCTGATTGAGTGACCTTACATTCTTCGCTTGTTGACTATGCTAAATTTGACATTTTTTCATCAAAAAAGGCGCTTTTAGCGCCTTTTTTGTTTGATTATGGTCGATTTTAGACCTTTTTCCTAAAATACAGATCAATAGGAATACCCGTGAGATCGAAGTGTTTGCGGAACTGATTTTCAACAAATCGCTCATAGGGCTCCTTCACATATTGTGGCATATTGCAATACAAAACAAACTGTGGACGCTTGGTTGGAAGCTGCGAGATGAATTTGATTTTTACAATCTTGCCTTTGTACATGGGTGGAGGTCGCTCCTTAACAATGGGTAGGATGATGTCATTGAGCTTGGAGGTGCCAAGGCGGGTTGATCGGCGTGACTGCACTTCCATGCAAGTCTCAACGGCTTTCAATACACGCTGTTTTGAGATTGCTGAAGTAAAGATAATCGGGACATCAACAAAAGGGCGCATTTTTATGCGAACCTGCTCCTCAAACGTTTTCATGGTGTGGGTGTCTTTAGAAACCAGATCCCATTTATTGATCACGACAACCAGACCCTTTTTGTTGGTCAGGATAACATGCAGGATATTTTGGTCCTGGCTTTCAAATCCTTGAGTAGCATCGATGACCAGCATGCAGACATCTGAGTCTTCAATGGTTCGCACAGTGCGCATGTTGGAATAGAATTCCAGGTTTTCATTGACCTTGCCTTTTTTACGCATGCCTGCCGTGTCAAGCAGAACAAAGTCCATATCAAATTTATTGAAATGGCTGTTAACCGTATCTCTGGTGGTTCCAGCGATATCGGTCACGATGCTAACTTCCGCCTCAAATAAGGCATTGGTGATAGAAGATTTCCCCACGTTAGGACGGCCTACAATCGCCAACCTTGGCTTGCCTTCAAAGGGGTCGATTTCATCGCTTGATCCCGGTTCAGGAAAGTGAGCTACCAAGGCGTCCAGTGCATCTCCAGTTCCCAGTCCATTGATGGAGCTGACAGTCATTGGCTCGCCAAATCCCAAGGAATAGAACTCAGCAGCCTGCGCCAT
Organism: uncultured Flavobacteriales bacterium; assembly: GCA_963925545.1. Classification (GTDB taxonomy): domain Bacteria; phylum Bacteroidota; class Bacteroidia; order Flavobacteriales; family Schleiferiaceae; genus TMED14. Next base: position 142,889 of record CAWUSA010000012.1, on the reverse strand, counting down.
GCGTTCATGGGTATCCGTTTTGTTTGCGATCAAGACAATTGGCTTGGATTGCTTGCGAAGCAATCGCGCGATTTCTTGATCATCATGGGTGATGCCTGCTTCAACATCAACCAGGAACAATATGAAGTTGCACTCTTCTAAGGCAACCTCTACCTGACGGCGAATTTCCCCTTCAAATATGTCATCAGATCCTTCGATCCAACCACCGGTATCAACCAATGCAAAGGAGCGTCCTGCCCATTCTGCATGGCCATAGTGACGGTCACGCGTCACACCCGCTGTAGGGTCTACAATGGCTTCACGCCTTTGGACCAGACGGTTAAAGAGTGTGGATTTGCCCACATTGGGGCGGCCGATTATGGCGACAAGTGGCTTCATCAGTATCCGTATCGTTTAAGTTTCTCTGGATCATTTCTCCAGTTGCTATTGACTTTGACAAAGAGCTCTAAGTAAACCTGTTTGCCATAGAATAATTCAAGTTGACGGCGTGCAGCGGTGCCAACGGCTTTCAATGCCACGCCTTTGTGCCCGATCAAAATGCCTTTTTGTGATTCGCGAGCCACAACCAATATGGCACGTATGCGTAAAATCTTTGGCTCGTCTTTGAAGGAATCCACATCGACCTCAACGGAGTAAGGCACTTCTTTTTTGTAGCGGTTCAGTATCTGTTCACGAATGAATTCTGAGCAGATGAATCGATCGCTTCGATCAGTCAGCTGGTCTTTGTCAAAGTAGGCTGGCCCCTCGGACGAAAGCTCCAGCAAGCGCTTCAAAACATAGGAAAGGTTGAATCCTGTTTTTGCTGACATGGGAATGATTTCTGCTTTTGGCAAACGCTCAGCCCATAAAGCTGATTCATTTTCAAGTGTCTCCTGGTCATGCAAGTCGACCTTATTCAACAAAAGCAAAACAGGCACATCGGTGGTTTGCAGGTGCTTGTAAAGGCCTTCATGCTTCAATGGCCCTTCGCCCAATTCAACCACATACAGGAAGACGTCTGCATCGTCTTTTGAGCTGTGAACGGCATCTAGCATCGACTCTTGCAGGGCGTAGGCTGGAATCAAGACGCCCGGGGTGTCTGAGAATACCAACTGGTAATCAAAATTTTCTGTCTCCCCGTTCAGTATCCCAAAGATGCGATGCCTGGTGGTCTGTGCTTTGGGCGTGATGATGCTCAAGCGCTTTCCTACCAGGGCATTCGCCAGGGTACTCTTGCCTACATTGGGATGACCAATGATGTTGACAAAGGACGATTTATGGATTTTTGACATGCGGCAAAGGTCGGGATAAAGACCTGAGTATGTACGCGATTACTTGCTATTCACGTGAACTGCTATTCCATGGTCTATAAGCCACGAATTCCGACAAGGCAAGCTACTATATCAGGCATCCATTCACCCAATTTCACGCATGATTTCTAATGGCCGTGAATCATCCCCTGCTCCACCGGTGAAGTCGGGTACATCAACGCGTTGACCATGCATGGCTACCGACATTTCTGACAAGGGAGAGACGGCACTCCATAAAGCACCATCATAAACGTTGAGATCCAAGGGTTGCCCCAGGTTCATGCAGCGCACCAAGCGATGCATCATCACGAAGTCCATGCCACCATGTCCTTGTTTGTATTTGGCTTTGATGGCATCTAATTTTTCTAACATGGGATGACGGTAGCGTGATTGGTATTCTCCCCGTTCGCTCTCACTTAACCATTTGTGACCCCAGTAAACCAATTCACCTTTGTCGACATACAGACGACTGGGGTAGCCATCGTGCACGGCTGAGGTGCCAACAACTTTGTTGATGCGTGAATACGGTCTCGCCGTATGGACATCAAACTGCAGCAGGACTGTTTTGCCTTTCTGGGTTTTCATCAGGGTGTTATTCATGTCTCCACAAGCAAATTCAGACGAATCAACACCTGAAGAGGCGTTGAAGGCGTCCGACAGATTCTTTTCACGCGAACTCATGGATGTGAGGTGTTCAAAGCGATCACCTCGACCAATTCCCAGGTACATCGAAATAGGTCCGAGCCCATGGGTGGTGTAGAAGTTGCCATTTCGCACACGGTGGTGTTGCAGTCGCCATTGGTCTTGGTAGTAGTCACTTGATAGCATGTGTGCCCTGAGGTCATGCAAATAGGCGCCTTCTGCATGGGTGATGTCACCAAAGACACCCGAATCAATCATATTCAATACCCACAGTTCTTCGTCATTGTAGCAGCAGTTTTCAATCATGATGCAATGACGTTGCGTCTTCTCTGCAACGCTTACAAGCTCCCAACAATCGTCAAGGGTGTGAGCTGCTGGTACTTCCATGGCTACATGCTTACCTGACTCCATGGCCATCACTGCCATGGGGGCATGCCATTCCCAGGGGGTGACAATTAGCAACAGATCAACATCGTCTGATTTTGCCACGGCTTCCCATGCGTCCTTGTTTCCAACGACCTCCATGGCTTTGCTTGTCTGATAGGATGATAACCAAGTTGATGCTCGCGACACGTAATCTGCATTCAGGTCACATATGGCAGTGACTTGACAGTTGCCTTGTTCGATGTCGTGGGCCAGCATTTGCAAAAGAGTGTAACCTCTATTTCCCAGCCCCACAATGCCAATTCGAACTTGAGCAATAGGCGAATCAGCGTAACCTATCATAGATCCTGTGGCGGGTCGTTTTAAATCAGCAATGCTTGAGTTCAGTGCGTCTCCTAGCTCACTACCTGCAAGGCCTCGGGGCAATGCTGCAAAAGCAGCTCCACCAAGGAGGCTTTTAAGAAATACTTGTCTATTCATAAGGTCTGCTTAAAATTATACGGTTATTCCAGGCCTTCAGTTTGGAAGGGCTTTTAATGCTAGACCTGTTTACGTTGTGAATATAACCCATACTTTGATACGAAAGGAAGGGTCCAACAAAACAGAATTACCTAAAAGAAAGGGGCATTAGATGCAATCATCTATTTGTTTTGATGTAAATTTGCCGTCATATCGCGGGGTGGAGCAGTTGGTAGCTCGTCGGGCTCATAACCCGAAGGTCGTAGGTTCGAGTCCTGCCCCCGCTACAAGGAGTAATCAGAAATGGTTACTCTTTTTTTTTGCGGTAAACTGAGTGTTTGCACACTATATCATTTGTTCATTGACCATTTTCATTCAGTTGGACGATAATTAAATTTTATTGCCCACATCTTATGGCCCGCTTGAAGAGTTGAGGCCTTAGAATAAACAAGATGTCCTTCTGATTGAGAGTCATTCAAATAAATTAAATTCGGATGCCAAATGAAAGAATGATTGTCAAAGCTGAAAGGTATTGACCAATCTGTAAGAAGTTTTTTGGGCTCTTCCGTCCAATTAATCCCGTCAATGGATTCTCTATAGTAGATGCCCGACAGAACAGCAGACTGAGCTCCATTGTTATATTCTCCATAATGGTTCAGTGAATAAACCATAACATATTTGTCAATATATGCGTTGTATGTTACATGAGGAAAGATTGCGTCAGAATATCCATCTCCTGCCACCACCTCTTTAGATCGAATTAAATTAGTCGTGAATTGATTACTGTCATTTAAGTAATAGCAAGTTGAAAAATCAGGTCTGCCGTTTTGATCAACGTCAAATTTTGACATTGAGATGTTAACCCCTCTTCCTGAACGATTATGATCAACATAATAAATAAAAACCTCCGTTTTATCTTTAGAATAAGTGATAGACGGCTCTCCCAAACCTCCATCGCCAAAACCATTATCATAATTAATATCATATATGTTTTCAACCAAGGGCATGGGATTAAGTTGAAACGATAATCCTTCATCAGTAGAAACTCCTAATCCGATGGAAGCATAAAATCCAGGAATATTCCCCGGCAAGGTGGTGCCATCATGAGCTTCTGAATGAAAAACGCTGTAGATTTTTCCTTCACTGTCCTTTATCAACTGGCCCAAACCAATATAATCTGAGTAGAATGTATTAGGCACAGGTGATGCAACTTCGGTACGTTCTGTTAGATTCAATAAACTCGTGCCTGAAAAAACATAGGAACCTGTGTTAGCAGCAGTGATTATCTTAATTTCATTGGCAGAATTCGAAATCACGCCTACGGTAATATCATTAAAATAATTTAACCCTAAATTTTGCCCAACTGGGAATTCTGATGCTGTATCCAAATCAAAATCAGCAATTATTTTATTATTCCTCTCACAACTTATAAGAAGTAAACAAAGGCATATTAAGTATTGAATTAATTTCATATTACTATTATTTGATTAAAATTATTTGACTTTTATCATCCTTTATGGATTCCAGCTCGGGAGTAAGGGCAAAGCGGTCGATGCAATCCGCTCGCTAAATTCGCGGTAATCCGTGTCCAAGAAGGCGGAAAGGATAGCCATTTCTTCTTGTGTGCGCTTTTCCCATGTGGCGTAGATGTTCAACACATTGGCGCTGGGCTTTCCGCGCAAGCTCCAGAGGTAGCCGCGAAACTGGCTGTTGAGAAAGGACCACGTCTCGGGCTGTTCAAAGTATCCTTTTACATCTTCTTTCCCAAAGAGACGCAACCTGTGGTCTTCTATGGCCTTTTTGAGGGTTTTCAAATCGTCCAAGAGGGGTTGAACTTGTGCGCTGTCTGTGTCTTTGCGGTCCTTAAGGATGCGCTCAAGTGCACCGAGGCCCTGATTGGCTTTGAAGAGCTTGAAGACGAGGTCCGCCATGTCTTGGTTGATGCCATATAAGCTGCGTTGGAAGGCAATCTGTGCGTCCCATTCCGATGCGTCCATATTGATGCGCGGGTCGTCTATGACTTCCACAGCAGAGGTGTCGCTTGCATCTTCAAGGGTAAAGACTGCAGTATAGTTGCCCGGAGCAACAGAGGCACCACGGGGATCCGATTTCTCGCGCTCCTCTTTACGCTTGCTCCAGCGTGGGCGCTGGCTGCCTTTTTCAGCCAAATCCCAGGTGAAGCGGAAGAGGCCAACGTCTTCCTTGTCTAATTTTCGCTCAATGTGCCGGACATGCGTCCCTTCCGCATCATAGATGTCAACCTTTAGGGGGGCTTTAGATTCCTCTTCACGTTTTACGTAGAGGGCAAAACGTGCACCGCTCCCTCGGTTTTCGCCTTTGAAGTCAGCCCATCCCTGGAAACGGATGCCGTCCGAAACACGGGTTTCTACATGTATAGCCAACGGTGCATCAAAAGCGGTTAGGGTCCGACCTTGGGTAGCCCCGTTTACCATTGCACGCAAGGGGCGCAAGTCGTCCAATACCCATGCAGAGCGGCCAAAGGTGCCCAAGACCAAGTCTTGTTCACGCTCTTGAATGGCCAGATCCTGTACGGGCATGGTGGGTAGACCTTTCCATGCTTTCCAGGTCTTTCCATAATCGGTACTGAGCTGGAGTCCCGTTTCAGTGCCTAAGTAAAGAATACTTGGGACTTCACTGTCCTGAATGACGCTTAGGCAATGGCCGGTGAGTCCTGCCTTGGCCACCAAGTTGGTCCAAGTCTTTCCAAAGTCTTTGGTATGGAAGAGGTAGGCCTTCCAATCGTTTTGTCGGTAGTTGTTCACAACCACATATGCTTCGCCTGCATTGTAGATAGAAGCATGAATGTGAGGGACCCAAGCGCCTTCAGGGAGTCCCTTGATCTTTGGACTGCAATTAGTCCAGGTTGTCCCTCCGTCACGGCTTACTTGGATGTTGCCGTCATCCGTGCCAACCCACAAGGTTTTGGGGTCATTTGCAGAAGGGGCAATCGCGAGAATGCAGGTATGGTTTTCAGCCCCAGTAACGTCAAATGTGAGCCCGCCAGATTCCAGGGCCTTTTGCTTGTCCGGGTTATTGGTCGTGAGGTCGGGAGAGATGATATTCCAGGTGCGTCCTTGATCGGGGCTATAGTGCACGTATTGTGAACCATAGTACAAGCCGTCTGGATTGGAAGGGTCGCCGGCGATGGCGGCGTTCCAATGCCAGCGCAACCATTCTCCTTCGGGATGAACAGGCTTAATCGCTTCGGTCATGCCCGTGACCATGTCTACGCGTGCCAAGGAGCCTTCTTGCGCCATGGCATAGGAAATACGCGGATTGGTAGGATGTGGAAGAACGTCAAATCCGTCTCCAAAATAGAGCTCTTGCCATTCGTTGTTGCCAATGCCTGTGCCAATCCAAGAATAGGCAGGTCCGCGCCATGAACCGTTGTCCTGCATACCTCCGTAAACATTGTAGGGAAGCTGATTGTCCAAGCGGATGTGGTAAAACTGAGCAATAGGAAGATTTTCCACAAAGCGCCAGCTGACACCAGCATCCCAAGAGATGTTCAAGCCGCCGTCGTTGCCTTCGATGACATGGCCGGGGCGCCGAGGGTTAAGCCAAATGGCGTGGTGATCTGGGTGCACTTTGGAATAGGGGGTAACTACGTTCCAACTCTTTCCGCCATCCTTACTCTTGGTCACGAGTGTCCATAGCGAATAAAGCGTTTGGTCATTAAAGGGATCAACAAAAAGGTCTGAATAGTAGAAAGGCCGGTTGCCAATGTTTTCATCTTCGCTGACCTTGAACCACTCAAAGCCCCCATCGTTGGAAGCGTAGAGGCCATTTTTGGCCTTGTTTTCTATCAGCGCATATACTTTTTTAGGGTTGCTTGGCGCAATAGCGATGCCCATTCTTCCCAATTCTCCTTCCGGTAAGCCATCCTCCGAGGTGCGCTTAGTCCAGGTATCGCCACCGTCTAACGTAACGTACATACCGCTCCCTTCGCCGCCGCTTTTAAAGACCCAAGGCCAACGGCGGTATTCCCACATGGCGCAAATCAACTTGTTTGGGTTGACTGGATCCATGACTAGTTCTGCAGCTCCCGTGCGCTCGTTGTTGTAGAGAATTTTAGCCCACGTTTTGCCCCCATCCGTGGTCTTGTATACCCCACGGTCCGGCGTGTCGCCCCAAGCTACGCCAATGGCGGCTACGTATACGGTGTTGGGGCGCGTAGGATCTACGACAATACGATGGATATGCTTGGTCTCTTTGAGGCCAACCAGCTGGAAGGACTTTCCGCCATCCACACTTTTAAATAAACCACCCCCACTGGATTGGGAATTTCTTGGGTTTCCTTCTCCGGTACCGACCCAAATAACATCTGGATTGGTGGGGTCAATTTTTACTGCACCAATACCCGCAGTGGGTTGATCATCCCAGATGGAGGTCCAACTTTGTCCTGCATTTTCACTGACCCAGACGCCGCCCGAAGCCGTTCCAATGAAAATGTGATTGTCATTGAGGGGGTTGACATCAATAGAGGTTACGCGTCCGGACATGCCAGCAGGGCCGATATTCCGGAATTTCATATCCTCTAAAACGGAGGATTCAATGGATTGCGCTGAAGCGTTGAAGGTGAGGGCCAAAACGCATAAGGAGAGGGCAAGTTTCTTCATGGTTTGAAGATAACACCTCTATGGCTTATTCTGCGACTTTGCACTTGCGTGGTTTAGTGAATGAAATTTAACCTTTATCACCTCTTTCGAAGAGTAACACGACTGCTTCCAATTACGGTAACCAAGCCTGAATTAGAAATTTGGCCAATTTCAACCATTCCACTTTCATCATAAATAGAATTTCCTCTAGCAACGCCATTGTCATATTGTACATCCCCGTAGATCGTGGTGACTCCCGACCAACTATTTCCAGAGACTGTCATTCTTGCCTCAAAATTATCTTCTGAGTATACATAAGTCCCGTTTGGACTTAAATCTTGCTCCTCATTATAAGAGTTTGCATTCTCAGATTCAGCGCCATGTGCATCATGAACAGAAGTGTCCGATGATTCTACATTCCCGCAACTTGCTAGCACGATGATTCCAAGAATAATAAATCCAAATTGAAAACTCTTCATAGGTTAATCTTTAATGTATTGTGTTGATCCAACTTTAAGTGTGCCACATGACTCCATTGTAAGTGTCTGATCGCCAGGAATTGTTCCTTCGGTGGTTCTCGTATAACTGATTCTTATTTCCCCAGGCGCAATTACTTCCCAATCACCCCAAGTACTCATTCCACCAAAAAAGGTCGTACTGCTATTAAAGGTCCCATCGTCAGAAAATTTCCAAGCGCCCGTTGGATTACTTCCATTCGGATAAACCCAATCAAACCCAATTAGACATGATTTAGTATTATCCTCTGAATTTGATGACTCGCTAGAGCAACTTGCAAAAAAAAGAGCAATTGCAATTGCGAAAATCAATCTAAAATGCTTAAACCCCATATCAATCGAATTAGTTAAAGCAATAATACAACAATGCATGTTTGTAAGCTTACAAAGACTTAAGGACTAGCTTTCTAAGTCCAATAAATACTACTATAAAAACAGAGTAAATAATGAAAAATGGAATTACATAGCTGTATAGTTCGAAGACTAGCATAACTGCCATAATTAACAGCTGAAACCCAAGGCCATAGATAGATACTATAGTCATAAACCACTTAGGAAAGGGCGGGCTGTGACTTGCATTTTTATCCATATGATACATGATTTTATCAAAAGAGATATATAAAATATCGTAGATTTTATAAAATATATTTACCATTTTCTGACTCTCTCCCTTGAGAGCTTTAGGTGCACTGTCTTCAAAAACCCTACTAGTGGAATCGCCATCCACAGAATTTCTTAGAATAACATAATAGTAATTATAAACTGTACCCTGAAGTTGAATTCCAAAAAAAGCGATTAACATAGAGATCGTTGAGCTATTGGATATATGGCAAAAGGCCAACAAAAAACAGAAATTAAGTAAAAAATCTGCTATAGAATCATAATAACGTCCCACATAAGAAGGTGTGTTCTTTAGACGCGAAAGCTCGCCATCTGCCGCATCCAAAACAGATTTCAATATGATGAAAAAGGCGGCTAGCAGATAATGCCCATAGAGCATAAATCCAATTGCAATAAGTCCAGCTATAATAAACATAGTCGTGACATGAATAGGCGTAAATCGTGTGTACTGAAGCTTACTGGCAATCCAATGCCCTCCAGAACGTCCGTAGTCAGACAAGTCTAAAAACTGATATTTTTTTGGAAGTTTTGCCATTATTATAAGTCAATCAAAGTATTAATAACAACAGGAGTTTAAAATCAGAAGGGTGGGCTTAGAGTAGCCTGGCCTTGAAGCTGTTTGCTGAGTTTCCAGAAGTTGGCAGCCTGAGAGCTGATCCCTTTCCATTGCAGTTTGGCACATCTGCACCATTGAAGTCAATTTTACTTTTTTTTGCCCAATTTTCTTCCCCATAAGGCAAAGTATAATATAATGACATAACACGGAATTAAAATCCAATAACTGCCTGTTGAGCTTGTTGATAATGCTTCTGCTTCACTCACTCCAGACGCAATCAATTCAAGTTTATTTGAATCCACTAACCTTCCGTACAATGGGGGTATTATGGCCCCTCCAGAGATTGCCATAATTAACAAGGCAGATGCTGTCTTCGTGAATTTACCCAGGCCATCTAATGTCAAAGGCCAAACTGCGGGCCAAACGAGTGCATTAGAGATACCTAAGGCCGCCACAAACAAAACAGACGTAAACCCTGTAGTCGTTAATATGCAAACACTAAGTATAATCCCTGATATCGCACTAACTATTAGCGCTGTTCCTTGTTTAATGTGTTTTGGTATTAAAAAGACACCTAATGCGTAGGTCGCTACCATGGCCATCAAGGTAAGTGTCGTGAAGAATTTTGCATCTTCTGCTGGAATACCCAAGGAAATTCCATAGGCAATGATTGTATCTCCAGCAATCACCTCAGCGCCTACGTATACAAATAACGTTAAGACGCCTAGCCATAAGTGTGGAAACTGAAAAATGCTAGTTTTAGAGCCCTCGCCTTCATTGGCTTCCTCTAATGGCTCTGCCTCTACATTTGGTAGCGGTGCTTTTCTGATTAGCAGACCTAAAACCAACAGAACAAGTGCCATAATTAAATAAGGCACAAATACACTATCCGCCATGGTATCTAACAATTGATTCTTCTCTTCCAAAGAAACCGTTCCTAATTTTTCCTTTACTTCATCAATTCCCGACAATAGCAAAGCACCAAATATTAACGAACCCAATGCTCCAGCAGTTTTATTTGCGATTCCCATAATCGCGATACGCTTAGCGCCACTTTCAATTGGCCCTAATATGGTGATATAAGGATTTGCTGCCGTTTGTAAAATGGTCATACCAACTCCTTGTATGAAAATGCCTGCTAAAAAGACCCAATAGGTTCTTGCTTCCGCCGCTGGAATAAATACTAAAGCGCCTAGGGCCATAATAAATAAGCCTAGGGCCATTCCGCTTCTATACCCTATCTTATTTAAGATATAAGAAGCTGGCAAAGCCGCTAGCACAAATGAAATATAGGATGCTGAGGCCACTAAATAGGATTGCGCATCTGTTAGCTCATTGATGGTTTTCATGAACGGAATCAACGCACCATTGATCCATGTGACAAATCCAAAAATGAAGAATAAGCCTGCTATAATTGCAATAGCTACTATGTTATTTGGTTTAGTTTGTGATTGTGACATGTATGATTGACTGTTCAGTGATTTATTTGTGATGACAATGCATTGATTTCTTCAAAATACCTCTTTTAATTGTTGAATATTCATTTCACCAAAGTTTAGGTGGGTATATATTCTTCTTTAATAGACTATCAATTTCATTACTCACAATCTCCTTGTCCTCTTTATAAGTGACTCCAAACCATTTTGCATTTGATTTCAGAACCTCAACAGTCGATTTTCCCAATTTCAATGTTTCACTGACTACAGATGGAATATAAAATTCAGCCTTTAAGTTCTCTTTATTTTCTTCTAAAAACTTCTCAAAAAGCTCTGCGCCAAATTCAAAATACTTAAGTGTAAAGCCCCAAAAATTCATTGAAACTACCGTGTTTTCATCAATTGGGACCAGATTACCATCCTCGTCTTTCCTTATTAATTGACCATCTACCTTTTCAATATGAACCCTTTCTATAACATCCGTTAGAAAGCCTAAATCATTGACTTGGCACTCTCCTCTAGATACAAAACCATGTTCTGAGATTGTGTTCTTAAGTGAGTAAGCGATCATGTTAAAATTGTATGACTCCCTATCTGTTTTTCTTAAAGTGTCCGCCATTACCCTAAAAGCTTCCTTACCGTAAAAATCATCTGCATTTATTACAGCAAAATTATCCTTCAAAACATCTTTTGCCATTAAAAGCGCATGACCCGTTCCCCATGGTTTTGTTCTTTCCGGATTCTGGTATTTCTCTGGAACATCCTCAATTTCTTGAAACACATAATCGACTTGTGCTCTTCCTTCTAACTTTTTACTAAAAAGGGCTTTAAATTCTTTTTCGAAACTTCTTCTGATTATAAATACAATCTTATCAAACCCAGCATCCAAAGCATCATAAATTGAAAAGTCAATAATCGTTGCTCCGCTCTCAGTGAATGTATCTAATTGCTTCAAACCTCCATAACGGCTACCCATACCTGCAGCTAACACGACCAAAGTTGGCTTTATTTTACTCATAGCTTAAATCTTAGTTAGTTAACAAATTAGAAGGCGTAAACTTCGTGCATTCAAGGTTCTAATACAACAACAGTTGCTCAATTCCTGGGATACCAAAAATTCACTAATCAATCTTCTCCCACCATCTCCTTCTCGATGTCCTCAAGGCTTCTTCCCTTTGTCTCAGGCATCAAGAAAATCACAAAGAGGAGTTGCAGAACCATGAATCCTGAGAAGAAAGCAAAAATGCCCCATCCGCTGGGGAATGCATCATTAACTACTGCACCAAACAGGGTGATCAACGCCGCAAAAACCCAATGTGTTCCAGACCCCCATGCTTGGCCATTGGCCCTGACATTGTTCGGAAATATCTCGGCAATAAAGACCCATATCACCGCCCCTTGTCCAATAGCGTGAGACGCAATGAACGTGAGAATAAAGGTTAGATTGAAAAGTGGACTTGCACCTGTGTAAAATCCATAGGACACCATGGCTAGAGACAGGATGTAGCCGATCGACCCAATGATCATCAACTGCTTTCTGCCTGCCAGATCAATCAAACTCATGCCAACGATGGTGAACAGCAAGTTGGTTACACCAATTGCAACCGTTGACAACAAAGATTCCGACCCGCCAAAGCCGGCATTCTCAAGAATTTCAGGGGCGTAATACAGAATAAAGTTGATGCCCGATAGCTGATTGAACATCGCTAGAAGAAAGGCCAACATCAGAGGCTTCTTGTACTTCTTACTGAAGAGCACACTTCCCTTTCCGGATTGCTTCTCAGCCTTTAATATGTCGATCAAAAGGTCATCTGCCTCCTCTTTTGTGTCAGCAATCTCACTGAGGATAGCTTTTGCTTCATTTGTCTCTTTCTTGAACAAAGCCAACCACCTTGGACTTTCCGGAACTTGCCTTAGCCAAATCGTGAAAGCAAGGGCTGGAATCGCCTCCACGCCCATCATCCAACGCCAGTCTAAGTCACCGCCTATGCCATCCAACAAGTAGTTACTGATGTAGGCAACGAGGATACCAAATACCAGCATGAACTGATACAAGGCAACAAAACGGCCCCTGTTCTTTGCATTAGAAATCTCAGAAATATAGGTCGGTGCCGTCACTGAGCTAGCGCCCACTGCAAGCCCACCAATGAATCGGAAAAACGAAAAAGCATAGGGGTCCCATGCCAATGCAGAGCCCACTGCAGAGATGAAAAAGAGCAAGCCAATCCACCACAAGGTTCTTTTCCTGCCCCAGGCATCTGAAGGCCTGCCGCCAAAGAGTGCACCAATGACAGTCCCCCATAAAGCCATTGACATGATGAAGGTGCCGTGAAACCATCCGGACGTACCCCAGAGTTCTTTGATTGGCTCATTGGCGCCACTGATGACCACCGTATCAAAACCAAAAAGGAAACCGGACAGAGCCACGAGCAGTGACCAGCGCAAGACTTGATTCATAAGGAAAGCGTATCGATGATTGAAATTTCAGGGCCTAAGGTCGCATAAAAAAGCCATGGCCTGATATTAAGAACAATTTCATACTTTCAAGACTTAATACGGACCCATGAAATCAAACCTCGTTGAACGCATCATTTTAGGCGCTGGAGCCATTGTCTTGTTAGGCTATGGTGCAACGCTACTCATTCCATCTTTCCATTCCTACGGTGATTTATTTCGCTTGCTGGCTATTGCAGCCATCGCCTGCTATGCCCTTTACAGCTTCTGGACACAGAACATGGACCAAAAAGACCTGTACAGCATGGAACAGGATCTGAAAAAAGTGAAGACTGAGCTCCAAGCTGCCAACCAGCGTGCAAGCCATGCAGAAAGCAAGGCCCGTAGTGCTAATGCATCCTTGGAACAAGTGACATCTGAACTGAATGACTGTAAGTCTCGCATTGAGACACTTGAGAAGACTGAGCCTTCAGTCTGACCACCTTTCCGTCTCGCATTGCTTGATCGTCTCAGCCGATCAACGACCTCAATCGGTTGTACACAAACCTGGACCAAGGTTCCCCCTGGACCTTGCTTAAAGCAAAGCCCCTTAGCTGAAACCTGGGGTAGTTGAACGCCTTTCGTTGTTGATTAAGCTTTCTGTTCACCTGCCATGACTCAAAGGCATGAATCTGTGTCTGCCACGCATCAACCTTGGATGCATCAATGCCTTTTGTTTGGCCATGGCTGCTGTTGCCAGACCATGGCTCCGCCATCACAGATGGACTTAACAGGCACTCATCCCAAGAAAGATTGACAGCCTTAGCTAAGGCTTGCATGGTTTGCTCAGGGCGCTGAACAAGGTCCTCATGGCGGATCACATGATGGTTTTTGTTCTTGCTGATACCTTGATCCATGGCAACATCCATGCTGGACTGAATCGAACTCATCACCCTATGGAAAAGCGGGTAGCCCTGGATCTTTGCCTTAAATTTCCTCAAACCAACCACATTGGCGTATGGGTTTCTGATCAGGTGTATGAACTGTGCATCAGGGAAAGCCAGATTTAATTCGTCAATGAACCCATGATGCTCCACCGACTTCTCAACCAATCTACTCGGCTCTTGAGTAAATTCCCCTTGCGGGAACACATGTGGCAGACAGTCAACAATCAACTGAAAAGCCTCCTTAACATCAGTTGGTTGATTGGCAGATGCAATAAATTGTTGAGCTGAGATGACGTCCATGTCATCACTAAGCATGGCATCAGCCGTTCGGTCCTTGGATGATGCATACTGCCTTAACAGTTGAAGCAAATTGGCTTTGAAGTCTGCTTGAGGCATCGCCTCCTGCTTTCGGTAATCGTACAGCACTTGCTTACCCATCAATGCCATCACATGGCTCTCAAAGGGAATAACCTTCAAGTCCGGATGGCCATCTAGCAAGGAACGCATCAAGCTGGTGCCAGACTTGTGGCAACCAAGGATAAATATCGGGGATGGGTTCAAGATGGCCTGAGGCATGCAACGAATTTAAGGCATGGCGTTGAAAGTTTGCCTTTTTGGTGTCCTGCATATGAAAGGACAACGCTCTCACAGTTGTTGCATGTAGTGGCCCCGCTAGGAATCGAACCTAGATCTCAGGTTCCGGAAACCTATATACTATCCATTGTACTACGGGGCCAATTTGTGGCGCAAAAATAAGGCAGTCCGGACGGATGAACGGTCAATAGCGACTGAAAAAATCCCAAATAACCTCACTTGCAACAGTCCCGTAGGGGTAATAGGCTCCAGGCCACTCATGACCCATGTCTTCAATCGTGTAATGCCACACCTCATGGCCATTGCTTGCGCCCTTGAAAGTGATGGCGTGTGTTGAGTTAGGAATGAAACTAGAGTCCCTGGCTGTACAGCCATTAAGACTTGCCCACATCTGCATGATGCTATCTTGGTGAGGCGCTCCGCTAAATCCATAAGCAGAGGCCAGACTGCCATCGAGCGGCACGATATTGTCACTGATGCCCGTAATCTGAAGCACCGGGATTGGCCTTGTGGGCTGGCATGATGCCCAATCTCCTCCTGACATGGTGCCCGTAACTGATGCCATGGCGCGGAAAACCTCCGAGGATTGACAGGCTAAAGTATAGCTCATGAATCCGCCGTTAGACATACCGCATACAAAGGTTCTTTGTGGATTGAGGTCGTGTTTAACTTGTAAGAATTGGACCAATGTGGTTAGGAAACCTACATCATCCACCGGCGGATACAGCAAGTTTGCATTCCAATAACTATCTCCCTGAGGGGTATGGGTGCCAGAGGGGTACACGACTGCAAAACCATTCTCATCAGCTATCTGGTTCATTCCTGTGTAGGACTGCAGACCCCTTGCATCGCCCATGAATCCATGCAAAACCATCACAAGAGGCGCATTGACTGGCAAGTCCTCTTTAGCATGGTAGAGGTACTCTCGCTCTATGCCGCCATGACTCATGACTTGAACAACAGATGTTTGACGAGTGCACTGAATCAAGGTTAGCATGAACACAAGTGCCATAATCTTTCTCATGGCGCTAACTTAGGTCAAAATTGAAGCCAATCATAACACCCACAACTATGCAAACTCCTTGGATGATCCTGTTCAGTCTAGCAATAACAATCACCGCCTGCCAACCCATTGACAATACTAGCTCCCGCGGCGATGACGTTGACATGGTTATCACTGCCAGCATCAATGCCCTCGTCGACAACTGGCACCAAGCAGCCAGCGATGCAGATTCAATGACCTATTTCTCAAGCATGCACAATGACGCATCCATCTTCATGGGAACCGATGCCAGTGAACGTTGGACCACCTTGGAATTTGCGCAGTGGAGTCATCGCTTCTTCCAAGGTGAATCTGCCTGGACCTTTGTCCCTCGAACACGTCACGTCAATATGCACGGATCCGTTGGGTGGTTCGATGAAGTCCTGGATTCCGATCACATGGGAGAATGCCGGGGCTCTGGCGTGGTCATCCAAGGCAATGATGGCCAGTGGCGGATTGCACATTACATCCTTTCCTTCCCTGTGCCCAACGACCTAGCTGATGCCTTGGTGGAAAATATTCAGGCCTACCAAGGGGGCTTAAACTTGCACTAACTTCGGCACATGGAAAACCCACGTAAAGTCATCACCCTTCTGACCCTCGTATTCGGCGGTCTGATATTTTTAGGTCTCAGCAGTTCATTGTTCTTCACTATCGGCAACGGTGAGCGGGGAACCATCTTTCACCAGTTCAGCGGTGGTCAAGATGTAGAAACTATTTACAATGAGGGATTCCACGTGAAAGCCCCCTGGGACAAAATCACCATCTATAATGTGAAGAAACAAGAAGCCAACGAAACCATGGAAGTCTTGTCAAATAATGGATTGGAAATCATGATTGATGAATCAACCCGTTACCGTCCAGTTTTGGACAAAGTGGGCTACTTACACAACCAAGTTGGTCCCAACTACGCAAGAACCATCATTATTCCCGAGGTGCGTTCTGCAACAAGAAAAGTCATTGGCAAGTACACGCCAGAAGAGCTGTACAGCTCTAAACGCGAGGCCATTCAGCAAGAGATTTTTGACATGACATCTGCGAACCTTGAGGCAAACTTTATCTTCCTTGATGCCTTATTGATTCGTTCAGTCATGCTGCCTGCTACAATCAAAACAGCCATTGAAGGTAAGCTCAAGCAAGAACAAATCAGCCAGGAATATGAGTTCCGTATTGCAAAAGAGCGCAAGGAAGCAGAGCGTAAAAGCATTGAAGCTAAAGGCATCTACGATTTCCAAACAATCGTATCTAAAGGCATCAATTCAGACCTCCTAAAATGGAAGGGCATTGAGGCAACCAGAGAGCTAGCTGAGTCACCGAACACCAAGGTCGTCATCATTGGCGCAGGTGATTCTGGCCTACCCATCATCTTGGGTGGCGACAAGTAAAGTTTAGTACTTAATGCAAAAGCTGGGAAATACCCGGTCAACTCTTTGACGAGTGTCTTTCGATCATTAATAAAATAAACCCACTCAATTGAGTGGGTTTATTTTTGGTGGACCTATCGGTCCTTATTTCGATTTTTTTTGAAAATTATCTCTTTCCAAAAAGAATAATTCAAACTAAAATATAAAAGGATGGACGAGCTAAGCGTGAAGAGAATAATTAAGTATTTCTTTATTTTCAATCGTATTTACACCTATTAAGTTAGATTTCGAAAAATTCATCATAGCACTAGCAACAGTGGAAGCTTTCACAGCCTTAACAGAAGGGGAGAGTATATAAGAAAATAACGGCATTAGAATTTGTCCAATACCTTCAAAAAAGCGTCGTTCCTTTCTTTGCCCAATTAGCAGAGATGGTTTGAAAATAAATAAAGTGTTGTTATTTACATTAATTACCGTCTCTTCAATTTCACCTTTTAGTTTTAAATAAAAATTTGAGCTTAAACTGTCAGCCCCAGCAGATGAGATAAAAAGAAATTTCTTAGCGTTTAATTTCTTGCAAGCATGAGCAATATTAAGGGTAATATCAAAATCAATTTCCTTGTACTTTTCTTTATCTCCTTTTACTTGAGATTGTGTCGTTCCAATACAAGAAAAGACAATAGAGTCTCTAACAATACAATCTTCAATTTCTTTAGCGTTCGAAAAATCAATAATTCTATTAGAGATTTTTTTATGCTTAATTGTTAAACTTTTTCTGCTTACAACAATTAAACTATCAAATCTAGAATCTTTAATGAGTAGATCTAAAAGACAGCTACCAGTCAATCCTGTTCCACCAAACAATACAGCAACACTCTTCTTCATACTTTTTATTTATTTGCAATACTAACACACAAAACCCACTCAATTGAGTGGGTTTGCTTTTGGTGGCCCCGGCAGGACTCGAACCTGCATCTACGGGTTAGGAACCAGCTATTCTATCCCTTGAACTACGGGGCCGTGTCATTAAGACGACGCGAATATAGCCTGACAGACTCATATTCCCTCCCTGTCATGGGAAAGCGCTTTGCTATCTTTCAATTAGCATTTTTCATGCAGGCTGATGGCTCAATTTCGAGATGTCATGGAATAGTTTTTCCTCTTTTAAAGATAAAAGCTTTGTATAGCTAGTGTACTGCTATGGATGTAACCTCTAAATAATCTGGCCCGCCTTCAACTGCTCCGTTTTGGTAGCCCTTTATTCTACATCCTTCAATAAGAACATTAGGTTCATTAATAAATTGATCAAGGTCATAAACACTGCTTCTTATTACATAATCTCCAATTGTATGGGTCCCGTACTGGTATGTTGTGGCACCCTGCTTTCCAATTTGTCCATCAACTACTATGCAATTTTGGGTTGCTTCACCAAATTTCTCACAAGAGATAGAAATTAATGACGACGCAACCAAAAGAATAAATAGCTTCAATGATTTCATTTTCATCATCACATTTTTTATAATTGTTCTGGTAATTTTACAATTACTATGCCAAGGAAAAAATACCCAGATTACATCTTTGACTTAAGAAACCTTTGAGCCAGGGGCCACCGATTCGGACGGCGAAACAAATCGGAGTTTGCCCGACTTTGCATCCTCAGCCATCAATACCATGCCTTGGCTTTCAATCCCACGGATCTTTCTTGGTGCAAGGTTAACAAGCACACAAACCTCTTTACCAACCACTTCTTCTGGACTGAAGTGTTCAGCAATACCTGAAAGCACTGTCCTGGTATCAAGGCCTGTATCCAGGGTAAGCTTTAACAAGCGATCTGCTTTGGGGACAGCCTCTGCAGCGGTAACCGTTGCAACACGGATATCTAAGGGGGCGAATTGATCAAAAGTAATGGAGTCTAGCATGGGTTCAAGGTGTTCAGGGTAGGTGGGTACGGGCTTAGGTTTGACCAGCTTTGCGCGCTGAATATCCATCGCTTCATCCTCAATTTTATCAAAAAGCAAGGCCGCTTGACCGAGTTGTGTTCCAACTTTAATTAAATGGCCTTCGCTGCCAAGGTCAGACCATAGCAAGGCTGAAGTCATCCCTAGCATTACTCTGAGCTTGTCAGAGACCTGAGGCATGAAGGGGTCCATCACCACAGTGAGGGCTGCAGCGATTTGCGTGGACACACCTAGGATGGCTTGAGCCCTAGCTAAGTCTGTCTTCATTACCTTCCAGGGTGCTTGGTCTGCCAAGTATTTATTGCCCACACGGGCTAAGTTCATTGCCTCAGTTAGGGCATCACGGAATTTGAATTGCTCCAAAGATTTTGCGACGGCGTCTGCTTGTTTCGCAATGTTTTTCAAGACTTCAAGGTCTGCAGGCTCCTGGCCAACCACTGGCACCTTGCCATCACAGAATTTGTGATTAAGGACCATGATGCGGTTCACTAAATTGCCATAAATTGAGACCAATTCCGAGTTATTGCGTTGTTGAAAATCAGCCCATGTGAAGTCATTGTCCTTGTTTTCCGGCATCGTTGCACACAAGGCATAGCGCAGCACATCTGCTTTACCTGGGAAATCCTCCAAGTACTCATGCAACCATACGGCCCAATCTCTTGAGGTCGACAGCTTGTCACCTTCTAGATTAAGGAACTCATTGGCAGGCACTTGATCTGCAAGGATGTATTCCCCATGCTGCATCAAAATGGCTGGGAAAATGATGCAATGAAACACAATGTTGTCCTTGCCAATGAAGTGAATTAATCGGGTATCATCTGCCTTCCACCACTTTTCCCAATCCTTACCAAACAGCTCTTGGGTGGCAGTGATGTAACCCAATGGCGCGTCAAACCAGACATACAGCACCTTGCCCTCAGCACCTTCAACCGGCACAGGCACACCCCAGTCTAAATCTCTGGTCATGCTGCGTGGCTGCAGGCCATCTCCGGAATCCAGCCATGACTTGCACTGGCCATAAACGTTGGCCTTCCACTCAGGGTGGGACTCAATGTATGCCCGAAGGTCAGGGGCCAATTTATCCAATGGCAAAAACCAATTGGTTGTCTTTCTTCGCTCCAAGGTGGCACCAGATAAGGTCGATGCCGGGTTGATCAAATCCGTGGGGTTTAAGGTGGCACCGCATGACTCGCATTGATCACCATAGGCCTCAGGGTAACTGCATCGGGGACACGTTCCCTTGATGTAGCGATCCGCCAAAAACTGCTTCGCCTCCGGGTCGTAGTACTGATCGGTTTCACGGGTGTCAAAAACCCCTTTGTCATAGAGCTCCTTGAAAAAGCTTGAAGCCACTTCCTTGTGCTTGTCTCCAGAGGTTCTTGAATAAACATCAAAGTCAACCCCAAAATCCTTCAAGGCGTCACGCATCATCACATGGTAGCGATCCACAATGTCCTTAGGTGACACACCTTCCTTGCGAGCGCGCATGGTGATGGCCATGCCGTGCTCATCAGAGCCGCAGATGAAGGCCACATCCTCACCACGAAGACGCAAAAAGCGGACATAGATGTCTGACGGCAGGTAACACCCTGCCAAATGCCCAATGTGGATGGGACCATTGGCATAGGGAAGTGCGGCCGTGACGGTGGTGCGGTTGAATTGACTCATGGGTTCACAAAAGTACGAAGCAGCCTTACCTTGGCAGAACCTAATTTCACATGGACTCACTCATTCATCCCCCCTCCCTTGTTGCTGGCGACCATATCGCACTGATCAGCCCTTCCAGGTACACCGATTCAACGATGATTGAACAGGCCAAGCAATGGGCTGAAAGCCATGGATTTGTTGGGGTTGAGGCAGGTAACCTTGGTGAACAATCAAACCAATTTGGTGGCAGCTCTAGTCAGCGAGCAGCAGACGTAAATACCGCTATCGGACAACCCCTCATCAAGGCCATATGGGCCATTCGAGGGGGATATGGGGCAGTTAATATGGTTGACTTGGTTGACTGGGAGGCCCTGAAAGCATCGCCCAAGTGGTTGATTGGCTTCAGTGATTTCACGCATTTGATTGGCAAAGCTCACGTAAATGGGCTGGCAGCACTTCACGCTTGGATGCCTATTCAACTGCCACAGCTTGACACATCGAGTAAAAACTCCCTTGCGCTGGCCTTGCAAGGCAAAGCCCTGGGGCTTTGTGCTAAGCCCCATGACCTGAATCGACATGGCCAATCCACTGGCCTATTGATCGGAGGCAACCTCAGTGTCCTGTACAGCATGATTGGCTCAGACAGCTTCCCCTGCCTAGATGGCGCCATTCTCTTTTTGGAAGACCTAGACGAACACTTCTACCACATTGATCGCATGATGTGGGCACTGAAGCGGTCAGGCTCCTTCAAAGGCCTTCAAGGCATGATTGCGGGTGACATGACTGACATGCACGACAATGACGTGCCATTTGGCATGAATGCCCTAGAAATTCTGGCAGAACATTGCCCCAAAAGCCTGCCCTTTGCCGCAGGGTTTCCATTTGGCCACGAAAAACGCAATGAAACACTTGTCACCGGCTCTCAGGTAACCTTGACGGTAGATTCGCAAGGTGCAGCATTCACTTACCTACCCTGATCGACCACTTGGCAAAAAAAAGCGTCTGATTGGACAATGGGGGGAGCAGTGTGCAGCTATCCATTACCATCACAAGGGCTATGTCACCCTGGCGAACAATTGGCGCCATCAGCGTGCAGAGATTGATTTGATAACCCACCTACCAGGCTCCAAGTGCTTGGTTTTGGTTGAAGTGAAGGTCCGCAACCACCAGCTTCAGGACCATCCTGCCGCTAAGGCAAGGCAGTTCAGACGGATTGCAAAGGCTGGAACGGCCTATTTGTACATGCATGGCCTGAGTTGGGAAATCCGCATTGACCTCGCCTTGGTGCAAAACTTGAAAGGGAAAAGTCATGTGATTGTGTATCAAGGATTTTGGGAAGGCTGGGGATAGGTCTTGTAACCGGTAAATTGACTACTTTTGCAAAAAATTTCAATAGTGAGTAACAAAGATCAAGACGCTTCATCTGAGAAGACAGGCCAAGGCAACAATAAGTTCAAATCCAGCATCGGAAGCGATGGAAAAAAGGAGTTTGGACGCAGTGCATCCAGCAGTGAACGAGGCAGTCGTGACGACAGCCGAGGCAGCTACAACAGAGACAACCGCTCAAGTGGTGGTGACAGCCGTTCAACCGGAGGTTACAACAGAGACAACCGCTCAGAAGGTGGTAGTGGCTACAACCGCGAACAACAGGATGGCGCCAGCTACAACAGTGACAACCGGGACACGCGCAAAGATGACGGCGGATACTCAAGAGAGTTCAGGTCACGCAGTGGCGGTCTAAGACATGTTACCGCAGAAGAGCGTGCCTTGGGTTCAGAAAACATTCGTTTGAACCGATTCATCGCACACGCAGGTATCTGCTCACGACGTGAAGCTGACAAGCTGATCGAAGATGGCATGGTGACAGTCAATGGCGTAGTGGTCACAGAAATGGGTCACAAAGTCAACCCAACTGATGAGGTGAAATATGCCGGTGAAAAACTCAAGGCAGAAAAACCCGTTTACCTTTTGATGAACAAGCCAAAAGGCTTCATCACCACCGTTGAAGATGAAAAGGCCCGCAAGACCGTCATGGACTTGATTGGCGATGCATGCAAAGAGCGCATCTACCCTGTTGGCCGATTGGACCGTGCCACCACTGGCACTTTACTATTCACCAACGATGGAGACCTGGCAAAGAAGTTGATGCACCCCAGCAATGGCGCACCAAAAATCTACTTGGCCACATTGGATAAGCCCTTATCTCCTGCTGATTTGGAAGCCATCAAAGAAGGTGTCACACTCAATGACGGACTCGTTCCTGTTGACAAAATTGAGATGCCTAATGCTGACAATCACACCTTGGTTGGGATTGAAATCCACTTGGGACGCAACCGCATTGTGCGTCGCTTGTTTGAGCACCTTGGCTATGAAGTCACCAAATTGGACCGCACCAGCTTTGCAGGATTAACCAAGAAGCAATTAAACCGCGGACAATTCCGTTTCTTAAGTGAGAAGGAAGTTGGTTTCTTGAAAATGATTTAATGATCAAACGATTGATCCGTTTATTGGCATGGACCTTAGGTCTGTTATTGCTGACAGGTGGATCTTTGTTGCTCTATGTTCAGAGCAGCTCTGACGCATTAACAAGCCGTTTTCTTGGCGCTGTCAATGACAATCTGAGCGCAAAAGCCAGTGTGGATAATCTAGCCATTGATTTGTTTGGGCAATTCCCTGACATCTCATTGCGCTTGGATGATTTCTATATCGCAGACCCCACAGATGAAAAGGGGCTGGACACCTTGATGTATTTCTCAACGGTTTATGCCCAATTCAAATTGTTGCCCGCATTGCGTGGACACACCATCCTCCAGCGCATTACAGCAAAAGGCGGCAAGGTCTATTTGCATTGGGACAGCAATGGCGATGGCAACTTTAACATCCTTGCTGACAAAGAGTCAAAGGGCTCGCAAATTGACCTCAAAGGCCTCACCGTTCTCAACAGCCAGGTATACCTATTGAGTGATGGCGAGCAGCCATGGAGCACGCAGTTCCTGGCCCATCGCATGCGCTTGAAAGGGAAGTCTGATAGCAATTTGATTGAGGCAGTTGCAGATTGGGAGCTGGATATGCCCTCATGGAATAATGAACACATGATCATTCGCGGCAGCATGGACATGCTAGGCGATAGCCAGGTAACCGTCATTCAATCAGGGCGGCTTGAAGTCAACCAATGGGCTATGGACCTGACCGGTCAAATGGATGAGTCAGGTAGCCAATGGTCAATGCAGGCTAAGGCTTTGGACATTGAAGAGATTCTGCACCTGATGCCATCTTCATTGGTTCCAGACCCAGACATGGCACAGATTGATGGCCTGTTGGACCTGACCGTTGACATCACCTCTACAGATCAAGGTTTGGACATCCATGCAGATGGGGAATGGACGCAAGGCAAGCTCAATGTTTCCAACGGCTGGTTTGATGCAAACAACATCACAGCAAGTGTCCATTTTGACAACGGTCGATTCAATAGCTTGACCAGCTCCACCCTATCCATGACGGCATTCAACGGCAAGTCAAGAGGTTCTGTGCTTGGCGGATCTTTCCGTCTAGACAACCTGAATCAGCCCACCTTGGCAGCGACGCTTGACTTCAACTCCCCATGGATGGACTGGATGCATTGGCTCAAGCTGACCACGTGGGACGGCTCATCAGGCCAAGTCAACGGTCGAGTTGGCTTCAAGAGATCCTTCACTTCCATGGAAGCCATTTCATCTGAAGGCTTATGGCCTGCCATCTGGTCAGGGGGCTTGCAAATCACTGATGGGTATTTTGCCATTGAGGGAGCCAAGCAACCCGCCATCGTGCACTCTGCCACAGTAGAGCTCCACGGACAAGATGTTCACCTGATCAATGCCAGCGTACAAACAGGAAGCACTGTTGCTAAAGCAGAAGGCATCATTCACCAGGCATTGGCAGCAAGTGGGCCCATGACCCATGACCTAACCCTCACGGGCAAGCGGTGGGTGATTGAAGACTTGATTGGTTCAGAAATCTGGAATGCCAACCTCACAGGTAAACCGGATGATGGCATTCCATGGGCAGACCATCACCGAGTCCATCTGAACTGCCAATCCATGCTTTACGATGGCATTCAAGCCACCGATGTTAGTGCCAACTTGGTTGGCACTGGGTTAAATGTGAAGATTAACAAACTCCGTCTCAGCCATGCTAGTGGCTTGCTTTCAGGTAATGCCTTCTTCATGCCACTCGATGAAGGGCATCACAGCTTGTCTTTTCAAGGCTTATTGAGTCATGTGAACCTGGAACAGTTCATGGATGAATGGCAAGACTTTGGCCAAGATCAGATCACCCACGAAAACCTATCAGGCATACTCAGCGCACAAGTCAGTCTCCAGTTTGAGTGGGATGATAGCTGGGATTTGATATCCGATCAATTCACGGCATCTGCCGACTTCTCTGTGGCCAATGGGCGATTGAAGAACTACCGTCCTCTGTTGGATTTGGCGCGATTTGCTGACATCAGTGATCTGGTTGATGTGCGCTTTGGTACCCTGGAAAACCAGCTTCGCATCGCCAATGAAATCATCACCATCCCTCAGATGACCTTGGAAAACAATGCCTTAGTTCTCAAGGTTGAAGGCAGTCACAGCTTTGACAATGTCATGGACTTCACCTTGAGGATGAATTTGCGTGACTTGAGTGGCATTGGCAACAGTGACGGCTCCAAGAGCCTGCGGAATTACATCGCTGTGCAGGATGACCGAGGTCCCATCTGGATCCCTATGAAACTGTATGGATCAGTGGATGATTTGCAGTTCAAACTCGACAGCAAATCCTTGAAGGAGGATATCGGTCAAAGCCTCAAAGATGATTGGAACTCTCAAGGGGATGAAATCAAGTCAGCTCTTCAAGGCAAAGGCAAAGAGGCGCCATCCAGCGAAGAAAGTAAGTACGAATATGAATGGAGCGAGGAGCCCGACAGCAATCGGACATTCATTGAAAGCCATCGTTCATTCAATTAAGCCGCATTTATCCACAACGAGGGGGTTTGACGTCTGGATACACCTTACATTTGACTCATGCGTCAGTATATCATAGCCATCGGTCTTGCTGTTTTTAGCCTTAGTGCTGCAGCTCAGACCAACCCAAACCCTGATGAGCCTTGTGGCATTTTTGCCCCCAACGCCTTCACCCCTAACGGGGATTTCACCAATGACGAATTCCGTGTGTTGGTGTCTTCTGCTTGCGACCCAGTGGACTTTCACCTCAGTGTGTACGATCGCTATGGACGCATGGTCTTTGAAAGCATTGAAACCACCAAAGCATGGGACGGCAAGTACAATGGCCGCATAGTCAAGGACGGTGTGTACATCTGGCACTTGGTTGCGAACTACTTGGATCCTGATGGCATCAATACCATCCGATTGGAAGACAAGGGCTCAGTGACCCTTTACCGATAGGGACATCATCCTTCGAAAAACAAAACCCTGCCAAATGGCGGGGTTTTTTGATTTAACGCTTGACAAGCAAGGGAAAGAAATTCAGTCACAAATGAATGACTCAACGGCCTCACGAAAGGCCTCAGGCTTTTCTGCATGCAGCCAATGCCCTGCACCTTCAATGGACTCCAGTTGTGCCAAGGGGAAGTGGGTGAGGATGTCTGGAATATCCTCATCAAGGATGTAACTGCTGGCCAAGCCTCTAACGAACAAGGTTGCGCCATGGTAGATAGCAATCGAATCCAATGCAGTCCCAATGCGGTGAATCTGCGAGGTGAGGATGGGCAGGTTAAATTTCCAGCCCAATTGCTTGTCCTGTTTCCAGGTCAGGTTCTTCAACAAAAACTGCCTGAGTGATCGGCTAGGGAGATGCTTTTCCATGGCGCGATCTGCCTCCATGCGACTTTGAACAGACGAGAGGTCCAATGCATGCATGGCCTCAATCACCTCCTTGTGCTGGGGTGGGTAGGCCTTAGGCCCAATATCTGCCACCAATAATTTTTCCACCAACTCAGGATGGTGGCAAGCTAGGTGCATGGCCACTTTGCCGCCCATGCTATGACCTAACAGGGTCACAGATTGCTGAGGGAAATGGGTCAAGAGGTATTGGCGCACATCCTCTGACATGGCTTCATAGGTGTGTATGGGGACATGCGTTGACCTGCCATGGTTTCTCATATCCAGTAAATGCACATGCATGCCCTTTGATGCCCAATGTCTGGCATGGCTTCCCCAATTGTCACCCATACCAAACAACCCATGAAGGATTACAAGGGGCTTGCCTGTATCCATGATGGAGGGCATCACCTTTGCGTGCAGCGTGACATGACTCATGACTGGCGGTTCCATCCGATTTCACATTGGTACCGGTAGCGCTGGATGGCGTTCTCCAAGCCAAGGTACAAGGCATCTGAAATCAGGGCATGACCAATGCTGACCTCCAAAAGGTGGGGAACCTTTTCTACGAAATAAGCCAGATTTTCACTGTCCAAATCATGGCCCGCATTCAAACCCAAGCCCAACTGATTAGCCAGAATTCCAGCTTCAACAAAGGGCGAAACGGCCTTTTTAGGGTCCGTAACGTAGGTTATGGCATAGCTTTTTGTGTAAAGCTCAATGCGATCTGCACCTAAGGCGGCGGCAGCCTGGATTTGAGTGGCGTCACAGTCCATGAACAAGGAGACACGGATATTGGCTGCCCTGAACGCTGCAATGGCCTCTAAGAGCAAGGTCTCATTGGCAAGGCAATCCCATCCTGCATCACTGGTCAAAACATCGGGACCATCGGGGACCAGGGTGACCTGCTCTGGTTGGCATTCAAGCACCAATTGGATGAAGTTCTTGCTGGGGTACCCCTCAATGTTGTACTCCTGATGCACCACGGCCCGTAAATCTCTGGCATCCTGGTAGCGAATGTGTCGCTCATCAGGCCGGGGATGGACTGTGATACCCTGTGCACCAAAGGACTGACAACGCTTAGCTGCAAGAAGCAAATCAGGCATTTGATGACCCCGGGCATTGCGCAAAGTGGCAATTTTGTTGATGTTTACACTCAATTTGGTGGGTGCAGACAAGGGGCTATAGGGGTCTATCGATGAGGGCATGGAGCGTTTGTTATGGACCGGCAAGTTCTGAAATTAGACACCAATTGCCACATGCTTGCACTATGTTTGACCCATGACATGGGTATTTGGCATTAAACTGCATCCAATCGATGAGACATCCAAGGCCTTGGTTAGCTTCCCTGTTGACCAACACCCCATGGATGCGCTAGCCGTGATGTCAAAAGCCAAAAGCACAGCTTTATTGATTGTTGATGGCAAAGACAGCCTTGGTGTGCTGCAGGCAAAAGACTTAGCCCTGTGGATCGGGGGCATCTGGTCATTCAATTTACCTGGCTGTTCTATTTGGTTCCAATCTGACAAGACCTTTGACGGTGACGCCATGCTTGCCTTGGAGGCAGAAAACTACAGGGTCGTGGCTCATGCCACCGATTTTCACATGGATAATCAGCGATTCTTGACGGTGATTCGGCTGGATTTGAAGGATCCTTCATCCGCCGTGAACACCTTGCAGCGATTGGGTTACACTGTGATGGGCTATGCCCCAAAAGGCGGATCCCATGATGACGCTGAAGATAATTTGGCCCATTTGATGCATTTTATCAACCTTTGACCCATGGCAACAGTCGCATTATTTGGCAAACGCATTCCCGATGAGGCAAGAGCTTTTGTGGAACAGGCACTCTTAACCCTCAAAGAAGAAGGGGCAAAAATCCTGATGCATGATCGCTTGCAAAAGCAATTGAATGAACGTTGGGGTCTTGCCATCGATCACGACACATTCCATGATGAAAAAGACTTCTCAGAGAAGTCCCCCGACTTTCTAATCAGCATTGGCGGCGACGGCACATTGCTTGACGCAACAACCTTGGTTGAGCGCACGGGTGTGCCTATCATTGGCTTAAATACAGGCCGTTTAGGCTTTCTCGCCAACATCGCCCGAGAAGAGGCATCCGATGCCATCCGAAAGGTTCTGAAAGGGCAGTACACCCTGGATCCCCGCTATTGCATGGAGGTATCCGCAGAAGGCGGTTCGCAAACCATTCAGCCCAATTTTGCTTTGAATGAACTCGCTGTGAGCCGCAAGGGCACCACAAGCATGATTTCCATTCACGTGTATGTGAACGGGCAATTTCTGAATACCTACTGGGCAGATGGCTTGATTATCTCCACACCCACAGGGTCCACCGGATATAATTTGAGCTGTGGCGGCCCCATTTTGATGCCGGGTTCTGACAATTTCATCCTTACCCCCATTGCGCCACACAATTTAACGGTACGTCCACTCGTTATTCCCAACAGTGACACGCTGACGTTGAAGGTGGATGCACGGGAAGGGCAATTCCTAGCATCCCTGGATTCAAGGGTCTTCACCCTGGACTGCGAAGTGGAACTCACCTTGAAAAAGGCAGATTTCCAATTTCAATTGGTTCGGATGGAAGACTCCACCTTTGCCACGACTCTTCGGAATAAGCTATTATGGGGCTTAGACCGAAGAAACTGACCCCCTTTCAATTCCTATCTTTGCCCGCTGATATCGCATCGATGAGCCGGATATTTTCCCTTGGTATAACTTGTTGCATGGCCATGATGGCCAGCAACCCATCTCATGCACAACTGTCCCATGAATGGACTGTTGGTGTAGGAGGTACCGCCTTTGTTGGTGACGTTGGCATGGGCTTCAGCCCGTCAAGCACCATGAACTGGCAGTTTGGCTACCGCTTGCAGTTTGCAGAACACTACGCTATCAAGGCCCGCTATGGGGAAGGACAAATCGAGGCCAACGATGCGCAAAGCAGCATTGGCCTGAGGCAGCAACGAGGGCTTGCCGTTATCAATCCTTACCAGACAGGCAGCCTGTCATTGGAGGTCAGTTTTTTACCCTTGAATGTCCCTGCAAGGGACTTTCAACACAGCCCCTATTTAAGCATTGGCAAAGGTGTCATGTCCCATGACCCCATGGCTGAGTACCTAGGCAGCATGCATCGATTGCAACCCCTTGGCACAGAAGGCCAGGGCACATCGCTATCTGGTGAACCGATATACAGCTTGCGGGTGTGGACCAATCCCTTCACCCTTGGCTGGCGGTTTCAATTCGATGGCTGGTTGGTGCTTTTCACGGAGGCCACATGGACCACTGTGAGTTCTGATTACCTGGATGACGTCTCTGGCAGCTATGTGGATGCGCTTGCTTTAGGGCAATTGCGCGGTGAAACTGCAGCCTATTTTTCAGATCCAGGTGGCAACCATAGCAGCCAGATTGGTTACCCACGGGGCAATGCCAACAACCAAGACATGTTTTTTGAGGGCCATGTAGGCATTGGCGTGGTTTTGGAACCATTCTTGGAACGATGTCATACCTTTCTGCACCGATGAATAACCTACCTGAACACATTGCCATCATCATGGATGGCAACGGACGATGGGCCAAGCAACATGGCCTTCTTACCCGAATCAAAGGGCATCAGCGCGGTGTATTGGCACTCAAGGCCGCTGCCACTGGCGCAGCGGAGTTGGGCATCAAATACCTTACAGTCTATGCCTTCAGTTCAGAAAACTGGAGCCGCCCTCGGGTAGAAGTCAATGCCTTGATGCGCATCTTGGTGAAAAGCCTCAAAAGGGAACTGAAAACCCTCATGGAAAATAACATTCGGTTGAATACTATTGGTGATCTATCTGCATTGCCTAAGGATTGTCAGGATGAGCTCCAAGAGGTCATGAACGCAACTGCTGGCAATAACCATATGGTTCTCACCTTGGCCTTGAACTATGGCAGCCGGCAGGAAATCACCCAAGCAATGCAATCCTTGGCCCATCAAGTCGCCAATGGCGAATTGAAGCCTGAAGACATCAACCAGGCAGCCATATGTAGGGCATTGCAGACAGCTGACATGCCGGATCCCGGCTTGGTTATCCGCACCTCAGGTGAGCAGCGCATCTCCAATTTTCTCCTTTGGCAAATTTCTTATGCAGAATTGGTGTTCCTCAATGTACTTTGGCCTGATTTTTCTAAGGAACATCTCGAACAGGCCATTGCCCAATTTCAGGGCCGTGAACGCCGCATGGGAAAGACCAGTGAACAACTGAAGTAAGACATACATGAACACGCGCAATCTACTCAGCTTACTAAGCTTCTTTTTGATGATGCCATTGACATACGGGCAGATTCATTTGGATGAAAACATTGCCATATCAGCAGGCATGGACTACGAAATTGCTGCCATTGAAGTGACTGGCGCTGACCATTTGGACGCCACCATGGTGGGCTTGCTTTCAGGCTTGAACGTGGGTGACATGGTGCAATTCCCCTCCGATAAAGTGGCCAAGGCCATTAAAAACCTTTGGGATCAAGATCTTTTTCAAGATATTCAGCTCCTGGTGACTCAACAATCGGGCAAGGTGGTCTTCCTTGAACTGCGTTTACAAACCTTACCAAAGCTCTCCAAGTATTACTTCACTGGCATCAAAGAAAACAAGCAAGACAACTTGAGAGAAAAGCTGGAAATCAGCCGAGGCATGGTAGTTTCTGAAAACTTGCGCATCAATTCAGAGCAAATCATCAAGGACTACTATGTGGACAAAGGCTTCCCTGATGCACGGGCAAGCATTTCCACCGAAGAAGACAGCACCTTTGCCAATGCCGTTATCATGCGCATTGATGTGCACACTGGTGAGCGCATTCGCATTGCAGACATCTTGTTTTATGGCAATGAAAACATCGACGAAAAGCAATTGCGCAAGGTCATGGACGGCACGCACAGACGCCGTTGGTGGACCATCTTTCATACCTCCAAATTGCTGACGGAGGAATTGGCCAAAGACCGTCGACTCATTGTGGATCTCTACAATGAAAATGGCTACCGAGATGCGCGCATTGTTAATGACAGCATCCACCGCAACGAAGAAGGGCAGTTGGTCATTTCCTTCTCCATCGATGAGGGCAACCTCTACCACTACCGTTCTGTCAATTTTTATGGCAACAGCAAATACCCCACTGAAGTCTTGGAAAACATCCTCAAGATTGAAGCGAACGACACCTACGATGCTAAGACGCTAGCCAAGCACATTGGCGGCGACCCCAATGGCGGCGACATCACCTCATTGTACCTGAACAGTGGCTACCTCTTCAGCAATGTTATGCCCGTCGAGGTTCGCGTTGAAAATGACTCCATTGATTTGGAAATTCGCATTCGTGAAGGCCGTCAAGCCAGCGTTCGCAAGGTAGTCATCACCGGCAATGACCGAACCAATGACCACGTCATCTACCGAGAAATCCGTACACGTCCTGGTGACTTATTCTCCAAGGCTGATATCCAGCGAACCATTCGTGAGCTTGGCCAGTTGGGCTACTTTGATCCACGCCAAATCAACATCACACCCGTTCCTAATGCCATGACTGGCACCGTGGATTTAGAGTACTCGGTTGTGGAGCAGTCAACCAGTCAGCTTGAACTGCAAGGTGGTTGGGGGGCGAACATGGTGGTCGGAACTGCCGGTTTGAACTTCAACAACTTCTCAGCACGCCAGATCAGGGACAAGTCAGCCTGGCGGCCCTTGCCTTCCGGCGATGGTCAGACCATCAACATCCGGGCGCAAACCAACGGAACCTACTACTCGTCCTACAACTTCAGTTTCACTGAGCCTTGGTTAGGCGGGAAAAAGCCCAATTCGGTGACCTTCTCTGCTTACAAGAACATGATGAACTACAACGGCCAGACAGATTCCACGGCACAAAAGATTGACATCTCTGGCATTGTACTTGGTCAAGGTCTTCGCTTGAAATGGCCCGATGATTATTTCACCCTTTACCACAGCCTAGAGTACCGACGCTTCGATGTCAACAACTACCCATTGGCTGGCTCAACCTTCACCCAAGGTGTGGCCAACTCGGTGGCTTACACACTCAACCTGAAGCGTGACAACCGGGACTTCCCCATCTTCCCTACACAGGGCTCCAGCGTCTCCTTCTCTTTGGAAGCAACACCCCCTGTTTCATTGTTGGATGGTCGGGACTACACCAAACTCTCCAATGAAGATAAATTCAGCTTCATTGAATACCACAAATGGAAATTCTCAGGTGATTTCTACGCGCAGATCGCTAAGAATTTTGTCATCAAATCCTATGGTGAGTTTGGCTTCCTTGGCTCCTACAACGACGATTATGGCTTGCCACCTTTTGAGCGTTTTTACTTGGGCGGTGATGGCATGCAAAATTTTGTGCTCGATGGCCGTGAGGTGATTTCCCTGAGGGGCTATGCGAACAACTCCATCACGCCTGAAAGCGGCGGCGCCCTTTACAACAAGTTCACCACTGAGCTCCGTTACCTGCTTTCACCCAACCCCAACGCGCAAATCTTTGTGCTTGGCTTTGCGGAAGCTGGCAACAACTATGACAGCTTCATCGATTACCGACCCTTTGAACTCAAACGATCAGCTGGCGTTGGCCTGCGGATCTTCATGCCCATGTTTGGCCTGCTAGGGGTGGACATCGGTTATGGCTTTGACAACCTGCCTAACCAGACTGGCGTCTCAGGCTGGCAAACACATTTTGTCCTCGGACAACAATTCTGATCACCATGAAACGCTGCCTTCTTCTGTTGACTTTCATCCTCCCCTCTCTGGTTTTCAGCCAGCGATTGGGCTATGTGGACAGCCAGCAGATCTTGGAAGCCGTGCCTGAATACCGCGAAGCACAAGTGGAGCTCGAGCGACTTTCCAAGCAATGGGAGGGCGAGATTTCCAGCATGCTTGATGACATGGCTGCCCTACAAGGTCAACTCAATGCAGAAAAGGTGCTGCTGACGACGGACATGGTTGCGCAACGTCAAAACTACATCAACGGCATGCAAGACAGCTCAATGACACTGCAGCAAGCCTATTTTGGACCCGAGGGGCTACTCTTTGCCAAGCGATTAGAATTGGTAGCGCCTGTGCAAGCTATGGTGGCTTCTGCCATTGTGGAAGTGGCCAGAAAAAAGAAATTGGACTTCATGTTTGACAAGGGTTCCGGCATTGCTGTCGTCTACGCCCGAGAGTCCAATGATTATTCCCAAGACGTACTCAAACAACTGGGCTACTAGCCTTAACTTTACCCCCTTATGAAAAATACACTTACCACCCTCGCCCTGACAGTTGCCATGATGTCTCCAGCATTTGCACAAAGCGTCATTGCTCACATCAACGTCGACAGCATGCTTGTTGAAATGCCTGAATACCAAGCGGTCATGGCCACCTTGCAAGCTGATCAAGCAAGATTTGAATCTGAGGCAAAGGAGATGAATGCTGAGCTTGAACGCGGTGCACAGGTCCTTCAGGCCAATGCAGGTACATGGACTGAGCTTCGTCAACGCCAGGATCAGCAGCGATTGCAGGACATGTACAACACTATTCAGGAGTACTTGAAGACCGCACAGCAAACGTTGCAAAGCAAGGAAATGGAGCTTGTCACACCCGTGTACGAAAAGCTTCAAGCAGCCATCAACGAGGCAGCCAAGGAGAGCAAGGCCAACTATGTGTTGGATGCATCCAAGAGCAAGGGCATGATCATCTTCGCCAGTGGTGGGTTGAATCTTACCACTGCAGTGAAGGCTAAACTCAGCATGTGATGCACGCAAATGGCCCCATTGGGCTGTTTGATTCTGGTGTGGGCGGCCTGACAGTTGCCAGCGCACTTGCAAAGGCCCTTCCCAGGGAATCCCTCTTGTATTTTGGTGACACCGAGCACCTGCCTTATGGGGACAAGTCCCCTGAGGCCATCAGAGGATTTTCCTTGAAAATTGCCCGTCACTTGGTGGACCAAGGCGCCAAGGCCATTGTCATAGCTTGTAATTCCGCCTCTGCTGTTGCCTTTGATCACCTTCAAGCCCATTTGAACGTGCCCGTTTTCAATGTCATCGATCCCGTGATTGCAGCCATTGAAGCCAGTGGATCCAAAAACATTGCCGTGTGGGGGACTCGGGCCACCATCGATTCTGGCATCTACAGCCAACGCATCGCAGCAGTTTTGCCACAAGCCACCATCCATGCCATGGCAACGCCCTTGCTGGCGCCCGTGATTGAAGCCTCCCCTTTGGATGAAGCTTTGGTGGACGCCACCATCAAGTTTTACATGGCCAACCAGGTTCCCGTGGATCACATGGTGCTTGCCTGCACCCACTACCCACTGGTCACAGATCAAATCAGTGTCAAACTCAACGCATCAACCGTCATGCTCAATGTGCCAAGCATCGTGGCAGCTGCCATTGCATCGGATTTGAAGGGCATGGGCTTGTTGAGCAACCAGAGCAATGCCACCATGCGGTGTGCTGTGAGTGACTACACTGAAAGCTTTGAAGCCATTGCCGCTAAATTCATGGGCAAGGGTGTGCAGTTAACGGAAGAGCGGATCTGGGACTAGCTGTTGCGATAGGCTTCAACCGCCTTGCGAACAGAGCCCATCTTGAGCAACAATGCCTTCGCCTCCTTTTGCTGCAGCTGGGTCGATTCCATCACCATGGCCGTGCCTCGCTCAATGAGTTTCGCATTGCTCAATTGCATATCAACCATTTTGTTGCCCTCCACATGGCCCATTTGAATCATCAAGCTGGAGCTGATCATGTTTAGGATTAGCTTTTGTGCTGTACCCGCTTTCATGCGGGTGCTCCCTGTGATGAATTCTGGCCCCACAATGGCCTCTATGGGGTACGCTGCTGTGGCAGCCACCTTGGAATCAACATTGCAAACGATGGCTCCAGTCACAAGGCCTGCTTCCCTGGCCTGTTTGAGGCCGCCAATGACGTAGGGTGTCCTTCCACTTGCCGCGATGCCAATCAGGCAATCATTAGGCCCAATGCCATGGGCGGTTAAGTCCTGCCAAGCCAATTGATCGTCATCCTCTGCATCTTCCACTGCCTTGCGGATGGCTTGGTCACCCCCGGCCATCAGACCAACAACTACTCCATGGTCAACACCAAAGGTTGGCGGGCACTCTGAGGCATCCACAATGCCTAAACGGCCTGAGGTTCCAGCGCCGATATAAAACAAGCGACCGCCTTTTCTCATGGCCGGCAAGATGGCATCAACCAAGGCCTCAATGGCAGGAATGACAGCCTTCACAGCATGCGCTACTTGCTGATCCTCTCCGTTGATGCCTTCAAGCAATTCTCGGGTGCTTTGCAGCTCCAAATTATGGTGATTCGATGGCGACTCAGTCGTCATGCTTTTGGAAAATTGCAATGAAGTAACCATCCGAATGGGGATGCTCTGGTGACAAACGGAACTCATCCACCAAAGTGAAATCCTCTCCAAAAACTTCCATGAAGCTGGCTACTTGATCCTCATTTTCTGACCGAAGGATGCTGCAGGTTGCATAGACCATGGTGCCACCTGGCTTCAAGGTGCTGTGGTATTTGTGGAGGATGTCCTTCTGAATTTGGATGGTTTTATCCAAATGCTCCGGCTGCAGTTTCCATTTGCTGTCAACATCGCGGCGAATCACCCCACTGCCTGAGCAAGGGACATCCAAAAGCAATTTGTCAGCCCATTCCTGGTGCACGAGCACTGAGGCAGGTCGCTTGATGGACTCCGTGGTGATGATGTCAACGCCATTGCGTTTAGCCCGGCGGCGGCATTCACTCAAAGCTTTGTCGTTGGTGTCCATGGCAAGGATTTCTCCCTGGTTGCCCATGATGGATGCTGCCTGGATGGCCTTGCCTCCAGCGCCACAACAGGCATCAAAAAAACGTTCCCCCGGCTGCAAATCCAAGTGTTGAACAATCAACTGTGATCCGCCATCTTGGATTTCAAAACGGCCCTTTTGGTAGCTTTTCAAATGCATCAACTTGGGTCGATTGGCTAACACCACGGACTCATCAGCTACATCGCTTACTTCACAATCGATGCCTTCCTTGGTCAGGATTTCCACCAAGGACTTGCGGTCTTGCCTAAGCACGTTGTTGCGAAGCACCACAGAAGCTGGCTGATTCAAGGCATGAGCCAATGCGGGCCAATGGTCACCCAACTCATTGCTGGCGCGCTCGTCAAACCACGCTGCGTAGCTCTCAACCACACCCAAGGGCAAGCCTTCGGGAATCTTAGACCCCGTTTCCAGCCAGTTCCAATACGCATCAAAAAGCTCCATGAGATGCTTGCGCTTCATGCTTGGTTCTTGACCCAATATGTGCCATAACAAGCGCCAGTTTCTGATGATTTCATAGCTGTGATTTGCCACAAACTTTCGGTCTCTGGATCCCCATTTCTTGTTCTCTTTCAGGATATGTGGAATCACTTTATCAGCATAGATGTGCTTGCCAAATGTCTGTACCAAGACCTCAATGACGCCTTCAATCAAATTGGGGTATGCTTTCATGATGGTGTGCTGGAATCAATGGGGTTTTGTAATCGGTAAAGGTCGGCATAGAGGCCCTCTTCTTGCATGAGGTCTCGATGCTTACCTGATTGCACCAATTGACCTGCATCCATGACAAGGATTTGGTCAGCTTGATGCACAGCATTCAGGCGCTGGGTGATGATGATGGAGGTCAAGCCCTTCAAACGGCTTTTTAGCCCCGCTAAGAGCTGGGATTCTGTTTCGCTGTCAACAGCACTCAGTGCGTCGTCAAAAACCATCAGTGCTGGCTGCTTCATCATGGCTCGGGCAATACAAATGCGTTGCTTTTGTCCACCAGATAGGGTCACCCCTCGTTCGCCAACCACGGTGTCATAGTTCGTTGTGAATCCCATGATGTCGTCGTGCACGCAGGCCAGTTTTGCTTCCTGTTCAATGGCTTCACGGCTTGCACTAGCGTTGCCAAAGGCAATGTTCTCAGCCACGGTGTCGCTGAACAAGAAACTGTCTTGTGGCACCATGCCAATGGCATGCCTCAAATCATTCAATGGCCATTGCTTGATGTCCAGGCCGTCCATGGCAATCTGTCCCTTGCTGGGATCCATTTGGCGAGTCAGCAAATGGGCCAAGCTGCTTTTACCTGATCCGGTCCGACCCACAATGACCACTGTTTCTCCCGCATTGATGGTGAAGCTGACTTCTTTCAAGGCCTCAATGCCGCTTTCATAGGTCAGTGACACCTTGTCCACCACCAAGGCCCCTTGAATGACTGAAGGTGCTGTGGCATTTGCCTGCGATGCAACACTAGGCTCTGCTTGAAGGAAGTCATTGATGCGTTGCATGGATGCAGCTGCACGTTGCGTGAGGCTAACGACCCAGCCCATGCTGGCAATTGGCCATGTCAAAAGACCGACATAGAAGACAAATTCGGCAATGACACCAGGGGTCAATCGCCCATCAACTACCCCTTGACCACCAACCCATACCGCGATGGCTGTGCTCACGCCAACCAGTAAAAGCATCAAGGGCATGAAAAGGGCATTCACACGGTAAAGCCCTTCATTTCGAGCAAAGGATGCATTGGCACTAATCAAATGGCGCTCAGACTGTCCCTTCTCAAGGGCAAAGGACTTGAGGACTCTGATACCTGAAAAGGTTTCTTGTGCCAAGGTGGAGATGGCAGATTGCTGCGCTTGAACTGCTGTGCTTCGCTGGTTAATCAGCTTGGATACCCGGTAAATACTCCAGACAATCAAGGGCATGGGCGCAAGGGTCATGACACTCAGTTTCACGTCCACTGAGAACATGAAACTCAAAGTCAGCGTCAGGGAAAACAGCATGTTGATGCTGTACATCAAGGCCGGCCCCAGGTACATGCGAACCCGGCTAACATCCTCAGAGATGCGATTCATCAAATCCCCTGTAGAATTTCTGAGGTAAAAAGCCTGATCCAGGCTTTGGTAATGCGCATAGATGTCGTCTTTCAAGTCTGCCTCAATCAGTCGCGACATGACGATGAGGGTCTGCCGCATAAAAAAGGTGAACAGGCCTTTCATGACGCTCATCCCAAGGATGACCATACTGTATATCAGCAAGGCTTTTTTCAATGGCTCTGAGGCCATGCTTCCTGCCAGGCCTATTTCCGTCATGGCCACTGCGACTTCGTCAAAGGCTCGGCGGATGAATACTGCAGGGAAAACAGCAAAGGTGGCGGCCGTTCCCACACAGAAGAACCCTATGGCAAAGCGCCAGCGGTAGCGCCAGAAATAACGATTCAATGTCCATAAAGATTTCACCCTACAAAAGTAGGCTCTGAGCCGAGGCTTTCCCTTCACTTTTCGGTAACTTTGTCTGATGCACACATTGCCAACAGATATTTCAATTGCCGTCATTGGCCTGGGTTACGTGGGGCTCCCACTGGCTCTGGCTTTCAGCAAGCATCAAGCGGTGGTTGGATTTGACATCAACAGGGATCGCGTCAAGGAATTGAACGCTGGCAAAGACAGCACCAAGGAGGCCGACCCCAAGGAACTTCAAGCAGCCCTCAATGGCAATTTATCAGTGTCTGCAGACAAACAAGACTTAGCAGAGGCCAATGTGTACATCGTCACGGTACCAACCCCCATCAATGACCTCAAGGCCCCTGACCTTGGTCCCTTGAAAAACGCCAGTCGGATGATCGGTCAGTTCCTCAACCCCGGGGATGTGGTCATCTATGAGTCTACCACCTACCCTGGCTGCACAGAGGAGGATTGTGTCCCCATCCTTGAGTCAGAAAGCCAGCTCACATTTAACAGCGATTTCTTCTGTGGCTATAGCCCTGAGCGCATCAACCCCGGAGACAAGGTCAACACCCTGGCGAGCATTGTGAAGGTGACTTCAGGATCCACGCCTGAAGCTGCCATTTTTGTGGATGAACTCTACCAAACCATCATCACGGCCGGGACCCATTTGGCACCCAGCATGAAGGTGGCAGAAGCCTCTAAAGCTATTGAAAATGCCCAGCGAGATGTCAACATCTCCTTTGTCAATGAACTGGCCTTGATCTTTGATCGGGTTGGCATTGACACTAGGGATGTGCTAGCTGCTGCAAGCACCAAATGGAACTTTCTTCCCTACAGTCCAGGCTTAGTTGGTGGCCACTGCATCAGTGTAGACCCCTATTACCTGGCTCATAAAGCAAAGAGCCTTGGCTACCATCCTGCTGTCATCCTCAGCGGAAGACGGGTGAATGATTCCATGGGACTATTTGTAGCTAGCAAGGTGGTGAAACTCATCATTGACAAAGGGGGCGTTGTGAAAAACAGCAAGGCATTGATTCTAGGTATCACCTTCAAGGAAAACTGCCCGGATATCCGTAACACCAAGGTGGTTGACATTAGAAAGGAGCTCATCGCTTTTGGTCTAGATGTAGACTGCTACGATCCATGGGCCAACTCCGACGAGGTTCAGCATGAGCTGGGATTCCCCTTGACTGAGACCCTGGAACCCAAGGGTTATGACGCCATTATTCTGGCTGTTTCACATGACCAGTTCTTGACCCTGAAGATGGATGACCTCAAATCCAGCCAATCCGCTGTGGTGTTCGATGCAAAAGGTGTGCTGCCACGGGAGTCAGTGGACGCGAGGCTATAGCATCACAAGGCTGTAGGTTCTATGGCTTGCCTGAAATCCCGATCGTCATCTTTTACAAGGCTGTAAAAAGTCATTTAGCGAATGGTTGCCATTCCATCAGACTAAGTGTCTAGAGACTTTGACCTGTAACAGACAAAATGACACCTAAAAAAAGTCATCGGGCATTTGGTACAGTGATTGACATACAGGGAGCAATTAGCAACCTATAGTTCTATAACATGGGTAAATTATTAAAATCCATTCACTCGCAGCCAATGGCTAAATTAAAAAAGATGATCCTATTTGTAGCAATCATAGCAGTTAGCATCATTGGAGCTGGCGTGTTATTTCTGAATCTGAGTCCTGAGTTCGGCGGCAAAGCCACAGAAGAACAGCAACGTGTTTATTCTGTATCTGATAATTATATAGACGGAAAGTTCATCAACAAGGGAAATGTCACTCTAAACATGAGTTTTAGGGATATCCTTAAAGCCCTCAAGAGGGGTTTTAAATCAAACCCGAATTCTAGACCAAAAAAAGCTATTGAAGTTCAGAAAATTGACTCTCTTAACCTTGTTAATTACCATGCAGAGACAAGGTTCATCTGGTTTGGTCATTCAACGTTTTTGGTTCAAATGAATGATAAAAATATACTCATAGACCCAATGTTTGGGGATGTCCCTGCACCTAACCCAATTTTTGGAGGGCAACGATTTAGCCGAGAATTACCCATTGAAGTAGCAAAACTGCCACAAATTGATGCGGTATTAATTTCCCACGATCATTATGATCATTTAGATTATGGGTCTATTCAAAAACTAAAGGACAAGGTGAAGATGTTTTATACCCCTTTAGGTGTTGGCATTCATTTGCAAGCGTGGGGCGTTGATAAGGATAGAATCATAGAATTGGATTGGTGGCAGGAAACCAAACTTGACGATTTGGTTTTTCGCAGTACCCCCTCACAACATTTCTCAGGGAGAGGATTGTCCGATAGAGATAAAACGCTTTGGTGTTCGTGGATAGTCCAGTCAGAAACTGAGAATATTTTCTTCAGTGGCGACGGCGGCTACGCGCCCCATTTTAAGGCTATTGGAGAGCGGTATGGGCCCTTTGACTTTGCTATGATTGAATGCGGTCAATACAATAAATTGTGGCCTGACGTCCATATGTTTCCTGAAGAAACCGCACAAGCGGGGGTTGATCTGAAATCAAAAATTATCATGCCTATTCATTGGGGAGCATTTAAGCTATCTCAACATTCTTGGACTGACCCCGTTGAGCGCCTTTCTCTAAAAGCTAAAGAATTACAGATTGAATTGGTGACACCCCAAATTGGGGAATCCTATGTTTTGGGGACTTCAGGCCTTGAGTCCTCGGCTTGGTGGAAGGATTGATTTCAAAAATCAATCACCACATGATGTATTCTACTCAACAGAAGAACTCAGTGGCTCATTTACATATTTCAATCTATTCGATGGTATTATTTTTGACTAATTGAATGCAGAATAAATTTATCCAAACACATTTTTTTTTAAATGAAGTACATTATCCTTCTTATTTCGATAATATTCAATCAGATGATATTGTCAGCTGGAATTACCCCTTCATATGAAAATTTGAATCACGACTCGATAGGAATAAAAAATTCCAATTCTGGCTTTGAATCTACATTATCAAACTGTCTTCCCATTCTGGCTCCTTATTGTGAAGACTTTGAGGATTCCAGTTGGGTCGGGTACTATCCCAATTTTGCACCGGGATTTTATGGAAGCATAGGCAACTGCTGGTCGCGCTCTGATTCTATGGGTTTTATTTGGAGCTTTAAGACAGGTGGATCTACGTGGAATCAATCTGGACCTGGTAATAGTGTTGTTGCTTTAACAGGCAAATACATGTTTACCCAGCCAGATGGCGCTAGTCCCATCAACTCGACAAGTATTGTTACTCCATGGTTTGATTTAACAGCACTTGATACTCCCGCTGTATACTTTAAAAGTCATTTATATGGTTCTGCCATTTCATCTCTTTCTTTAGAAATTGATTTCGGCAACGGCTGGAGTAGTGCAAGTGGCCCTAACACTTTGATATCCTTGGCCGCAACTCAGCAAAAAAATTCACCTTGGCAGCAAAATATTGTAAATCTTCTACAATATCAAAATGACACCGTAAGATTCCGCATAACAGGAACCAGGAATGCTCAACTTGCAAAAATAGCAGTTGATGATTTTTGTGTTGATGAAGCCCCATATTGTCCTCCTGTGGTTGCATCTTTTTACGATTACGGAAACTTTCTTTCCAAAGGTTTTGTCGCCACTGGTCTTCCAAATAATGCTCAATGCACATGGGACTTTGGAGATGGATCCACAGGGAGCGGTACCACTACTTTTAACACATACAGCTCGCCGGGAACATACAATGTAACCCTTACAGTCCAATTGCCCTGTGGTATCATTACAGACACGACGCAAACCATAAATATCTGTTCTTCCCTTGGTAATCCAGTTTTTGCATTTCAAAAATCAGGGTTTACCTATAATTTCCAAGTATCATCCGGAGGAATCGGCTCCTCTGGCTTTTTATGGGACTTTGGAGATGGTTATTTTGGTTCTGGAGCAACTATTTCTCACACTTATTCTTCACCAGGTATATATGACGTAATATTAAAATCTCACAATAACTGCGGCGATACCAATAGCTTTGCTTCGATAATTGATATTTGCGACCCTAATGATCCTATTCTTGCGAACTGGACTGCAGAAATAATTTCTACTGGCCCCCTAGGGATGGCTGTTGAATTTAATGGTAATGTTTCATTAGGAGCGAGTTATTACAAATGGTATTTCGGGGATGGAGATTCTGGTGTTGGGAAAGTTATAACGCATACATACAACCCTCCTGGACTTTTTTACAATGTGACATTAATCGCCTCGAATGACTGTAATGGTTCAGATATCATTACCAAGTCCCTGACTACAATTGGAACTTTTGAAGAGGGAATTTCTCAAAATAAAATATGGCCTACTATTCTCAAGCCTGGAGGAAAATTATACTTGACTAATAGAAATGCTTTAAGTACAAATAAGAAAATCAAAATTATAGATTCCCTTGGGCGACTAATGAAGGATTACCAAATTTCTGATGGGATTGAAATCCCTGAACATTGGCCACGTGGAACGTATTTTCTTAGGTTTGATAACGAAACCTTTAAGTTCTTATTAATGAATTAAAAACCCCTTAGCAAACTGAATTACAATTCACTAAGGGTAGATTGAGTTGCCCCACTTGGACTCAAGCCTAGACTGGCGGTACCAACCATACCTGCTTTGACTCACAATTGTTGGTTTTTTAAACCCTTGTGAACACATCAGAACTCACGTCTGAATCACCCCTGGGTTGTAGGCCCGTTCAATGGGTGCATGATCAGCTGCTTGAATGCCAAGGCTGATAGCCTGTCGGGTATCTGATGGGTCAATGATGCCATCCACCCATAGACGAGAAGCCGCATAGTAGGGAGACATTTGCTCCTGGTAACGGCTTTGAATGCGGTTCAGCAGCTCATCTTGTGCCGCTTGATCCATGTCCTTATTTTTTGCTTTCTCAATCTGAAGCAACACCTTGGAGGCCTGCTCGCCGCCCATGACCGCCAACTTGGCTGTTGGCCATGCAAGAATCAATCGTGGGTCGAAAGCCTTGCCACACATAGCATAGTTACCTGCCCC
This sequence comes from uncultured Flavobacteriales bacterium, assembly GCA_963925545.1. Lineage (GTDB taxonomy): Bacteria > Bacteroidota > Bacteroidia > Flavobacteriales > Schleiferiaceae > TMED14. The sequence continues at coordinate 99,198 of CAWUSA010000012.1, read as the reverse complement.
GAAAGAATGGCCTGCAATGATGGTGAACTTGGGGACCACAGAATTGGCTACAGCATTGACCAGTTTAGCGCCATCCTTGATGATACCACCATGTTCAGCCCTTGAGCCAACCATGAAACCCGTCACATCTTGCATGAAAACCAACGGGATCTTTTTCTGGTTGCAGTTGGCAATGAATCGGGCTGCTTTGTTGGCTGAGTCGCTGTAAATCACACCGCCGATATGCAGCTCCCCCTGCGCATTCTTGGTGCTCAAGCGTTCGTTAGCAACGATGCCAACTGCCCATCCATCGATGCGTGCGTAGGTGGTAATCAGCGATTTACCATACTCCTTTTTGTACTCCGTCATGCTGTGCGCATCCACAATGCATTCCAAGACGGGACGCATGGCGTAGGGCTTGCCATCAACAGACATGCGGCGGTAAATGGCCCCCTTGGGAGCTGATGGGTTCACTGACTTAGCCCTGTCAAATCCCGCCTTCTCTCTTTGGCCTTGCAAGGCCATGAGTTTTTGCAAGATGCTAAGGGCATCGGCATCATCTTTTGCCTTGTAGTCTGCCACACCTGAAATGCTGTTGTGGGTATCTGCACCACCAAGGGTCTCATTGTCAATCTCCTCACCAATAGCTGCCTTGACCAGGTATGATCCTGCAAGGAAAATGCTGCCCGTGCCTTCAACGATGATGGCCTCATCGCTCATGATGGGTAGGTAGGCACCGCCAGCAACACATGGACCCATCACCGCAGACAGTTGAGGGATGCCCATGCTGCTCATGATGGCATTGTTACGGAAAATGCGGCCAAAGTGTTCTTTGTCCGGGAAAATCTCATCCTGCATGGGAAGGAAAACCCCTGCTGAATCCACCAAGTAAAGGATGGGAATGCGATTCTCCATGGCAATCTCTTGCGCACGCAAGTTTTTCTTGCCCGTCATGGGCAGCCATGCGCCTGCTTTCACTGTAGGGTCATTCGCAACAACAATGCACGTTCTGCCTGACACCTCGCCCATCACGACAACCACGCCTGCTGCAGGAGCACCTCCATGCTCAGCGTACATACCTTCAGCAGCAAAGGCACCAATTTCTAACGACTGGCTGCCCTTGTCTAAAAGGGACTTCACGCGTTGGCGAGCAGACATTTTGCCCTTAGCCTCAAGCTTGGCAAGTTTTGCTTTACCGCCACCTATCTTAATGATAGACAATCGTTTTTTCACCTCCGACATAAGGAGCTGGAGCTGGTCTGCGTTCTTTTCTTCTGCGAGTGACATGATAGGAATCTTATTCGGGGAAAGTTACATACCAATCCGCGGCCCGTCGCCAGAGATCTCCAGGGGCAGCAATATCTGATAGGAAAAGGACAAGACGAAGGCCTTTAGGGATGTTCTGCATCAAGATCGCGTCAGGGCGTCCATCACCCATCAAATCGCCATACCAATAGAGCTCCGGCGGGCAGGTGTAATTGCTATCAACCACCTCTAAAGTGATGTCCTGTGTCGTGATCATGTCACGGTCATCCAGTTGGCCGCTGACCATGAGTTGGTAATTTGTCATGGGTGGGCAATCGCCAAACCCCTGTGCTGCACCCAATGCGCCAAGCGTCCAAGATGGGTCGTCGCGCTTGAGCTTCAAGTCACGTGAGCTGCCAGGCATGAACCGCAAGCTGCGCTCATCCACGGAACCCACCATGCCAGAGTCCAACATCACTGGAGAGCCAAACATGAATTGACTGCCTTCAGTTCGGTTGTGCAGCATGTCGAACTCCATGCCTGAGTTGCCTTGGAACTGACTCAGAACCACCCTTGGCGTCACTGGCAACATGTTCCATGCATCCCCCACTTGAAAAATGCCATACCAAACCAGACTCAGATCAACATGTGACACATCACCGAGGTAGTTGTACGTCTCTGTCATCAACTGGTAGTGGTTGCTCATGATGGCCTCATGCAAGCGGGCCTCATCACCAGCGATACCGCCTTCCTCCAACCAGACCAAGCAAGAATCTCTTTGAAATCCCGGGGTCAATAGCTGCAACAAGGGCAGAATGCTGTCTCCATCAAAGCCATGGTTCTCCTCTGACCACAGCAAGCGAATGATTTGGGTTTTTGATAGATGGAAAGCGTCTTCCACCACAGGAGATGGCTGACGGTATACCTCTACCTCGGGCAAAAAAACTTCAATGCTGTCATGCACCGTTTTCAAGCTGTCAACCCCTTGTGCCTGCATTGCTGGCAACAGCAGGAAGGCCGAAAAAATGTGGATGATCAGCTGGCGTTTCACTGGCGAGACTGCTTGCGTTTATGCCAGATTTCCCACCCGTAGTAAAGGGCGACCAAGGCAAGGAACACCAAGAGATAGCTGGTGGGTTTTCCCTTGCCGTGAACGACTGTGAACAACCGATCCATACGGATCTTATCCATACCCTTGGCGTATTTATCCCAGCTCATGAAGGTGAAGACGGGCTTACCCATCACATGATCCTCTGGGACAGGGCCCCAGTAGCGACTGTCCCATGAGTTGTGGCGGTTATCCCCCATCATCCAATAGTAATCCATCTCAAAGGTGTAGCTGGTCGCTGGTTCATCGTCGATGAAGTAGATGCCATTGACCTCTCTGAACTCATGGCCCTCATAGATCTCAATGGATCGGCGGTACTTCAAGACATGGTCACGGGTCAAGCTGATGGTGCTGCCCTTGGACGGCAGCCACAAGGGACCGTAGTTGTCCCTGGTCCACGCATACTCCGTGGTGTCGCCGTGACCACCCATGGGGTTAGGGTACATCGGCATGGGTTTGACTGCTTGGTTGTAATACCAAATCAATGCTTCGGGTGTGCCCTCAGAAAACTGATGATTTGCTAAGGCATTGATGATGATAACCGTGTCCACATGCATCATCGCAGAAAATGCTTCCAATGCCTGATCAGGGATCGTGACAATGAATTCTGTTTGTGTGATTTGCAGCACATCAGACACATTCTGATTGTTGACCTGGCTATTTTTGAGGTAATTGATGTCAAAATCTCGCTTGATTTGACCGGGATTGAACCCCTGCCCATTGGTTCTCACATAGTAGCTGAACTGCCCATTGGATCGGTCTGGAAGGGTCATCAACCGTTGGTCATTGTACACTTGGCGGTCAACGATTCGGATGGTGTCCCCCGGTAGACCCATGCAGCGCTTAACATAATTGTCGCGCTTGTCAACTGGTCGCAAGGGGTCCACAGGTACATTGAAGACCACCGCATCCAATGCCTTAACGGCAAACAACTTGGGAAGTCGACTGTAGGGCAGTTTGATGAGTTCAGAGTAGGAGTTAGTCGATGTGCCAGGGATGCTGCTATGCATCAAGGGGATAGACCATGGGGTGTTAGGGAGCCTTAGGCCAAAGTGAATCTTGCTGACAAAAAGGTAATCCCCCACCATCAGACTTTTTTCCATGGATGAGGTAGGGATGTTGTAGGCCTCAATCACCATGACACGCAAAGAGCCTGCAGCTACAATAGCAAAGAAAACATGGTTAATCACCAAGGGAATGCGGCGACGAATGTCTACGTTGTCCCGCTGTCCCCTTGCCAGGGAATGGCTGTAGTTGAGGTAACCCATGTATGCGCCCAATGTCAAGGCAGTAAACAAGGTGTGCTTGAGCTTCTTAAAGCCAAACATGTGCAAGGTTTCATAAACCAAGATCAATGACATCACATTGTCAATGATTGGAACATAGGCAAAGATCACCCACCACTTCGGTCGATCTGCCACTTGAAACCAAAGCATGCTGCGGTAAAAAGGCACAAATGCCTTCCATGCGGGAATCCCTGCAGCCACAAAAAATCGCCAGGTGATCAATGCACCCCAAAGGTTGAGAGCTAGATAATAAAAGAGATAGTCAAGCATAGTGAGAGTCGCTTAATAAAGAATGAGAAGTCAAAGATAGGAAAGCTGTCAAGGCTTCTGGTACCAGCTTGCATACATGCCATAGTTGGCTGCAATTCGCTGAATTTCTCCCTGGGTCAGCGCCGGAGATGTGTCCTTGATCTTCTTGGCGGGGATGCCAGCGTAGATACTGCCTGGCTCCACCACTGTGCCTGCAGTAAGAACCGCACCAGCGGCAATGATGCTGCCTGAGCCAATGATACATCCGTCCATGACAATGCTTCCCATGCCTACCAGTACCATGTCATGGATGGTGCAACCGTGGACAATGGCATTGTGCCCGATGGACACATCGTTGCCAATAACGGTGGGGTGGGTCTGGTAGGTGCAATGCACCACTGCATTGTCCTGCACGTTGACGCGATCACCCATCTGGATGCTGTTCACGTCACCACGGACCACAGCATTGAACCAAATAGAGCAAGTTTCGCCCATGGCAACCTCACCAACCACTGTAGCGGTCGGGGCTAAAAAACAAGATGCAGGAATCTGAGGCGAGTACCCCCGAACCTCAAGAATTGTCATGACGCGATATCCTCAACAGGAATTACATCATCAACCAACGTGGGCAGCATGCGCTGTAAAATTTGCTTGATGCCTTGTTGAAGAGTCATGGTGCTCGATGGGCAGCCAGCGCAGGCGCCTTGCAAGACCACCTTCACCACCTTGTTGTCGTAGCCAGCAAAAGCAATGTTGCCACCATCTTGTGCAACCGCAGGCTTCACATACTCCTCAAGAATATCGACAATGCGTTGCTCAATGTCATTGCTGGGTTCCTGAACCAGAGTCACAGGAGCCTTCACGCCTTCATCGGTTGATTCAGTCACATCCGGTATCTCATTCAAAATGGCCTTATCGCTGCTGATCCAGGACAAAATGAACTGACGCAGCTCCTGAGTCACGTCCTCCCATTCAATGACATCATACTTAGACAAAGCAATGAAGTTGCCAGAAATGAAAACCGACTTGATAAAGGCAAAATTGAACAGTGCAGTGGCCAGGGGTGATGGCTTTGCTTCTTCAATATTGGAAAACTCAACATGGTCTACATCAATCAACATCCGGTTTGCTACAAATTTCATGACCTCTGGATTCGGGGTCATTTCAGCATAAAGGGAGGTTGCAGGGGCTGTCGTTGTCATATGACAAAGGTAGTTATCTGCGAGGAAAATCCATGGTTTATTAGCCCCGCATCTTGTCGAGCAAGGCACTGAGCATAAGCGCCTCTTCTTCAGTGATGTGCTCGGGAAGCATAACCTTATCAATCTTATCCACAGCGCGGATTTGACCCAACAACTCCAAGCCTCTGTAAGACAGGAATAAATTTGTGATTCGGGCGTCCTCCTTGGACTTCCTTCGTTTGATCAATTTGAGCTTGTACAGCCGTGCAATCAAGCGTGACACATCACTTGTCTTGTCCAGAAGTTGCTGCTGGATTTGCGTGGAAGACATGCCTTCCGGGTGCATTGTGCGTAAAATTCGCAACACATGGTACTGCTGAATGGTGATGCGGTAAGGCTCCAGCGCCTGAGTGAACTGTTCTTTGAGCCATTGAGCCGTGAATAACACATTGGTCATGGCCAATTGATGGCCATTGCGCCATTTACGCTTGTTTAACTCATCCTGCAGCTTGCGCATCCTAGACCTTCATGATGTCAATCTCCTTAGTCGCCACCTTGGATTCAAGCTGTGTCACCATCGTGTCAATGCGGGATTGAATAGCTATTTCCACATCTTTGCGGCGGTCCTCTGAAAGGCCATCTTTTTCTAAGCGCTTCACTTCATCCATGGAAACCTTGCGTGCTGAACGCAAAGAAATCTTTGCATCCTCACCTTCCACCTTCGCCATTTTCACCAATTCATGGCGGCGTTCCTCCGTCAATGGAGGGATGTTGATGATTACTGCATCACCATTATTCATGGGATTGAACCCTAGGTTAGATTTTAATATGGCCTTTTCAATGTCCTGAATGCTGGATTTATCAAAGGGTTGAATGAAGAGCGTTCGAGCGTCAGGCGTATTGATATTCGCCATCTGACTCAACTGCGTCATGCTGCCATAGTATTCAACTATTACGCCTTCAAGCATGCTAGGGTTGGCGCGACCTGCACGGATTTTCAGCAACGATTTATCCAAGTGATTACTCACCTTATCAATGTCCTCAGTCAGGCTGTCAATCAAAAATTCCAATTCATCTTCCATGTTTGTAGGCTTTAGTTGGTAACACGTGTGCCAATGTTTTCTCCATTGACCAATTTCAGCAAATTGCCGGGGATGTTCATATTGAAGACCACAATCGGCAATTTGTTTTCGCTGCTAAGGGTGACGGCCGTCATGTCCATCACAGTGAGTCCGCGCTTGAAAACCTCATCAAAACTGATAGTGTCAAATTTGGTTGCGGTGCTGTCCTTTTCAGGGTCTGCTGAGTAAATCCCATCAACCCGCGTTCCCTTGAGGATGACATCCGCTTGCATTTCTACCGCACGCAAAGTGGCGCCTGTATCAGTAGTGAAATAGGGATTACCTGTGCCTGCAGAGAAAATCACCACACGGCCTTTTTGCAGATGGCGTATGGCGCGCCGACGAATGAATGGCTCTGCTATTTGATCCATTTCAATGGCTGACTGAAGGCGGGTGTGCACTTTGATGCTTTCCAATGCAGATTGTAAGGCCAGGCCGTTAATGACCGTGGCAAGCATCCCCATGTAATCTGCCTGAACCCGGTCCATGCCTTCGCTAGCACCTTTGAGGCCGCGGAAGATGTTGCCGCCGCCAATGACGATGCCAACCTGCACCCCGGTGGCAACCACCATTTTGATTTCTTCAGCAAAGGCCTTGAGTTGTTTGTTATCCAAACCAAACTCCTTATCGCCCATTAGGGCTTCTCCGCTTAATTTCAGTAAGATGCGTTTGTATTTCATAAGCCGTTTAGATTCTTCCAAATATAAAAAATGCCGCCCCATGGGGCGGCATCTATTTTGATAAAGGCAAATATTTTATACGCCAAGACCCACACGACGGAAACCGGTGACTGCCAGACCCTTCTCAACACTGCTCAAATAGGAAGAAACGGTTTGCTTGCTGTCCTTAATGAAAGACTGATCAATCAAGGTGTTATCCTTGAAAAATTTGTTCAATTTACCTTGTGCGATGCGATCAATCATCTCTTCGGGCTTGCCCTCCAAGCGGATTTGCTCACGGGCAACCTCTAGCTCACGATCAATGACTTCAGTTGGCACCTCATCGCGGTTCAAAGCGACGGGATTCATTGCAGCTGCTTGCATGGCGACATCTCTGCCTGCCTCATCTGCCTTGGAAGACAAGGAAACCAAGGTGGCCAGTTTGTTGCCAGCATGGATGTAAGAGGCAACAAATTCACCGCTCAAATGCTCGTAGCTCGCGACCTCAAGCTTCTCGCCAATCACGCCTGTCTGCTCAGTGAGCTTCTCAGCAACTGTCATGCTGTCGTCAAAAGACAAGGCCATCAAAGCCTCGAGGCTAGCGGGGGATGCCTTCAACGCCACATCAGCAATCTGATTGGTCAAGGTCACAAAACCTTCATTCTTTGCCACAAAGTCCGTCTCACAGTTTAGACTTACAATGACGCCACAACTGCCATCATCACAAGCCTTTGCAATTACACAGCCTTCAGTTGCATCGCGATCAGCACGCTTGGCAGCCACTTTCTGGCCACGCTTGCGCAAATTATCTATAGCGGCCTCAAATTCACCATTGGCCTCAACCAATGCATTCTTGCAGTCCATCATGCCAGCACCTGTCAATTTGCGCAGCTTATTCACATCAGAAGCAGTAATTGCCATTTCTTTGAAATTTTTGGGATTAGGGTAAGTGGGGCCTCGGCTCCAGGTATGTTATTCAGCTGAATTAACCTCAACCTTCATGGTAGCCTTGTCCAGCTTCTCCTGACCTGCCTTGTCCTTGGAGCTCTTACGCTCAGACAAACCTTCAGAAATATAACTAGCAATGCAATCCATAACAACCTTCACAGAAGATGACTTGTCATCATTCGAAGGAATCACGTGATCAATCAAGTGAGGGTTGCTGTTGGTGTCAACTATGGCAAAAATGGGGAGACCCAATTTGTGCGCTTCAGCAACGGCAATGTGTTCGCGAAGGATGTCTACAACGAAAACGGCTGCAGGCAAGCGAGACATGTCGACAATGGAACCCAAGGTGTGCTCGAGTTTCTGACGTGAGCGGTCAACCTGCAAGCGCTCACGCTTGGACAAGGTGTCAAAGCGACCATCAACCTTCATCTTGTCGATGTTGCCCATCTTCTTGATGGCCTTGCGGATGGTTACAAAATTGGTCAACAGACCACCGGGCCAGCGCTCAGTGATGTAAGGCATGTTGAGGTTCTCTGCAGTCTCAGCGACGATATCTTTTGCTTGCTTCTTGGTGGCAACAAAGAGGATTTTGCGGCCAGAGGCAGCAATCTTTGCCATCTCTTCACCTGCAGATGCCATTTTATGCTGGGTCTTTTGCAGATCGATGATGTGGATACCGTTGCGCTCCATAAAAATATATGGGGCCATGTTGGGGTTCCACTTGCGTGTGAGGTGACCAAAATGGACGCCTGCTTCGAGAAGTTCTTGTGTGTTGGGGGCTTGAGCCATGGTTGTTGGGGTTTACGTTCGCTAAAAACAACAAGCAGGTAGCGCAGATGCGGTCGTGCTTGTTTGGATGCTAAACCAAATGCGCCAAATATTAACGCTTGGAGAATTGGAATTTTTTTCGTGCTTTCTTCTGGCCGAACTTCTTTCGTTCAACCATCCGTGGGTCACGTGTCATCAATCCTTCCGGCTTCAATGCAGCACGGAATTCAGGGTTGATTTCGCAAAGGGCGCGAGATATACCCAAACGGATAGCCTCAGCTTGCCCAGTTGTACCGCCGCCTTTAACGTTGACAGTAACATCGTATTGACCCAAAGTCTCTGTCAAGGCAAAGGGTTGGTTTACTTTATATTGTAGCACAGTGGTACCGAAGTAGTTGTCCAAAGCGCGTTTGTTGATGGTGACAACACCTTTACCTTCCTTGACGTAAACACGTGCAACTGAAGACTTCCGGCGGCCGATGGTGTGAGTGGTAGACATGATAGCTTCCTTAGATTGTTACAAGTGTAGGCTTCTGTGCCTCGTGGTTATGCTCTGCGCCAACATAGACATGCAGGTTTCTGAAAAGGGCAGCGCCTAATTTGGTTTTAGGCAACATGCCTTTCACTGCGTGCTCCACAATGCGCGTGGGGCGCTTCACAGATTCTTGTGCAGCAGTACGGCTTCTCTGACCACCTGGGTAACCCGTGTAACGGAGGTACGTTTTGGTGTTCATTTTGTCACCATGCATGGTGACCGCGTCTGCATTGATGACAATCACATTGTCACCACAATCCACGTGAGGAGTAAAGTTGGTCTTGTGCTTGCCGCGGATGCGGAATGCAACTTCAGAGGCCAGACGACCCAAGGTTTGATCCTTGGCATCGATGATGATCCACTGTTTGTCAACTGTAGCCGAATTGGCTGAAATCGTTTTATAGCTTAAAATATCCACTTTGACTAGTCTTTTTTGGGGCTGCGAAGATACGCCAGACTGGGTACTTACCAAAGGGTTGTGCAGGCTTTATTGACAGCTAACTTGCGAAGACCCAATTAACAAGCCACACTTTCAGCCTTCATGCCATGACGCAATTCTTTAGAATTCTCTTTACTGTACTGACTTTATTGCCATTTTCAAGTGTCTTTTCACAAGTGATTCAGCCCTGCGCAAGCGATGAATATTTAGCTGATCAAATTACAAATAATTCCCAACGTGTACATTGGCAGGCAGAAAGCGATGCGGAAATTGATCGTCTCATCAAGCTTCAAGACCTCTCAGCAGAGTCCGTTCTGCAAAAAATCCCCGTGGTTGTCCATATCATGTACCACAACCAAGCTGCCAACATCTCTGATGCACAGGTTCATAGCGCCATGGCTATCCTCAATGAAGACTTCAGGCGACTTAATCCTGACACAGCCAACCTCAGAAGCATCTTTCATTCAGTGGCCGCAGATATGGAGATTGAATTTGAGCTGGCCCAGATTGACCCTAGTGGCAATTGCAGCTATGGTATCACCCGCACGCAGACTGCTTTGTCGACGTCAGCAAACAACAATGTGAAAAGTCTGATTGGGTGGGACAACAAAAAATACCTGAACATCTGGGTGGTGACAAATATCGAACGCAACCAAGCAGCTGGCACTACAATCTTAGGTTACTCAGCTTTCCCCTATTACAACATCCCCTTGACGCAGGACGGCATCGTCATCCGCCACGACAACTTTGGTGACATCGGCAGTTCAGCTGGCACCCGCAATCGCACCCTGACCCATGAAGTCGGGCATTACCTCAACCTCTACCACACCTTCCAATCTGGCTGCACTGGTGGTGATAACTGTTATGACACGCCTCCCGTTTCTACTTCTAGCAGTGGCTGCAACACGGCCTTGCCGCAAAATACCTGTCAGAATGACAACCCCGACTTGCCTGACATGCTAGAGAATTACATGGATTATACCAGCGACAACTGCATGAATACCTTCACCTTGAATCAAAAGTCTCGCGCGAAGGCTGTCTTGGCCAGCTCAACCCTTCGGGGGCAGCTGAGTTCAGCAAGCAACCTATTGTCCACGGGCTTGTCAGGCAGCAGCATCAGCTGCAACCCATCGGCCGCCTTTGATGTGTCGCGCACACTGGCCTGCGTGGGCGATCTCATCGATTTGTTTGACCAGTCGGCCTTTCAGTCTGCCGTGAGCTACATCTGGGAAGTGAAAAACACGCAGACAGGTGCCCTGCAGACCTTCATGAGTGCCAACCCGCAATTCACATTGTCTCAAGATGGCCTTTACCAAGTCAAGCTAAGCATCCTTAATGGTCAGGGCAGCGACAGTGAAACAAAAACCAACCTGATCACCATCCGTCCAGCAGGAGGTACGACCCACAGCCCCTATTTCTATGCTGGAATGGAAGACCCTTTGCCAAACAGCATCTGGACCGTGGAAGGTAACGGCGACAACAAAAACTGGGCAAGAAGCACCAATGTGAAGCAAACAGGCAATGCCTCCTATTACCACCCCAATTTCAACGTGAGTAATGCTGGTGATGGCGATGCCTTGATTGCAGGCCCGATAGCCCTGTCATCTGCCAACAGTCTCACCTTGAAGTTTGCGCATGCCTTTGCGCGCAAAACCGTAATGGATGATGACCAACTCAAGGTTTACGTCAGCACCGACTGCGGGGCCAGCTGGTCCCTGGTTCGCATCACCCCTGCCTTCCAGCTGGGGACGAGTGCCCTGGTTCCAAGTTCGCCCTATGTGCCGCAAGCCTCTGACTGGAAGGAGACCACCGTCATGCTGAGTGCCTACAAGAACAACCCACACCTGATGATCAAATTTGAGATGGTTTCAGGCGGGGGCAACAACCTCTACATGGACGATGTGCGATTGACCTACGGGGTGACGCAGGGTGAAGTGAGTCAAACCCAATGGGTTCTGATGCCCAATCCTTCTCATGGAATGGCTGTGCTTGCTGTCAACCATCCCAATCACGGCATGGAACAAGTTCGCATCCTCAACCTCAATGGACAATTGCTGCATCAAATGGACTGGGAGGGGCCGCGCATGGCGTTGCCCGTCTTGCCTGCTGGCAGCTATGTCATTCAGTTGACAGGTTCAGGCACACGTGAGCAACTGCGCTGGGTTCAACTGCATTGAACTGACCAATGACCTACTCTGCTGGCAGGTATTCGATCAAATAGGTTTCTGGGTTTGGCAACTGAATGAGCACTTTGAAGCGATTGGGGTATTGCTGGATAGCTGGCACCAAATAACGACTCACTGAGGAATAGCCCATCTGGTCCACCAAGATGTGGGTGATGCCCATCTCATCAATTTTCTGCAAAAAAGCCTCGGGGTCTGACTTGGAAGGGATGCGCAGGCAGCTTCGCATGCCATGGATGTAGAACAGGCCTGGCTTGCTTGTCAACACAATGGCATCAGCAGGAAGGGACTCCCCTGCGTGTTTAGCTAAGGCAAAGTAGTTGCTGAATGCAGGGGATAGCCGCGTATCAGAAGCTTCCTGAAGGTCTTTGACATTGGGCATTTGAAGCAGCAAGACCACAGCTAACCACCACGGGGATATTTTTAACTTGAGGCGGCCAACCACATCCCACAATCCCACAAGGGCAACCAGGCCAATGAAGGGAATCAAGGGCTGCATGAATCGCACCCCAAACCAGACATCGGGCCAGAGCAAAAAGATGGCAAAGGAGGCGCCCAGGTAGCCTATAAGTAGGCTGCGCCATTGGGGCATTTTCACCACCCCCCAAATGATCAAAGCCAGCAACAGGACGCCAATCAAAACGTGCCCTTCCGGCGGCTCTGTGGTGTAGGCCACTTCCAGTTGCGGGAAGAGCCCGTTGGGAATCTCTTGGTGAAGGTATCGCCAGGCATTGTCCGTCACCCGGGTTAGCCATCCGCCCATGTCCAACAAGCCCTCATCCGGCCGGTAGGGATTAACCCGCACCAATTGCTGCAAATAACTGTTGCCTCCTAAGGACTGTCCGCGAAGGAACCAAGGCAGGGACAAGCCAACAAATGACAGCGCATAAAGCCCGGTTGCCATCCATCGTTTTTCCAAGAGAAGGTACCAGCCAATGCCTGCTACCAATGCAATCCCTGCGGTCCGTACATGAAAGGCCGCCACGGAAAGCACCACAACCAACCAGAATGCTGGTGACTGCCAGGGTGCTTGTTTACCCGTTGTGAAACGGGTTAAAAAAGTGAGCGCTAACACTGATATGAGCAAAAAGGGTATCTCACTCATTAAAATGGTTGATGAGGTCAGCAAATGGCTGTTGAGCAAGGTCAAGCCAACGGCAACCCATGCCATGGCGGCTGATCCTGTCATGCGTTGGAACAGGGGTCGCATCAAGAACAAGGCGGCGGCAAACATCAGCCCATTGGCAACCTTCAGCCAGGTCAGCTTCATGGAAACGGTCATCAACAAGCTCAAAATCAATGGGTATCCCGGCGGGAAATGCTGCGCTGGCGGCATGCCCGGCAAGTGGATGTTGGTGTAGCCAAGGCCTTCATGCAAGGCCTTACCTAGGATGTAATAACCCGCATTGTCACCGCCTAAATCGATGCTTGCATCAAAGACAAGGTACAGGACAATAGCTATGGCTGAAAGGAACAGACCATTGGCCTTGGTGAGGAAGCGTTTCATGGCATGAAAGTAGGGTAAAGACTGGCAGAAAAATAAACTCCTACCAATTTAGTAGGATATAGTTACCTTTGGCGACTGATTGACTGACAATGACAACGATTCTGATAACCTACGCACTGGTGATAATTGCCCTATTCCTTCCAAAGGTCAAGCCTGCCATGGCATTTGGATTGGGTGCTTTGCTTCTGGTGCTCAGCGGTCATTTATCGGTGGCTGAGTGGATGGGCGCATTGACCACGCCATCCTTGTTGATTTTGATCACATTGATGGTTTTAGCTGGTGCTGCACAAGCCTACCTGCCGCTGGCTCAGTGGATGGTCCGCAGCCAAGCTAGCCCTCGGCGGTTTTTGCTGAAACTGATGACCTTGACCGCGGCAGCTTCATCGGTGATGAATAACACCGCAGTGGTTGCCATGCTCATGGCGCCGGTTCGGACTTGGGCCCTGAGCAAGGGCCGTTCTGCAGCGCCCTTTTTGATGCCCCTGGCCTTTGCAGCAACCTTGGGTGGCGTGATTACCGTGATTGGCACCAGCACCAATTTGGTGCTCAATGGCCTATTGGAAGACAATGGCTTCCCTATCCTTCACAGCATCGATTACCTCCCCATTGGCATACTGGTCACGGTGGGTGGTATTGGTTTTTTGTCGCTGTTCGCCTTTCGTATTTTGCCTGACCGAGGGGCGCCTAAGGTTGAGCTTCGAAGGGAATACACCGTCGAGACACGGGTTGTGGCGGGCGGAGGCTATGCCAACCTCAGCGTGGAGACAGCGGGTCTCAGGCAGCTGCACGGGCTGTACTTGGTTGAGATTTTCCGACAGGGGCACTGCATTTCTCCGGTGGCTCCAAGCCAAATTCTGGAGGCCGATGATCGCTTGTTCTTTGCCGGCGACTTAGACCAGGTACGCGCCTTGACCCAGTCCCACAGTGGATTGGCCTTGCCGCAAAATGAACTCACAGACTTTGCTGATCAGTCCGCCATCATTGAGGCCATGATCCCGCCAGGCAGCAACCTGGCAGGCAGCAAGGTGCGCGACAGCCAGTTCCGTCAGCGATTTGACGCTGCCATTGTAGCTGTCCATCGACAAGGGCAACGCATGGAAGGCAAGATTGGCGACTTGATCTTGCAGGCCGGTGACCTCTTGTTATTGGTTGGCGGATCACGCTTTGACAGCTTAAGTGCTGGCAACAAGCATTTGTACTCCCTCGATGCCCGACCGCCTTTGCCCGTGCTTTCCAAAACATCCAAAGGCATGAGCTTGCTCGCCGCAGCACTCATCCTTGCGGGTTGGCTGACAGGCCAGGTAGACTTCTTGACGGCCTTGGTCACTGCAGGCGCTGCCGGTGGCGCGCTAGGACTGATTCGTTGGGGTGATGTAAAAAAACACGTAGACTGGGAACTCATGACTGTCCTAGTCAGCGCCCTGGGATTCAGCCTCGCATTGATGCGATCTGGCGCACCGGATCAAGCCTTGACGTGGCTGCAGGCAAGCACCGGTGACCTCAGCGCTATCACTTGGCTTGTGATGCTCTTTGTAGCTACCACCATTGCAACCAATGCCCTATCTAACATTGCAGCCCTCGCTATCCTTTTCCCCATGGTAGCAGCCATGGTCAATGGCGGGGTTTTGCCTGCGCAAGTGGCCTTCCTTGGGTTGGCTTTTGGTGCGTCCAATGCCTTCCTTACTCCCTTTGGCTACCAAACCAATTTGCTGGTTTATGGCCCCGGGGGATACAAGAGCCTTGACTACCTTCGAATGGGCATTGGACTGACCTTTTTGTACGGTGCCATTGTCTTGATTTACCTCCAATTCCTACTTCCATGAGCCATTCAAACCATGTGGTCAAACAGGCCTACCAGATCGGTGTTGCTGATCGCGAACAAGCCATGAATCAGCATGGCCAAGTGCTGTGGTTCACGGGGCTAAGCGGTAGTGGCAAAAGCAGCCTTGCGAACGCCGTAGAAGTAGCCTTGCACCAATTGGGCAAGCGCACTTTCTTGCTTGATGGGGACAACCTCCGACATGGCCTCAATGGCGATTTAGGGTTTTCCAACAAAGACCGCACAGAAAACATCCGCCGCGTGGCAGAAGTGGCCAACTTGATGGCAGATGCAGGACTCATTGTCCTCACCGCCTTTGTAAGCCCATTTGAGGCTGATCGCCAAGCTGCCGCTAATATCATTGGCAATGAGCGCTTCACGGAAATCTTTGTGGACTGTCCCCTTGACATCTGTGAGTCCCGTGATGTGAAAGGCCTTTATGCCAAGGCTCGCTCGGGTGAAATACCTGACTTCACAGGCATTTCTTCTCCCTTTGAAGCCCCCAAACAGCCAGCCATCCATGTGCACACCGACTTGCAAGATCTAGCGACGTGCACCCAACAAATTCTCACCCATATTCCATTCAACCATGCTTGACCATCTCGACGAACTCGAGGCAGAAGCCATGTATGTCATCCGAGAAGTATTTGCTCAGTTTGACAACCCCTGCATTCTATTCTCTGGCGGCAAAGATTCCATCGTGCTCAGCCACCTTGCGAAGAAAGCCTTTGCCCCTGCTAGCCTTCCCTTTCCATTGGTGCACATTGACACCGGGCACAACTTTCCTGAAGCCATGGCCTTTCGCGATGCCTTTGTGAAAACCATGCATGCTCAGCTGATTGTTGGATTGGTGCAAGACTCCATCAACGACGGTTCGGTGGCGGAAGAAACAGGCATCAATGCCAACAGGAACCGCTTGCAGACCACCACCCTGCTTAATACCATTGAGGCTCATGGCTTTGACTGCCTGATGGGTGGAGCTAGACGCGATGAGGAAAAGGCCCGCGCCAAAGAACGCTTCTTCTCCCATCGGGATGACTTTGGTCAATGGGATCCAAAAAACCAACGGCCTGAGCTCTGGAACCTCTTCAATGGTCGCAAACGTCACGGTGAGCATTTCCGGGTATTTCCAATTTCCAATTGGACAGAGATGGACGTATGGCATTACATCCGCCGTGAAGGCATCGCCTTGCCTGAACTCTATTTTGCTCGTGAACGCCAGGTGATATGGCGCAGTGGCAGCTGGCTGCCTGTGTCCGATTTCATCACCATCAAAGACAGCGAGACCCCTGTCATGAAGTCAGTCCGATTCCGCACCTTGGGCGACATCACCATCACGGGCGGTCAGGCATCAGAAGCCGTTGAACTGGACGATGTGATTCGAGAGATTGAGACCTCAAGACAAACTGAACGCGGCAACCGAGAAGATGACAAGCGCAGCGAAAACTCCATGGAGGAACGCAAAAAGGAAGGTTACTTCTGATCAGCCAACAACACCATTGAACAACACCATGAATATTTTACGATTCACCACAGCCGGTTCCGTTGATGACGGCAAGTCAACCTTGATTGGGCGTTTGCTCTACGACAGCAAAAGCGTTTACATCGATCAAATGGAATCTATCGAGAAAACCTCCAAGCGAAAAGGCTTGGAACGCATTGACTTCAGCTTGCTCACTGACGGGCTCAAGGACGAACGCGAGCAAGGCATCACCATTGATGTGGCCTACCGGTACTTTGCCACACCCATAAGGAAATTCATCATAGCTGACACACCTGGCCATGTGCAGTACACGCGAAACATGGTCACCGGTGCCTCCACGGCCAACGCCGCATTGATCCTGATTGATGCCCGCCATGGCGTGGTGGAGCAAACCCGTCGCCACAGTTTCATTGCCGGGCTCTTAGGCATTGAGTCCGTAACCGTTTGCGTCAATAAAATGGATTTGGTTAACTACGATGAAAGCATTTTCCAGGCCATTGTCAGGGACTTTGACGCTGTCACCAAGGCGTGCAAGCTTCAACAAGTTGAATTCATCCCCCTTTCTGCCTTGATGGGCGACAATGTGGTGGATGCCGGTAACAACATGCCTTGGTACCAAGGCAACCCTTTGCTGGCTCACCTTGAGCAGATTCAAGTAACACTTACTGACGGTGACTTCCGCATGCCTGTGCAAACAGTTATCCGCCCCCAATCCGATGCGCACCACGACTTCCGCGGTTATGCCGGCCGGGTTGCCAGCGGCACCATCACGGTGGGAGATCAGATTATCGTGGCCCCCCATGACAACCCAGCCATCGTTACAGGTATCCAGATTGGCGACACATCCCTTGAGTCGGCCTCCATGGGCCAATCCATCTGCATCAATTTGGATCGCGACATCGATGTCAGCCGCGGTGATGTCATCGCCAGTGGGCAAACCCCAGATGCACGCAAGCGAGGGCAGGCCACCATCTGCTGGTTGGACAACCAAGCTCAACGGCCTGGCAACAAATATGCTATTCGACAGGGGAGTACTGAAGGCCAGGCCATGATTACCGTGGACGCCTTGCTTGACGTTGAGCATTTGGCTTTTGAAAGTCCTGAGGGGCCCCTTGAGACAAATCAGATTGCACGCATTCAATGGATGGCAAGTAAGCCAATCGCCTGCGACAGCTACCTCAGCAATCATGTCACAGGAAGTTTTATCTTGGTTGACATCAATAGTGGCAATACCGTTGCTGCAGGCATGATGGATTGAATCAGGCTCTGTGACAGAGAATAAAACCAAAAAAAACCAAGCATCCATTCATGACTCCAAACACCAAAGACTCACAAATTAGCTTTCTCAACAAAGCCAAGGATCGATTGCCTAACAGCCAGTCCATCGTGACCTTGATGCAGGAAACGCTCAAAATCAGCATGGATGCAGCCTACCGGCGGTTGCGAGGGCAGTCAACCCTCACCTTTGAAGAAGCCAATCAGCTGGCTATTCAGCTTGGCGTCAGCATGGACTCAAGGGATGTGGCCGATGAGCAACGCGTGGACTTTGATGCCGGCAAGGCAATCAAAACCTTGGCAGACTACAAGGCTTATAACAAGCGCATTATTGAGCGCATGGTGAGTTTCAGTCAATCCGACTTGGAAGCAAACATGACCTATGTCTGCAACGATGCGCCAATTTTCTACGCATTCAAGTACCAAAATTTGGGACGCATGAAGGCCTTTTATTGGGCCAAGGCTATACTCAATCTAGAGGCATTCAAGGATTTGGACTACATCGATTACCGAATAGATCCAGACAAGGAGGCCATGAACCGACAGGTCTGGAATGCCTATGCCAGCATTCCTTCAGTCGAGATTTGGTCTCCAACCTGCTACTTGGGAACTCTCAAGCAGATTTATCACATGTGGGAGAGCAAGCTTTTGAAAAACTTGGATGATGTTGAGGCCATCTTAACTGACTTGGATGACTTGATTGATTGCGTGGTTCAACAAGCAACAACAGGCAGAAAAACACTAGCCTCGGGCATCGATCTTGCTGCACGTTTTAATCTGCACATTGTCGACATTGCTGTTGGTAACAACGTGGTGCTTGTGGAGCAGAGCAACAGCACTGCCTGCTTTTTAAGCTTCAATACTTTCAATTTCATGGAGACATCCAGCAAATCCTTTTATGGCCAGAGCGCTCAGTGGGTTGAAAGCCTCAAGCACATTGCCGTGCATGCAAACGAGGGCAATTCAGACAAGATTGATGCCTACCAACGCCTGCTTCACAAGCAAGTTGACAGCACCAGGCAGGCCATACTTCATGGCAGCAAATTGCTTTAGTTTTTTCTATTTAAAATTCTAGCTCCGGGATCAACATTCACTTGGTAAGCATCTTTAGCTCCAGCTTTCATGATTCCTTCAACAACTTCCTTTTCTTTTCCCTCAGGAGCTAGAACGGCAATGCTCCCCCCTCTGCCAGAACCAACTATTTTAGCACCATAGGCCCCCGCATCTAGCGCTCCATCAATCATTGCGTCAATTTTTGGAACAGTAATTTTCAAAGAATCTTTTAGGATTTTATGATGTTCATTCATTAGACTACCAATTTTTCGGTAATCAACTTCATCTTTTTTAAACTCCGTGTGCGCTTTTCTCGTTATATCATGATTTGAAATTGCCGCATAAAAATAGGGGCGCAGATAATCAGGTAAAACAGTCTTGTATTTATCATAATCACTTTTTACTGCCCTTTTCAAATCGAAATTTGAATCAGATTCTTTTATCTTAAGGATAGATAGCCAAGAATTTTCTTTCAGTTCTTTTAAAAGTCCCTCTGTGTCTTTGGGAATACCTGATTCTCCAATGATCAATCCTGGCAAATGAACTTTCATTCTTTCGTACGAAAAGTCATCACCTGTTTCCAGGTAAATGATATTACCTAAGCCAATACTGTATTGATCCATTTTCCCTCCTGAAGCATTTTGCTCAAC
This sequence comes from uncultured Flavobacteriales bacterium, assembly GCA_963925545.1. GTDB lineage: Bacteria > Bacteroidota > Bacteroidia > Flavobacteriales > Schleiferiaceae > TMED14. The sequence continues at coordinate 79,710 of CAWUSA010000012.1, read as the reverse complement.
AACTTCTGCTTCATAGCCAATATTTGAAACAAGCTCTGGCGTAACTTCCTTGTTGCAGCCAAAAGCTTCTAGCAAAAATTTCGTCCAAGCAATTACCACAGCAGAGGAGCTAGAAGTTCCTGCATTGATTGGGATATTGCCTGTCACTTTAACATCGTACCCTCTATCTGGAATGCAATCATGCTTTCTAACAACTTTTAAAACTGACATTAAATGATCGCCAATGACATTCATGTCACTAGTTATAGCGTCAAACTCAATTTTTCTGGTTTTATTGATGTCTGGTTTTGAAACATGAAAGCACCTTTCATTATTCTCCGTGGCATGCAGTGTTATATGCCGAGAAATCGCACAGGCTATTATTGGCAACCCTAAATAATCTTGGTGATCTCCAAAGAGGCAAGACCGACCAGGGGCTATAGATATAATTTCTCTCATCTAGCTTAGATATCTTATTTTTATTAAAAGTTAAAAGTAGGTGTAGCCTAGGAATAATTGCTATCAATAACGGATTACTAAAATAAGCAATAAAAGACACCATGACAACAGGTTTAACTGAAACGGGAGAAAAGCTTGCACCAGTGTTAACGAAGAAAGAACCGTTAGACATACCCATCCCCATCAATCTCATGATTAGATATTCATTATAAAATGAAAAAATTGTGTACGAAATAGCGCATAAAAAAAGGGGTAATTATTTGGAGCTGCGCAATTCTGACATGGATTTCCGAGCAAAAATATATTTAAATCAAGGTGGTAGTTTACAAGAACTCACGTTAAACAACATTCAGATTATTAAAGAGTTTGAATCTGTTTCTAGCGAAAAAAAATATGCTTCTTCTATCTTATTTCCTTTTACTGGCAGGATTGAAAATGGAAACTACACTTTCAACAACAGCATTTACCAGCTAGAAATTAACAACCCAGAAACAAAAAGCGCAATTCATGGACTCGTTTACAATAAGGTTTTTGAAATCTTAAGCCATAAGACCACTGATGAATCACTAACAATCAGCTTAAAACACGACCAAACAGATAGAGAGATAGGGTTTCCTTTCAAATATTCTATTATAATTACCTACACTTTTTTCAAAAATGGCATTGAATTAACTGCTCATATAAAAAATGACGATGACGGCCCTTTCCCTTATGGTTTAGGTTGGCATCCATATTTTTTTAGCAAAAACCTTTACGAAAGCTCCTTGTTAATTAACAGTTCAAAGAAAATTGTTTTCAATAAAAACATGTCTCCATTAAAACTTACTGCAAACAATTATAATTCTGAATTTCAGATAAAAGATAAAAAATTGGACGATTGTTTTCTTCTATTAAAGAACGGCATTAAACTCAAAACCCCAAACTACAATCTAAACATCCACTCTTCAGCAAGCGAGAATTACATTCAAGTTTACACCCCTTCAACTGAAAAAGACTGCATTGCCATAGAGCCTTTAACAGCAGCGCCAAACTGCTTAAATAATAACATCGGATTGGAAATATTGAATCCCAATGAAGCAGCCACCGTCAAATGGACAATCGAACTCAATCATTAATAAATACCTATAAATATGGGAGTGTCAAAAAGTAAAATGATCGCATGCTTAAGTATGTTGATTCTCATTAGTTGTCAGGAAACAAAGAATATCCAAGACGAGAAGGTGAACGGTGTTAGCATTTATTCTTACATAGAAAATGAACTTGTTATTTCTGAAAACAAAGAAGACCCACACACTACTTTTTATTCTTTCTCCAATGAGGCAAACGCCATTAAAAATGAGCATCAAAGTTCAAGAAACTATCTTTCTTTGAATGGCGTTTGGAAATTTAAATGGGTAAAGAAGCCCATCGACAAGCCTTACGAGTTTTTCATTCCTTCTTATGATACAAAAGATTGGGATGACATTAAAGTTCCTGCAAATTGGGAAGTTCAAGGTTTCGGGACACCGATATATGCCAATCACCAATACGAGTTTGCACATTACAAATACCCAATCTCTGATGAGATGGAATACGTAGATATAGTGCACCCTAAAACCCCGGGTAAAGTCCCTCATGATTACAATCCAGTTGGCTCTTATAAAAGATCCTTCACTGTTGATCCCGAATGGACGGGGAAAGAAGTCTTTCTTCATATTGGTGCCATGAAATCTGGAGGGTTTGTTTGGATTAATGGGAAATACATTGGCTACTCTCAAGGAGGCAAATTGCCTGCCGAATTCAATATTGGAAAGCATTTACAAGTAGGGGAAAACACCATCGCCATCCAGATTTATAGATGGACAGATGGTTCTTATTTAGCCTGTCAAGATTTTTGGAGAATCAGTGGCATAGAAAGAAGTGTATACCTGTATGCACAGCCAAAAACCAGAATAAAAGATTTAGAAATCAGCTCGTTATTAGACAAGACATACAAAAATGGTGTTTTAGCTATTGATGTAGAATTTCAAAATCATACTGCAAAAACCAAAGAGCTAGAAGTCACTTACAAGCTACTGAACAGTTCTAATGAGCTAATTGACACAGAAAGTCAGACGGTAGTTATTAATCAAAATAGCATTGACAGTGCAAGCTTTTTAAATACAATCAAGAACGTACAGTCATGGTCTGCAGAACATCCTAATTTGTATAAACTGATTGTTACTCTTAAAGAGAATGGTGAAATTACAGAGGTGACATCGAATAGTATAGGCTTTAGAACGGTAGAAATCAAAAAAGGCTTATTGTACGTCAACAACCAAATCATAACATTAAAAGGCGTAAACACACAAGAGCATAACCCGGAAACAGGACATGTTATCAGTAAAGAGCAAATCATTCATGACATATTATTATGGAAGCAAAATAATATCAATGCTGTACGATTAAGTCATTATCCACAACCAGAGATGTTCTACGGTTTATGTGATAAGTATGGTATTTATGTTATTGACGAAGCCAATATTGAATCGCACGGCATGTATTACGAAAAATACACATTAGCGAAAAAAGCGAGTTGGGAAAACGCCCATGTTGACAGAATGGTTAGAATGGTTGAGCGCGATAAAAATCATCCATCAATAATTATTTGGTCAATGGGCAATGAGGCAGGTAACGGCAGGAATTTTTATGCTGGCTACAAAGCCATTAAGGAGCATGATATAAAATCAAAAAGACCTGTACAGTACGAAAGAACTTACAATACTGACCACAGTCTTTTTAACATGAAGAAAAACACTGATATCATTGTTCCACAATACCCGACTCCCGAGACTTTTAAACAAGTAGCTGGCAAAACAGACAGGCCATTTATTCCGAGTGAGTATGCGCATTCTATGGGAAATAGCACGGGGAATTTTCAAGAATATTGGGATATAATTGAAAAGCATGATAACCTACAAGGAGGTTTTATTTGGGATTGGGTAGATCAATCTATTTGGAAGACAAATGAAAAAGGTGAAAAGCATTATGCCTATGGAGGCGACTACGGGAAGAACATGCCAACCGATGGTACTTTTTTAAACAATGGAATTGTCTTCCCAGACAGAACACCTCAACCCGCATTACATGAGGTGAAAAAAGCACATGAATTCATCAATTTCATAGATGAAACTTCAAAAACAAATGAAGTGACCATATCAATTGAAAACTTGTATGACTTCACAAACTTGGACGCTTTCAACATAAATGCAAGCATCAAAGCTAATGGGGCATTGATTCACGCTTTTAAATCACAAGACATCAGTGTTCTTCCACACAATAAAAAACAACTTAAGCTATCGTTAGCTAACATTGATTTCAAAAACAATACAGAGTACTTTCTAACCATTGGAGCCACCTTGAAGAAAGACTGGGGAATTCTAAAGAAAGGACACCAAGTTGCTCATGAGCAAATTCTACTAAACCAAAACATCAATTGGCTTTCACAGCCTATAAGCCACTCTGGAAGCGCTATAAATCAAAAAGAAAAAGGGGGCATTCTGACTTTGTTTAATGATACTTTCAAATTAGAAATCAATAAGGATGAGGGACGCATTATCTCTTACCAATACAAGCATCACCAGTTTATAAAAAACAACAACGGGCCAAAGCCAAACTTCTGGAGAGCTCCTACAGACAATGACTTTGGAAACAGCATGCATTTAAAAAACATTGAATGGAAAAACGCCAGTAAAAATCTAAGCGTCAGCTCCTTTAAGATTGTGAATTCTAAAAATACCGTGATTAATATTGTTTATGATTTGCCTGGAGTGAGCACAACGTTTACTACGACTTACGAAATATATCCTTCAGGCATTATTAAGGTTTCAAACCAATTAAATGCCAGTGACTACACAGGTGATATACCAAGAATAGGCATGCGAATGCAATTACAAAAAGCGTACAATGCGATCACCTATTACGGAAGAGGGCCTTGGGAAAATTATAATGACAGGAAAGTATCTTCTTTTGTTGATTTATATAAAAGCACAGCTAAAGAGCAATATGTGCCCTATATAAGACCTCAAGAAAACGGCTACAAAACTGATGTCAGGTGGCTTTCTGTACACAACAGTGACAACAGTGGATTGCTTTTTATTGCATCGAAAAATAACCCTGATAATTTTAGCTTTAGTGCTTTACACATGCCAAATGAAGATTTTGACGCCACCCATGGTTTAATTTATGATGAAAATGAAAAGGGCCAAGAAATAAACATGACCAAACACACCATTGACATCAAGGAGAAAGACCTTACTCAATTAAACATTGACTTAGGCCAAAGAGGTCTTGGTGGTGATGATAGTTGGGGTGCAATGCCTCAGGAGAAATATATTTTAAAAGCTGACAAACCCTACAGTTATTCATTTTTCATCATTCCATTCACAAACAGCACTGATGACTTTTTCACAAAGTGTTTCCAGGCATATTACAATGCCCATTAACTGAGTTTTACCCTCGAATCAAGCGATCTAGAGACAGTTTTCCTGGGCCCATGGCCGTGAACAATGTGGCTATCCAGAAATACAGCTGTGCTTTATCCACCTCCACAATTGGCATTGCGCCATTGTGGACAAATGCTGCTACGCCCATTATGATCATAATGAGCAGTCCGCCCACGCGATTGAACAGGCCCAATGCCAACAAGGCTCCTCCCAACAACTCACCCCAGCCTGCCATGATGGCAAGTGCCTCAGGCATAGGCCACCCCTTGTCGCTGAGGTGGTCAACAAAGCCCTGTGATATGGGGAAGTCCTGCACCTTGCGCCAACCAGACTGGAACATAGCATAACCAACGTACACACGAAGGGTTGCGTAGATCAATTCAATAAAGTGGTTGCGGTGGATGGACTTGGCTCTAGGGAAAAGGAATTTATTCATACTTGTGAAGGTACGGCTTTCACAAAAAAAGACGCAAACAGCTGATTGACATAAAGGCAATCGTTTACACGTGTAGGACTATGAAAGGGCAGGGGATTCTTTGATCGCAAGATTAAATGGCTAATCAAAGGAGGTTTTGTGAGTCATACTGGATTCGAACCAGTGACCTCTGCCCTGTCAAGGCAGCGCTCTAAACCAACTGAGCTAATGACCCCTTTTAAAGGATTGCAAACTTAAGGCAAAATGCATGACTCAGGTGAACCGCGTCACACGCCTTGATTCAATCTATGGCTGTGCAATACCTGTCTGACAATGCGTAAAAAGCCCGTTGAAGTCTTTGCGTGAACTCACTGCCTCTCCGATTGTTTAAGCGGCGACCATCCACTAAGACTATCGGTGTCAACTCACCCATGGAACCTGTCCCAAAGGCTTCATCTGCAGCGTAAAGTTCAGTAAGACTCAGGTTTTTCTCTTTAACAGGCATGTCCATGTCATGGGCCAAATCAATCACCAATTGTCTGGTAATTCCGTGCAAGCAGGCATCTGCATGTGGCGTGTACAACACGGAATCCTTCACCAAAAACAGGTTGGTTCCATTCATTTCAGAAATGAACCCTAGGTTATCTAACATTAAAGCGCTGTCAACCCCCGCATGGTTCGCTTGGATTTTTGCTAAAATATTATTGATCAGGTTGGCGTGATGAATTTTTGAATCTAAGTGCATCGGACTGTTTCTCCTGATACTAGAGGTCATGATGCTGATGCCTTTTTCATTGTCATAGACTGGCGGCTTCCACTCTGCCAACACGATCAATGTGCAACCATGCACGTTGAGTCGAGGGTCCATGCCCGAGGTACTTTTTTCTCCGCGAGTCAAGGTGAGACGAATATGGCAGTCTTCACTCATGCCATTGGCCTTCAGGGTCTTCATAATGGCCGTTTTGATAGTGTCACGTGAAGGCACATCAGCAAAGTCCATGGCCTTAGCAGAATCTTCCAACCGGTCCAAATGCTGTTCAAGGCAAAAGACACCTTGCTTGTATACCCGTATGCCCTCCCACACAGCGTCACCTCCCTGAACGGAAGAATCAAAGACTGAGACTTTTGCTTCTGCCCGAGGGCATAACTGGTCATGCACCCAAATTTGGATGTTTTTATTTCTTGGGTCGGTAGATTGTAGCATGGCTAGAAATTAAAGGTTTGAGCATTCAGCTCGTTGTAATAAGGCATGGCCGATTGCTCTAGGTCATGTAAATGATCAGACAAGGGGTCAGGAAGGGGTCGGGCTTCCCCAAATCCTGTGCTCTTGTGCACATTGTTATACCAGTGGGGCCACCATGGACCATCACAGGATTTATTGCCTGCCTGCCATTGCAACATTCTTTCATCAAAGTCAATACCTATGGCTGAGCAGATGGCTCCCAAATTGCGTCGGGGATTGGTCAACATGGCATCGCTATCTACCAATATTTTTGGTCCTGAATAGTTGTTCAAGGCATTCCATTGATGCAACTGTTCTTGCAGGCCAAGGTCACTCAGGCTGACGGCTGAAATCACCTTGGCAAATGAGGCAATGACCTTGCGAGGGTGACGAATCCAGAAAATATGAGCCGTCCTATCTAAAAAACCCCAGTCCACATCGACCATGTGGTGCGCCATGTTTTTTAGGTAGAGATGTCGGTGCATGGATTCAGCTTGCAGGATGGACTCAATACAACCTTGATGGCTCGTTGGCCGAATGGCCAATGTCTGCTCTTTACCGGGATGGTCTAGCTGGTTTGATGCCAAATAAGCTCCGTAAAAGGGCTCATCAATCACCCCAAAGTCAGGTCGCTGATTGAAGCTGTACATAAGCGCAGTACTGATGTTACGGGGGCCAGATACTGCGTGAACAATCATGGCATTACTTCAATGACTCCCCCCTGAACGACGCTGGCGCGTTGATGTAGGTTTTCCCGGATATTAAACCAGAACAGATTGTAGTCCGCCCGATGGTAGTCCTCCCAACGGAAAAACCACCCAATGGGCCCGCGAAGCCTCTCTATTCTTAATGTGCCATCATGAATCCTGCTGGTGACACCCCGCCTGAGGATGCGACGTCCATTGGTGTAGAGCGCACCTTGATGGCGCGATCGTTTGCTTCGGTCATGGTTGGTGGTCCATGTGATGGGATTTACTACCCCCAAGGCTTCACCTGTCCAGCTGGGGTAAAAGCCTTTGCCATAACTGCGCCATCCCACCCAACAATTCACGTCAAGGGGGTTTTCGCAAATAGAAAAGCCATTCACATCATCAGCCGTCACAGTATGTCCGACCAAGAAGGCCACCAGCAATCGCTGCTGCAATACCTTGTCTTTGGTGATGACATCGCGCAACAACCTGGATGCATGGCCTGTGCCCTGACTGTGCCCTGCAAGGATGAATGGTCCCTCTGGATTGGCCAACAGGAACTGCTGGAAGGCTCTCTCAACATCTGCATAAGCACTGTCATAAGAGGCCTTGATGTCATCGATGTCATCCCCAGCTTCTGGGAAGTAGCCCTGGTACATCATCTGTCGGTAATGGGGTGACCACACAGGGCCTAGTGCATTGAATACCGAAGCCTGAAAAGTCAAAGCTGACGTATTGACAGCCTTGCGGTAATCCCTATCCAAAACATTGGCATTCCACGTAGGGCCTTCAAAATAGAGGGTGGGGTAAACAAAAAAGGTCGGGATATCCGAAGGGTGTGACCCAGCCCATTGTGCATCCATGGCAGCTGAAGCTACATAGCGGACGTCACTTCCATCCATGATGTCCGGGTGGGCTGCCCAGTAAGATATTTTATGGTAATCTGGCTTGATGGGCAATGGCTCCAAGGTCATTTGCGCTTGAAGCGGCAAAGCCAGGGCTAAAGCACATGCTGCTAAAATTGTTCTAGCAATCAATGTCATTATTATTTTTTTGAAATTTAGCCACAGATTTAATCAGAGTCACCGGCTCTCTTACCGCCAATTTACACTAAAATCCAAATCCAATATGCAATCCGATCATCGCGTGTGCATCATTGGGAGACCAGGCATATTCTGCTACTGGACCAATATGTAGCTCTCCAATTTCAAATTCATAAACCACCTCAAAATGCATAGTAAAGTCTTCAGATTCTGGAGCAAACTGAATGCCTGGTGCTATGGTAAGCGTGAGAGCGTGTATAGGTAGGTATGAAAAATTGATTGACGTAGCATAGTGCCTATGCTCATCAAAAATTCCTTCAAGGCCAAGGCCAATTCCAAAATGAGCATTTCCGACCTCTATCAAGCGCATATAATGAAAATGCAGCCCAGGAGCAATTTCATTTTCATTAATAATATATACTGGACCTGTAGCAATTCCAAAGTGGTTATGGTGCTCTTCCTCTAATAAGTTGAGTTCGCTACCATTTTGAGAATAAGAAGCAAGGGAGCATAATAATAATGCAAAAGTGAAAAGGTGTTTCATTTATTTCTTGAATTGTTCGCGAAGGTATTCATGGCAGGATAATAAAAACAGGGTTTTCAACAACACTTCAGCAGGTGATAGGATATAATTCCCTTTATTGACATTAAGTTTAATCAGACTCACCATCGCTTAAGCCCTTTCATATACACAAAAACCCCATCCGAAGACAGGGTAAGTGCGTGTATGGATTCGCCTCACGGGTTCCTCATACAGTGGGTGGGCCCAGCAGGATTTGAACCTGCGACCAAGGGATTATGAGTCCCCTGCTCTAACCACTGAGCTACGGGCCCCGATATATGCGGCAAAAATATGTTATTATCCCAACCATTCAACACCTCCGTAGATCAAGAACAGCCAAAAAAGGCCTTTGATCAAAAAGAAGGCAAAGAGAACGGCAGCTGAGACGCGGCCATAACGATCCATCATGCCTTTGAGGCCATGGGATTTGAAATAGCTATAGTAATTGCGCAGTGTTTGCATGTCAGGCAAAAGTAAGCCCATGGGATGCGTGGGGATGCCCTAAAACGACGGAATTGACAATTTGAATCATTGCAAGTATACAAATCATTTTTTCTGTATTCAATTGATAATGTTGACATTTGCAGCGCCATTCATGGCATGAACCTTTCAGAAAATACCCCCATGCGATTTGATGACCTCCATGAAGGTGTGTCCATGATGAGACACCTGGCTACTAAAGAAGAACAAGCATGCAATGTCGAGCTTCAAGCCTCCGAGTCCTACCTGTTCTTCTGTTTAGATGGCCCTGCAGAATTTCAGTTCGGACCCATGTACATGCGTCCTTTACCTGCCAACGAAAGCTTTTTCATCCATAACCCAAGCAAGAACCTCAAGGCTGTCATCAATATGTCGCCTGGTGACCGCATGATTGGGATCCAACTATCCATCATTCACATGCACCAATTATTCCTGCCAGATGATGGACGAATGGAAGCCCTTGCTTTTTTAAGCAACCCAGATAACCAACGGCCCATCTACGACCAGAAGGCAACTGAGCCGCCCTTGCTGCCCCTGCTTGAGTCTCTCTTTGACTGTGAGTTGAACAACAATCCCAATCGGGTGATGAACTATGGCAAATTGATTGAGTTGCTTGGTAAATACTTCTACACCCCAGATCCCGACTTGGTTGCCTGCCCATTCTTGAAAGACGAAGAAACTGTCAGAAAAATCCACATGGCTAAATCCTTGATTTTGGATCAATGGCAAAAACCCCCTACCATTGCCAAGTTGGCTGAATTGGTTGGCCTCAATGAATACCGGCTTAAGGCAGGGTTCAAAGAAGTCTACAACAGCACCGTGTATGGTTACGTGATGGAAACCAAGATGAACCGAGGTCGTAAACTATTGGATGCCGGCAAACTCCGTGTGAACGATGTCGCATTTGAGGTTGGCTACACCAACCCCAGCCATTTCATTGCAGCCTTTAAGCGTCAGTTTGGCATCACTCCAAAAAAATACATGCTTACCAAGCCCTGATCAGGACTGTTTCTGGCACAACTCAACCAACACACCGCCGGTGGACTTGGGGTGGATGAAGGCCACCAACATGTTGTCGGCACCAAGCTTGGGTTTTTCGCTGAGAACCTGAAATCCAGCCTCACGCAACCGGGTCATTTCAGCTGCAATGTCATTCACAGCAAAGGCCATGTGATGCAGCCCTTCGCCGCGTTTGTCGATGTGCTTTGCAATGGCTGAATGGGGCTCTGTTGCTTGTATCAGCTCAATCTTGTTGGGGCCTGCTTGAAAAAAGCTGGTGATGACATGCTCAGAAGCTACCGCCTCACGCTTGTAGGGCTTGCAGCCCAACAGCTTCGTGTAAACCTGCTCTGCTGCCTTGAGGTCCTTCACGGCAATACCAATATGCTCAATATTTCCCAGCCCTAGGTCCTTCAAATCACTCATGAAGCAAAGGTCTGTGTTTTAACCAACATGGCATAATGGCCATTGCGTTGCATCAAGGTCTCGTGGTTTCCTGATTCTGTGATTTGGCCCTTGTCAATCAACAAAATGCGATCTGCCTTGTGGATGGTTGAAAGCCGATGTGCTATCACCACGCTGGTTTTATTTTCAGTTGCCTGATCCATGGCCACTTGCACCAATGCTTCATTTTCTGCATCCAAGGCACTAGTGGCCTCGTCCAAAAGGAAGACTGGCGCATCTCGGTAGATGGCACGTGCAAGGGCTATGCGCTGACGCTGACCGCCGGATAACTTATTACCGCCTTCGCCGAGCAAACTGTCCCACCCATCTGGCATGGCTTCAATGAAGCCTAAAGCCTGCGACTTGGTGGCTGCTTCAATGGCCCGCTGCTTGTCTGGATTGTCATCCCCCAGGGTGATGTTTTCAAGGGCGCTTTCATTGAACATGACCGCATCTTGACTGACCAAGGAAAAGGTTGACCGGATTGCGGCAAGGCGCAAGCTTGGCTTGTCTGATGGGCGACATGGATGGCCATCCAAAGTCACCTGGCCACTGTCAGGGTCCATGCTGCGGACCAACAGCTTCATCATGGTGGATTTACCCCCACCAGACGGGCCAACCAAGGCCACGATCTCGCCTCGGCGTATCTCTGCAGACAGCTGATCAATGGCCGGGCGATCAGCGCCTGGATAGGTGAAGGTCACATTGTCCCAGGCAATGACTTCAGGCCCGTTTTTTGGTGACTGCCAATTCAATGCATTGGCTGGCTCATGAATGGTTTCTTTCAAATCCAAAATCTCAAACAACCGGTCTGCGGCAGCACTTCCTTTTTGCACATTGTAGATCGCCATGGTCACCGCCTTGAAGGCAGGAATTAATTGGTAGAAGAACAAGACAAACCCCACCAAGGCAGCGCCTGTCATTCCTTGACCCGTCAACACTACTGAACCGCCATAGAGCAGAATCATTAAGAGGGTTCCCACCCCGATGACCTCTGAGATGGGGCTTGCCAAATCCCGCTTGCGGTGAACGGCTTGCGTGGCATGCATGGCCGATTGATTGATCTGGTTGAATTGCTGCTGTGTTGCTGTCTCTGCCTGGTAGGCCTGAATCAGGTTCAAGCCACTCAGGGTTGACTCCATGGAAGCCAGTACTTGACCCAGGGCAGATTGAGCCGTGGATGATTTGCGTTTGAGCCTCTTACCAACCACATGCAGCAGCCAGGCACTCAAGGGGGCAACCAGCAGAATGAACAGCGTCAGCTTCACGCTCATGGCAAGCAAAATAGCCAACGAACCCAGGATGATCAATGGCTCTCTAACCAAGAGCTCCAAGCCTGTCAAAACAGCCCACTCAATCTCAGTTACATCGGTGGATGCGCGGGCCAGGATGTCGCCCTTGCGTTGATCGCTCATGGTCCCTGGCGATAATTTGAGCACCTTGCGATGAATGGCCGATCGCAGGTTAGCAGCGATCTGTGACCTGAGCGTGGCCATCTGCCACATGGCACCATAGCGGAGCACAGCCTTGATAACGAAGATGCCCATGGCCGCCAAACAGATGCGCCACAAGATGCCCATTGGGCCATAAGCCTTGATGCCCAAAGTCACCCCATAAGCAAGCCAGGCATGCAGACTGTCCACGTCCTGAATGACCTGAGGCCGGGTATTCAGCTGCTGAGAACTGTCCAATATGATATCCATCACCGGAATAATCATCCCAATCCCCACCAAGGACATGATGGTGTAGCCAACATACAATAGGCCGGCAACCAAGGCAGAGGATTTTGCAGAGCCGGCGTGGCTCAATACACGAACAAAGGGAGACATGGGGACGAAGGTACTGAGTTCAGGATGGGATGCATCAGGGTGATGCACTTATAACGCCAACATCTACCTTTGTCGCATGGAGACAACGAGACAGAAAAAAATCGCATCCGTTTTGCAACAAGATTTGGCAGAGATCTTTCAACTCGTTGCAAAGTCAACTTTCACAGGCACCCTGATCACCGTCAGCAAAGTACGCGTCACACCAGACCTGGGGCTTTGCAAAGTCTACTTGTCTGTTTTTCCGACCAAGTACAGCGATGAGGTCATGGTGCATGTTGAGGCTAATGCCCCTGCCCTTCGCAATGAGTTAGGTCAACGGGTTCGTCACCAACTCCGCGTGGTTCCCAACTTAAAATACTACTTGGACGATAGCCTAGACTACCAAGAAAACATCGAACGCCTGCTCAAAGGCGGTGGAGAAAACCCCATTCGGTGAAGAGACTGTCCGCAAAGCTTGGATGGCGAATGGTCATCAGCCGCCGCCTGAGCGGAACAGTGACGCGTTCAGCTGCTGCGGGCATCATGGTTGGAACTGCCTCCATGATGGTGGTGCTTTCCGCCTTCAATGGCTTAGAGAATCTGATCCGAAAGAATTATGACATCGTCCATCCGCATGTCAGCATCTTACCCCTTGAAGGGACAGACCTGGCCTGGGACGAGGCTTTGGATGCGCTGTTGACGCACCCCGACATTGCAGATTTTGAACCGGTATTGGAACAGCAGGCCTTGTTGAAGCATGGCGAGCAAGAAGCGCTGGTCACACTGGTGGCTGTTCAACGATCCTTTGTCACCCCCCATGCAGGCACCGGTCGCTGGACTGACAGCTTACTGACAGCCAATCCCGACCACTGGGGCAGTCGATCCGCCTTGCTAGGCAGAGGCGTTGCCATGAAAATGGGGATCAACAGCTATGGTCTCGGATCTATAGTGCAAGCCATGTGGCCAGAGAGTAACCAAGACATGAGCCGTCAGGCACTACAAATCGATGGCATCTTTTTTGCCCACCCACAAGTTGATGAACATGTGGTGCTCATCCCCTTAGCCAGCCTGCAACAGTGGACAGGCCATGAGTTGAGTCAGGTGAAAGTTTGGTTAAAATCGGGTGCTGACATGGAAGCCTTTCGCCTGGCAGCTAGCGACTATCTCTGCAAAGAACCCAAAGACTGGGAACGGACCTTGTTCAATGTGTTGAAATCTGAACGGTTGGTGACCATCACCATCCTTGCCTTCATCGTGCTGCTCGCCTCCTTAGGGCTGTACGCGGCCACCTCCCTGATGGCCCTGGAGCGCAAGCGTGAAACGGCCACCTTGGTTGCCATGGGAATGCCCTTGACAAGGGTCAAGGCTGCCTACACCTGGGGCGGGCTGTGGATGAGCATCCTAGGTGGGGGCTTCGGACTCCTTATGGGTCGCGCCATCATCGCTGGACAATCAACCTTTGGTTGGTTGAGTTTAGGCCAAGGTTACATCGTTGATGCCTACCCTGTTGCCTGGTCATGGACATTCGCTTGGCTCACCTGGGGCTTTGTGGTATTGGTTGGAACCCTGCTTGCCTGGTTAGCAGCGCAGCGCATACGGCCTCAAACTGAATTGCTGCGTTAAGGCATCACTGCCTTTGCTTGCTCAGCTTCAAAAATCGCTGCATAATCTGTCACGATGGCATCCAAGGTGTCAAAGACCTCCTGGCTATCATTGGACGTCACCAACGCCATCCTGAATGGTTTGAAATGCGGGAAGTTCCGGAAGTAGTTGCCATAGTGACGTCGCATCTCAATACGGCCCAGGTCATCCCCCTTCCAAGCGATGGACATTGTCAAATGCTGCCTCGCTGCATCCACCCTGGCCTGCAAGGATGGCGGAGCTAAATGCTCACCTGTTGCCATGAAGTGCTTTATTTCATTGAATATCCATGGGTAGCCAATGGCTGCTCGACCAATCATGATGCCGTCCACGCCATAGCGATTTTTCATGGCTACAACCTTTTCTGGGCTATCCACATCACCATTGCCAAATATGGGGATATGCATGTGTGGGTTGTTCTTTACCTCGCCAATCAAGCTCCAATCTGCCTCGCCCTTGTACATCTGAGAACGTGTGCGCCCATGAATTGAAAGGGCTTGAATACCAACATCTTGCAGTCGTTCAGCTACATCAACAATGTACTTGGTGTCGGCATCCCAGCCCAGGCGGGTTTTCACCGTCACGGGTAGGTCTACTGCCTTCACAATAGCTTCTGTCAAGCGAACCATCTTAGGGATATCCTTCAAAATACCTGCCCCGGAGCCTTTGCCCGCTACCTTCTTTACCGGGCAACCAAAATTGATGTCAATGATGTCAGGGCCTGCCTTTTCACAAATGGCTGCAGCCTCTCGCATCTCTTCCAGGTCATTGCCAAATATCTGAATGCCAATAGGGCGTTCGTATTCAAAGATGTCCAACTTGGCCATAGACTTGGCCGCATCGCGAATCAATCCAGAAGATGAAATGAACTCCGTGTACATCACATCTGCACCATGCGTCTTGCACAATTTGCGAAAGGGGGGGTCACTCACATCCTCCATAGGAGCAAGCAACAAAGGGAAATCTCCCACCGGTATGTCGGCAATTTTGACCATCTAAAATTCCTGTACGACTTTTGACAAAATTACGGCATGAAAGCACAGAGCCAATCCTTCACTAAGATCTCCCTGACCTTCATTGGACTCATCATCGTTTCCACGATGGCCATGTTGCTCATTGGCAGCTGGCTAACCACGATGATTGATGTCCCAAAGGGAATGAATTTGATCATCTTGCAATGGTTCACCACCATCGGGGCCATGATGATTCCCGGCTACTGGCTGTTCAAACAAGTCAAATCAATTGGTCAACAAGGCCCCCTGACGCTGACAGTCGTCCTTTCTGCCATCGGCCTATTCAGCTTGTGGATGCCATTGGCTGAGTATGCCATGAACGGCTTGTTAGGCTTAGCTGAGGCAAGCAACATCACCTGGGTACAGAAACAAATAGCAGAATCAGCAGTCCACGCAGAGCTCTTTGGTCAAATGATCTTCATGCCTGGATGGGCTTACCGCCTGATGGGCGCCCTCACCGTCATCCTGTTGCCCGCCGTGGCTGAAGAGTACTTCTTTCGCGGAGGAATCCAGCGCTTGCTTGGTCAGGTGATGAGTCATCGGTTGGCCCTGGTGCTTACAGCCCTGGTTTTTAGTCTTGCCCATGGCCTTCCCTTGCAAGTGCCCTACCTCTTTGCCGGTGGGCTCATCATTGGCTATGCCTACCAAGTAACAGGTAAGCTGTGGGTCCCCATAGCCGCGCATGCGCTTCACAATGCCATTGTCTATGGCTTTGTCATGCAAGGCGGGCCCGAACGGCTCAGCGGGGATCACAGCATGCCTGTGTTGGCCATTGCCATATGCAGCCTGGCAGCCATTGCAGCCAGCTATGTGGTGATTCAATCAGCCAACAAGGCATAAAAAAACCCGCTGCAAGCAGCGGGCTGTGTTTTAATTGTGAAACAGCTTACATGCTTCGGTAAAGGTCTTCAGCAGACGACGCAGGGCTGCTCGAATACATGACCTTCAATGCTTGTGCCTTGCGCAACTCTTGTTTGATGTCAGAGATCAAACCCATCTTCACATTCACGTCAGCTTTGATAGAGACCATGAATTTGGGACGCTCTTTCTCATTGATTTCCTCGCGCTTGAGGATGACAAATGCTTGCACATCACTGACTAAACCTAATTGGTCATCTAACTGAACACGGGGCTCAGATCCATAGGATTCAGTGTTGTTGGGAGTGCCCACATAAATGTAGGTCGTTAAGTCTTTTCGCTCAATTTTTTGAATTTCTGTTGCTTTAGGCTTCAATACGCCAACCAACATTTCAAGATCTCTCATGGTTGTTGTCACCATGAAGAAAAATAGGAGCATGAATACAATGTCAGGCAATGATGCCGTATTCACTGCAGGCAATTCCTTGGACTTCTTACTGCTAAACTTTGACATTAGCCTCCAATTTTAACTGGTTCCGCCTCAGAAATAATCTGTGGGTAGAACGCATTGATTTCCTTGCGGCTTTCATCGGACAGGTCCGTATAGTCGATGCCAAATCGGCGCAGCGCCAAGTCTTGACGAAGCTCCGCGTACGCAGCAATGAGTTCGTTGCGTACCGTCACATAGGTGCTGTAGCTTGTGCCTCTGTCATTTTGCATAGACAAAATCGCCTTCTTTGGGTTATCAGAGCTTGATGGCAACTGAAGGCCACGACAAACCTCACAGGTTCCGTCGCCATTGTTGTCAATGAAGTCCTTTGCCGCTGAACGCAACTGATCGATAGATAGGTAGTCATCCTCAACCAGCAAGTCATTATTAGCATTAACCAAAACCACAAAAATGTTTTTCTCCTTGATGTCATTGGACTCATCCTGCGGCTCTTCAGACCATGGTGGCAACCTGACCGCCAATCCTTTATCCACATCCATTGTCGTCGTGACCAAGAAGAAAATCAACAACAAAAAGGCAATATCCGCCATGGATCCTGCATTGATCTCCGGTGTTGCACGTTTGTTTCTTGCCATGATCGTGAGTTATTGACGCATGCCGTGAATCAAGGAGTAGCCAACGGCTCCCAGACCCAATAAGAAGGTCACATAAAATGCATTCAAACCAAATGAAACCCATTTGGATGTTGCTTCAGTGACATCATTGTAAGATGCGAAATCAGCGCCGCTTGACATCAAGTAACTGATGAGACAGACAGCGAGAAGCGCAGCAATGCTGATGGCTGTTTTGCGAAGATTACCTGGATTGAGTACCATACCAAAGCCTGCACTAGCTAGTGCAAGCAAGGCGGTCAAAGCAATCAATATTTCCGTTGCAACAACCGCAGAACCAATAAAGATATCACCATCACTAACGAGCAAAATGCCCAGTGTGGGGATCAACCCAATCAAGCCTGCTAGCACAGCAGCGCCCATTGAAATAGCCCGAGCGTTTTTCATACTGCTGTTTTTACTTGTTGGTGTGTTGAGCAATGAGATCCAAGAAGGAGATGCTAGCATCTTCCATCTTGTTGACGATGTTGTCAATCATTGCAACAATGAGGTTAAAGAAAACCTGGAGGATGATGGCAGTGATCAAACCAAATACGGTTGTCAACAAAGCCACCTTGATGCCGCCGGCAACAAGTCCCGGAGAAATATCTCCAGCATCTTCAATGGCGTCGAATGCGTCAATCATACCGATCACCGTACCCATGAAGCCTAACATAGGGGCCAGTGCGATAAACAATGAGATCCAAGAAACGCCGCGCTCAAGCTTGCCGTTCTCAACAGAGCCAACAGAGACAACAGCCTTGTCAACCACATTCAGACCATCTCCGGCCTTGTCCAGGCCTTGGTAGAAAATGCTAGCAACCGGTCCACGTGCATTGCGACAAACGTCTTTAGCTGCATCTACACCGCCGCTGTTCAAAGCGATCTCAACTTCAGCGAGAAGCTTATCGTTATTGGTGGTGGATAGGGTCAAGTAAATGATGCGCTCAATGGCAAGTGCCAGACCGAGGATCAAACAAACCAAAACAAAAGACATGAAGGCAGGGTTTCCATCGATGAATTGCTTTTTCAGTACTTGGGTGAACGATGCTTCCTCTTCAGGGGCAGCTTCTTCTTCAACTGCAACTACACTTGCAACAGCAGTGGTGTCAGCTTCAGTAGCCATGGAGTCATCGGCTGATGCCTCAACGGCAGCAACTTCTTCGGTGGTGGCGGGAGCTTCTTCAGCTTCCTGTGCCATGAGATTGTTAGAAAACAACATCCCTGCTATTAAGAGCAGAGCGAAAACCTTTTTCATGCGTTTTATATGAGGTTAAATTTAGAGGATTGTTCTAAGGCTCACAAAAGTATGCCATTCAGGTAGAATTCAAAATATCTGCACCTACTTTTTTTGATTTCAGCTTGTTTTGGTCTTGTAAGTGGCCTTCTGAAGGATGGATTTGTCAATATCCGGGGTCCGTCGAATTGCATCGATGGCATCTGCCGGCTGCGTGACCACCGTGAAGAGATCCAAGTGCTCTGGTCGCATGAATTGCTGTTCAACCATGCTGTCAAACATCTCAATTAGAGGATCATAGAAGCCATCTTGGTTCACAATGACTACGGGCTTGAGGTATTGACCCAGCCGTTTGAGGGTGATGGCTTCCATCAATTCTTCCAAGGTACCGCAACCGCCAGGCAAGGCAATGATGCCTTCTGTATCATGCATCAACAAATGTTTGCGTTCGCGCATATTCTCGACCTGAATTAGCTCTGTCAAGCCCGGATGATTGACTTCATTAGCGAAAAGAAATGCTGGCATGACGCCTTGAACCTTGCCGCCAAGAGCCAGCACTGCATCAGCCACGCGGCCCATCAATCCCGTTTTCCCTCCACCATAAACCAGGGATGCCCCTGCTTCAACAAGACTAGCAGCCACTTGATCTGCGCCAAGCAAATGCTTCTCGGATGACATGGCTGATGAGGCACAATAAACGGTGATACGGGTTTGGTTCAGGTCTTTCATGGGCAGTCAAATTGGCCCTGCAAGGTACAAGTCCACAAGCATTCAGAAACTACCTTTGAACCGTCATGAAACAACTCGCCATCATTTCTGCCATCATTTCAAGCCTTGTCATGATCCTGTTGTGGGTCCTTGGCTTCTTCACAACCCTGGTCATTCAAGATGGCTATGAAGGAGGCTATGAGCTGGCTGGCTACGTGCATGAAGGGCCCTACAAGACCATTGGGAAGTCCTTTGAACGCTTGGATTCCACAGCGGAATCGCTTGGCCTTCACATGACTGATCGGGTCGGGCTGTATTACAACAACCCCAACGACATTCATCAAGACAGCTTGCTAAGCTTTGTTGCCGTGGTGATGGCAGAAGAAGGCTTTGCCATTGGCAACATGGATCTTTCAGACCTCATGCAAGAATCCATCCCCTACGGTCAAGCCATCTACATTGACTTCCCCAGTGATCAGCCATTGAGCCACCTGATTGGCCCCCTCCGTTGCTACCCGGTACTCAATGACCGCGCAGAGGCAGAGGGGTGGTTGAGCAGTGTGGTTTTTGAGCTTCATGGCAGTGATTACATTCGCTATGTAATGCTTCGATGAAACGCCAATAATTCCCTTGCATTTGATGGATGAATCAGCCATTTCTGCCAGCCATCTGGTCCTTGTGACAGCGATCTCCCCCACACCAGCAGGTGAAGGCATGTCATTGGTCGGCAATGGCCTGATTCACGGCCTGTCTTAAAGCCTGTCTTTTCGTTTCAACCCTTGGGCGGCATGTGCCAACCTGCTGGCTCCTTCGATGCCTTTCTCCCTTGAGAGTTGGACGATTTACCATTCAACAAGCTGGACACCAGGGTCAACACAATAGAGAACCCAAGGGCCGACCAAAAGCCTTCCACATTGAAGCCTCCAACCCAGCTACTAGCAATCAGAATGACGACGGCATTGATCACCAAAAGAAAGAGCCCCATAGAGACCACAGTCAAGGGGATGGTCAGTAAAATAAGCAATGGCTTGATGGTGGCATTGAGCAAGGTCAAAAGCAAGGCAACCCAAATCGCTGTCGAAAAATGGTCCAAGGTCACCGATGACATCACGGCATCAGTCACGGTGATACACAAGGCCAGAATGAGCATTTTCAGCCAAAATGGCCTGTTGTCTTTTCGTTGGTTGAATGATAGCATGTGGCAAAACTAGGCATTTGACCTACATTGCAGGATGCAAAAAATTGTCGCCTTGGCAGCCCTTAGTCTTCTAGCCCTAGCCTGCCAGACCACCCCGTCTAACACCGCAAACGAACAAGCCATGGATCCACACAGTCACGCCCGACCCGCACAAGCCGTCATGACGCATTTAGATTTAGATATGGCAGTGGATTTTCGTGCTAAGGCCATCCTTGGCATTGCCTCGATCACCTTTGATTGCCATGATGCCGACAGCATCTTTTTGGACAGTGATGGTTTAATAATCCAATCCATCACCGTGGATGATAAGCCCGTAGACTGGCACCATGGGGAGGCCAATGAGCTCTTAGGGCGAGGCATCTGTATTGTGCCATCAGAACCTGTCACTGGCACTTATGTGGCAGACATTCACTATATCTCCGCACCTGATGCAACCGCACTGCAATGGCTGCGCCCCGAACAGACCAATGGTAAAACACAGCCCTTTCTCTTCACCCAAAGCCAAGCCATTCTTGCCAGAACTTGGATCCCCTGCCAGGATGGTCCAGGCGTGCGGTTTACCTACCACGCCAATGTGAAAGTTCCATCGGGCCTCATGGCCGTGATGAGTGCTACCAACCCCACGACAATTGCAGAGGACGGGATATACGAGTTTGACATGCGTCAACCCATCCCTAGCTATCTCATGGCATTGGCCGTTGGCGATCTGGCCTTTCAGTCCACAGGCCCGCGAACAGGCGTCTACGCTGAGCCCGCTATTTTAGAAAAATCTGCCTGGGAATTTGCGGAAACTGAAGTTATGATTCAAGCGGCAGAAGCATTGTATGGCCCCTATGCATGGGACCAATACGATTTGTTGGTACTGCCTGCCTCCTTCCCATTTGGCGGCATGGAAAATCCCCGTTTGACCTTTTTAACGCCCACAGTGATCACCGGTGACCGGAGTTTGGTCTCCCTGATTGCGCATGAACTGGCACACAGCTGGAGCGGCAACCTGGTCACCAATGCCACATGGAATGACTTCTGGCTCAATGAGGGCTTCACCGTCTACTTTGAGCATCGCATCATGGCCGCCGTCTATGGCGAAGACTACGCCAACATGCTCAGGGCATTGTCCCATGCAGGCCTTGTGGACGAAGTCAATGAGATGATGGCAAAGCACCCAGAGGACAGCAAACTAGATATCGCCTTGGAGGGGCGCAACCCTGATGATGCCATGACCGCAATTGCCTACGACAAAGGCTTTCATTTCTTGCTTTTGATAGAGGAAACCGTTGGCAAAGAAACCTTTGACGCCTTTTTAACAACGTATTTCCAAGATCACCAGTTCAAGTCTATGACAACCGATCGCTTCATTGCCTACCTCAAGGATCAATTGCTTGACGCAGCAACCTGGGAGCAGATTCGTGGTGAAGAATGGGTCTACGGCACGGGGCTTCCGGACAATTGCCCCGTTTTGCCGCCCCTCAGGTTTGAAGCAGTGGACCTGGCCCTTGATGGCTTCCTTGCTGAAGGTTCACTCATGCCTCAAGATCAATGGACCACCCATGAATGGCTGCGTTTTCTGGATCAATTGGGAAACAAGGGTGCAGATCTATCACAGGTCACCGCCCTTGATGGCATGTACCATTTGACAGCATCCAGCAACGCTGAGATTCAAGCTGCCTGGTTTGCCTTAGCAATTCCTTTGCAATACCGTGGGGACGGCTTCCAAACAGTTGTAGAGCAATTCCTGACATCGGTTGGTCGTCGCAAATTCTTGACGCCAACCTACAAGGCAATGCTGGAAGCAGGTGATCAAGATTGGGCCATGACTATTTACCAAGCAGCACGACCTGGCTACCATGCCGTGGCAACCCAAACCATGGATGACCTCCTGGGTTTCAAGCCAGCTTCCTGAAAACCTGCTGAATTATACCACTCGCCTGAGCTGCTCTCGCAACGCATTGCGCAGCGTTTGCAATCGCCCAAATTTCTCAAGCAATGCTTGCTTGTCTGAATCATCTGTCGCTTGCAAAGTGGCGATGATGTCCTTCACGTGGCGATCAATGGTGGCCTCCTTGAAGCGAAGTATCGACTGCTGAATGTGAAGACTTAAACTCTCCAACGGATTCGCTACCATGATTTCCTTTTTCTCCCACTGCGCCAATTGGTACTTCTCTGCATGCAAATCTGCTACCAGGCTGACCAATGATTGATCGGGGTAGCGAAGCAGTTCATCCGATGTCATCAAATGCCTTCGCTCATCCCAGGCATGCGATATCAAATCAAAGAGTTGCTGGTAAGGAGCGTGAGAAAAGTCCATGTTATCCGATAAAACTTCTTCGATGATGAAGGTTCCCGATTTCTCCGTCAAGGTCTTGCCTTCTTGCTCAGGGTCCGGAACCTCTATGGCTGTTTCACCATGCTGAATCAATGCCTTCATGAGTGACTCCTCATAGGCTGGCGGGCGCTGAGTCGGTGCACTTGCTTCAACGGGGCTGAGTGTGGGTGCTTGTTGTGGCTGGCGTCGATTGACTTCTCGGTTTGCTGCAGCCTGCAATCGACTGAGCTCGTCATGCAGGGTTTGCTCATCCATGCCCAATTTCCTTGCTGTGGCGCGAACGTATTCTTCACGCAAAATCGGGTTGGGGATCTTTGAAAGGCTTAATGCCAAATCCTTTTTTGCCTCTGCGCGTTCAATGGGGTCATCCCCAGCCTCTGCCAGCAAAATGTCTGATTTGAAGACCATGAAATCTTGTTCATGCTCAGTCAAGTAGGCCTGCAGGGCTTCCGCATCCATGCTCTGAGCTAGAGAGTCTGGATCTGCCCCTTCAGGCAATGGCACGGCCCTAACCAGTAGGCCTTCAGCCAGCAACAAATCGATGCCCCGAAAGGATGCTCGCAAACCCGCTGCATCGCCATCAAAAAGCAAGGTCACATTATTGGTCAGGCGTTTGATCAAGCGAATCTGATCCAGTCCTAAAGCAGTCCCCGATGAAGACACCACGTGCTGAACCCCTGCCTGATGCATGGCCAGCACATCGGTGTAGCCTTCAACAATGAGGCAACGGTCTTTTTTTGCAATGGCTTGTTTAGCCTGGTACAGGCCGTACAACACCTTGCTTTTGTGGTAGATGTCTGACTCCGGACTGTTAAGGTATTTCGCTGTTTTTGCCTGGCTGTCAAGGACGCGCCCACCAAAGCCTATGATCCTTCCAGCCATGTTGTGAATGGGGAACATCACACGGCCCCAAAATCGATCCACAGGGCTGCCGTTCTCACGGTCAATGCACAGGCCCGATTTAACCAGGTAGGCCTTCACAAAGCCTGACTTAATGGCTGCATCATGCAAAGCGCCACGCGCTTCCAATGCATAGCCAAGCATGAAGGACTTGATGATCTCATCGGTGAATCCTCGGTTTCTAAAATAGGTTAGGCCGATGGCCTTGCCTTTGTCGTGCTCCCACAACCACTCCGTGAACTGCTTGGCCGCAAATGCCGTCACGGCAATCAAGCTCTCTCGCTCACTTTGCGCATCCATTTGCTCCTGAGACTGCTCCTCTTCCTCGATCTCAATCTGGTATTTTTCAGCAATCCACCGGAGGGCTTCAGGGTAGGACATTTGCTCATGTTCCATCAAAAAAGACACAGCAGACCCCCCCTTACCTGAGGAAAAGTCTTTGAAAATCTGCTTGGACGGCACCACATAAAAAGACGGTGTCTTTTCATTGGTGAAGGGGCTCATTCCGCGGAAGGATGAGCCACTTTTTTTCAAGGTCACAAAATCACCGACCACCTCCTCGATTCGGATGGCGTCCATGATTTTGTCAATGCAAGCGGTGGTTATTCTTCCCATGATAGAAGGGTCAAGTTAAGACCATAATGTCACTCAAGAACGGCGACTTGCTACAAAGTCCACTAGGGCTTTCAAGGACTCCTTGGAAGCTGACTCAGGCAAGGCATGCAAGTGGGTCAATGCCTCATCCTGCCATTGTCCCATGCGCTTGACTGCATAACGCACGCCGCCAAGTTCAACCACGGTTGACATCAAGGAAGCCACGGCCCGTGGGTCATTGGTTTTTTTCTTGACGATGCCGACCATCTCGCGACGTTGACTGGTATTGGCCATGGACAGGGCATGAATCAATGGCAGGGTCATTTTCTGCTCCTTCACATCAATGCCTGCGGGCTTACCCGTCGTTGCAAATCGATCAAAATC
This sequence comes from uncultured Flavobacteriales bacterium, assembly GCA_963925545.1. Classification (GTDB taxonomy): domain Bacteria; phylum Bacteroidota; class Bacteroidia; order Flavobacteriales; family Schleiferiaceae; genus TMED14. Next base: position 55,190 of record CAWUSA010000012.1, on the reverse strand, counting down.
CAAGAGATCATCTTGGATTTGAAAGGCCATTCCCAGCGCCTCGCCAAAAGCCCTGGCCATTGCTTGCGCAGCTTCATCTGCATCCACGCTGGCTGCGCCTGCAACACAGCAGGCTGCCATCAACGAGGCAGTTTTCTGACGGATGACATCCTCGTAAACGGCCTCATCGATGTCCAATCGCCTTGCCTTGGCCATTTGAAGCAATTCGCCTTCCGACATAGCCTTGACTGCTTGACTGACATGACCTAGGAGATCGTGATCCTTGTGTTCCACCGCAAGAAGCAAAACCCTGGATAGCATGTAATCACCCACCAACACAGCCACCTTTTTTTGCCAGAGGGCTTGGATGCTGTAACTGCCACGACGCATCAGGGACTGATCAACCACATCGTCATGCACAAGGGTTGCTGTGTGCATCAACTCCACAAGGGTTGCAGCCCGGGTGCTGCGTTCACTGACGCTACCATTCAGGGCCTTAGCCATCAAGAAAACCAAGGCAGGTCGCAATCGCTTGCCCTTCTTTTTAATGGCATACTTGAGGATGACATTCAACAAGGGTACATGGCTGGCAAAGGCCTTGGGGAAGACCTTGTCAAAGTGAGCCAATTCTGATTGTATAGGTGTCTGGAAGGTCATTTGATGCCGCGTTCTTTAGAGATCTGCTCATAGGCAGTCTGAATTTTCCTGAAGGTTACTTCCGCTTCAGCCACGACATCCTTCCCCATCCCAATCACTGCATCGGGGTGGTATTTTTTGACCAATCGACGGTAGGTTGCCTTGATGTCCTTGTCTGTGCTTGTGCGCGATATGCCCATCACGGCATAGGGGTCGTACTGCTGAATCCTGGAATGCATGGCATGCAATCGCTGGAAATCTAGTTGACCCAGGCCAAGGTACCTGGCAATCCTGGCAATTTGAGCCTGCTCAGCCTGCTTGAGTGAGCCATCAATCACGGCCAATTCAAAGAGGAAATTGACAATTTGAATGCGGCCTTGCAGGGCCATATGTTGTCGAACTTGTGCGCAAACCAGGGTGATTTTTGGACGGGACTTCGCCAAGTCATTGAACACCATGAAGCTGGCATTCGCCTTGTCTGCACCAAACCATCGCTTGAACTGCTCACGCACATGGTTCAGCTCCCTGGGGTCAATTTGACCATCTGCCTTCATGACCATGGATGCAAGCACCAAAAGGCTGGCATGGAAATCACCTTCAGAAGTGATGAATGGTTTGCCTTGACCCTCATTGGATCCAAAAAGGTCTCCAACTGCATTGCCTAATGCTGCTCCCAACAGTGCTCCGATGGGACCGCCAAAGGTCCAACCAAGGAATCCGCCACCCAGAATATTTCGCCAGTTCATGGCGCAAATTTACAACCCAAGCGGGGCTGAATCGCTCAACTCAGGTACCAAGCAAAGAAACATATACCGCCAATGATTGCTACCAAGAGCAGCATGGTGGATCCGGCCGACTCATTGTCCTTAGCCTGCTCAGCGAGCTTTCTTTCGCGGCGCTGTCGAAGCCATTGCTGTCGTCGCGTTTCGCGCTGTTCTGACTCTGTTGACATAAGTGATGATTTAGTGTTGTTTAGGTGTCCTTAAGTTACCTAAATTTTTACATGCGACCCAAAGACCTTTAGCCAATGTTTTCAACATCAAGGTTTTGCATAAAAAAACCCGCAACAATGTTGCGGGTTGTAAGGTTAATTGTGAGGCTGATCAAGACCCGCAGGCCTCGCAATCGTCCGGATTATCAATGGAGCAAGCCAGAATTTCTTCTGCTGTGTAATCAATGCTCACGGATTTAACCGCGGGCTTTTCGGCAACCTCGACAGCAACCTCGACAGCAACCTTGACGGCGGTCTCCTCTGTTTTGAGTGCCTCATTATCAGCCATTGTTTCCAGCTGCTCTTTGACAGCAACCTTGACATTCGCATCTTCTAGCTTGAATGCTTCATCATCAGGAATCTTCTCCACCTTCTTTTTGACGGTGAACTTGATGGCTGCAGATGCAGCTTTGGTCCGCAGGTAATACATGCCCGTTTTGAGCCCTTTCTCCCATGCATAAAAGTGCATGGATGTGAGTTTGCCCATGTTAGGTGACTCTACAAAGAGGTTCATGGACTGAGACTGGTCAATGAAAACACCACGATCAGCAGCCATATCAATGATGTCCTTCATGCTCATTTCCCAGACGGTGAGGTAAAGCTCCTTAATGTTGTCAGGAATGCAGTCAATGTTTTGAATGGATCCGTTGTTAGCCATCAGGGCATTTTTCACGTCATCATCCCAAAGGCCTAGGGAAACCAAGTCCAAGAGAAGGTGCTTGTTCACCACAATGAACTCACCAGATAGCACCCGACGGGTGTACAGGTTGGTGGTGTAAGGTTCAAAGCACTCATTGTTGCCAAGGATTTGTGAGGTGGATGCCGTTGGCATGGGCGCCAGCAGCAAGGAATTTCTCACGCCTTCCTTTTTTACCTCTTTGCGCAAGGCTTTCCAATCCCATCGGCCACTCAAATCTTCCTCAGACACGTTCCACATGTTAAATTGGAATTCGCCTTTAGACATGGGTGAGCCTTCAAAGGTTTCATAGGCTCCCTCTTCCTTTGCCATGTCACATGATGCCTTAACCGCTGCGAAGTACAAAGTTTCAAAGATGTCCTTATTCAATTGCTTGGCCTCATCGGATGTGAAGGGCATTCGCAGTTTGATGAAGGTGTCAGCCAATCCCTGCACGCCAATGCCAATCGGTCGGTGGCGCATGTTGGAATTCCTAGCTTCAGGCACTGGGTAGTAGTTCTGATCAATGACAGCATTGAGGTTCTTTGTCACCTTGTATGTCGTTTCGTAAAGGAATTGGTGATCAAATACGCCATCGACAATGTACTTAGGCAGCGCAATGGACGCCAAATTACATACCGCTACCTCATCAGGTGCCGTGTACTCCATGATCTCTGTGCAGAGGTTGGAAGAGCGAATTGTTCCCAGGTTTTTCTGGTTGGATTTGCTGTTACAGGCGTCCTTGTAAAGCATGTAAGGCGTTCCCGTCTCAATTTGAGATTCCAAAATCTTGGTCCACAACTCACGTGCCTTGATGACCTTTTTAGCCTTACCAGCTTTTTCGTAACCGGTATACATCTTTTCAAAGTCGTCACCATAGGTGTCGTACAGCCCCGGGCATTGGTTCGGGCAAAGCAAAGACCAATCGGCATTCTCCTTGACCCGCTTCATGAACAGATCCGAAATCCACATGGCATAGAACAGGTCACGTGCACGCGCCTCCTCATTGCCGGTGTTTTTCTTCAAGTCCAAGAAGTCAAAAATGTCTGCATGCCATGGCTCGAGATACATGGCAAAGGATCCCTTGCGCTTGCCGCCACCTTGGTCCACATAACGGGCGGTGTCATTGAACACACGCAACATGGGAACCAGGCCATTGGATGTGCCGTTGGTGCCTCGAATATAAGATCCCTTGGCGCGCACATTGTGCAAGCTCAGGCCAATGCCACCAGCGCTCTGGCTGATTTTTGCACATTGTTTGAGTGTGTCATAAATGCCATCAATGCTATCGTCTTGCATCTGCAAAAGGAAGAAGCTAGACATCTGCGGCTTAGGTGTTCCCGCATTGAACAGGGTGGGTGTGGCATGGGTGTACAGCCCTTTTGACATGCCCTGGTAGGTGGCGATGGCTGCGTCAATGTCATCCTTGTGGATGCCAACGGCGACACGCATCAACATGTGCTGTGGACGTTCTGCGATCTTGCCCTCCATGCGGAGCAGGTAGGAACGCTCCAAGGTTTTGAATCCAAAAAAATCGTAGCTGAAGTCGCGATCGTAAATCAAGGATGAATCCAGCAACGCCGCATTCGTTTTGATCAACTCAATGACATCGTCTGCAATCATCGGGGCGTACTTGCCCGTTTTGGGGTTGACGTATTCGTGCAAGGCCGTCATCGTTTCAGAGAAAGACTTGTTGGTGTTTTTGTGCAGATTCGAAACTGCAATCCGAGCAGCCAACAAGGCGTAGTCCGGATGACGGATGGTCATGGCTGCAGCTGTCTCTGCTGCAAGGTTATCTAATTCACTTGTAGACACCCCATCGTAAAGTCCCTCAATGACTCGTTGAGCCACTGACACGGAATCAATGTGTTCTGTAAAACCATAGCACAGTTTCTGAATCCTGGCGGTAATCTTGTCAAATTTGATGGCTTCTCTGCGGCCATCACGCTTAATCACATACATCATCTTAGGTCATGTGTAAGGGTTAAAAGTCGCTGTCAAAGTCAAAGGCGTTGGTGGATTCGCCCACAGCTTCTCCTACGCCTGCTTTGCGGTATTCCGCAACGCGTTTTTCAAAGAAATTGGTCTTGCCCTCCAAGGAAATCATGTCCATGAAATCGAACGGGTTATCCACGTTGTAAATATTGTCACAACCCAACTCTCTCAGCAAGCGGTCTGCAACAAACTCAATGTATTGTATCATCAAGCGATTGTTCATGCCAATCAGATCAACGGGCAAGGATTCGGTGATGAAGATGCGCTCAATGTCAAGGGCTTCTGTGATAATCTGCTTGATGCGATCCTTGGGGACCTTGTTGATCAGATGCTTGTTGTGCAAGTGAACCGCAAACTCACAATGGCTGCCCTCGTCGCGAGATATCAATTCATTGGAGAAGGTCAACCCCGGCATCAAGCCACGTTTCTTCATCCAGTAAATGGAACAGAAGGCGCCAGAGAAAAAGATGCCCTCCACCGCGGCAAAAGCAATCAATCGCTCAGCAAAAGAGGGGGACTCAATCCATTTCAAAGCCCATTCCGCTTTTTGCTTGATGGCCTCAAAATTGTCAATGGCGTTGAAAAGCTTGTCGCGCTCATTAGCGTCTTTCACATAGGTGTCAATCAACAAAGAGTAGGTCTCTGAGTGAATGTTCTCCATCATGATTTGAAAGCCGTAGTAGAATTTTGCTTCCGTGTACTGCACTTCATTGATGAAGTTCTCTGCAAGGTTCTCATTCACAATGCCATCAGAGGCAGCAAAGAAGGCAAGGATGTGCTTGATGAAGTATTTTTCGTCATCACTGAGCTTGGTCTCCCAGTCCACCAAATCTTGGTGCAAATCAATTTCCTCAGCCGTCCAGAAGCTGGCTTCGGTCTTTTTGTACATCTCCCAAATGTCATTGTGCTCAATTGGGAAGAGCACAAAACGGCCTGAATTGGCCTTCAGTATGGGCTCTTGGGTGGGTAATGTTGTTGACATAAGGGCAATAAGTGGCCGTCGAAACGGCTGTTAGAATGTTGTTTATCAGCATCTTAAGGCTTAGGTCATGCGGTTCTGTCTCACGCTACTCCCTTAGGTGCTCTACAAAACTTGCTCGTTTTGATTCCTCACGCAAGGGATAGATTTGAACATTCTACTGGAGTTGTCAACAAGTGAGTTTTATCAAACAACCAAATTCTCAATGGTGACAAGGCTTGATGAAATTCCAAATTTCAAAGGACTTTTTTTTCAACCAATTTCACACATCTCCTCGGCTTACTGGGAAGAGAAAAGCCTCACTCGGTTTTGTCATTTTCCCTGGAAAGGGCTTCATGCACCAACTCTGCTTCGTCTATCCAGCCTTGACCGAAGGCGCGAACCAGGGGGTCTTTCAAAAATCGAAATACGGGCAATTTCAGCGATTTTCCCAGTTCACATGCGGGCGCACAGAGGTCCCATTGGTGCACATTCAAGGCGTCATACTGGCTGAACTGGCTGACCCTGATGGGGTATAGATGGCAGGACAGGGGCTTGATAAAATCAATATCCCCTGCGGTATGCGCCTGCTCAATACCGCATTGTGCCACCCCCTTGTCGCTGAAGGTTACAAAGGCGCATTCCTTGCCTTGAATCAACGGTGTGACATCCTCACCATCGCTATCAATCACCGATGTGCCCTGTTCCTCAATAGCAGCAATGCCTTCGGGACGCAAATACGGCTTGACCGATGGGTAGATATCCTTGAGCACCTGCACCTCCTCCTTGGAGAGTGGCGCACCAGCATCTCCCTCAATGCAACAGGCTCCCTTGCAGCGACTGAGGTCACAGCAAAAAGCGTCTTCAAATACGGCTCTGGAAGAAAGGGTCTTGCCAATAGAAATCATGATGGGTCAAAGGTACATCCTGCCGACAAGCTGACTACCTTTACCACTCAATTGCAACGCACATGGATTTCACTCAGATTTTGTCAGCCACGATGGTCCTCTTTGCCGTCATCGACATCGTGGGCAGTATTCCCATCATCATCACCATGCGTGAGCAAGTGGGACATATCCAGTCGGGAAAGGCCACAATAGCAGCCACACTTATCATGGTGATCTTCTTGTTTGCCGGGGAAGATTTACTCAACCTTTTTGGGGTAGATATTGAATCGTTTGCCGTGGCTGGTGCTTTGGTCATGTTCTTCCTTGCCCTGGAAATGATCCTGGGTGTTCGCATCTACAAAGAATCCGAGCCCGACTCCGCATCCATCGTCCCCATTGCTTTCCCTTTGATTGCAGGCGCCGGGACCATGACCACATTGATCTCATTGCGTTCAGAATTTGAAGTCATAAACATCATCATTGCCATCTTAATCAATGCCTTATTGGTCTATATCGTTCTGAAAAACACTGAGCGCTTTGAAAGTCTGTTGGGCAAAAATGGCATCGCCATTCTCCGGAAAGTTTTTGGTATCATCATCATGGCCATTTCCGTCAAACTTTTCACCACCAACCTTTCAGCACTTATCTGACATGGCTCAACCTGAAGACGCATTCAAAGCAGTAATATCCCACGCGAAGGAGTATGGTTTTATCTTCCAAAACAGTGAGATCTATGACGGCCTGAGTGCCGTGTATGACTATGGGCAAAACGGCGTCATGCTGAAAAACAATCTCAAGTCCTATTGGTGGCGGTCCATGGTTCAACTGCAGGAAAATATTGTGGGGTTGGACTCTGCCATTTTCATGCACCCCTCCGTTTGGAAGGCCTCCGGTCATGTAGATGCATTCAATGACCCATTGATTGACAACAAAGACAGCAAGAAGCGCTACCGCGCAGACGTTTTGGTGGAAGATCACGTGGAAAAGCTGAAGCAAAAAGCTGACAAGGAAGTGGCAAAGGCTGCCAAGCGATTTGGCGAAAGCTTTGATGCAGAGATTTACCGCTCAACCAACCCGCGGGTGATGGACTACCTCAGCAAGGCAAAGGATATCATGGGCCAGTTTGTGGCCTGCCTGGAAGCAGAAGACCTTGAAGGCGTGAAGCAGGTCATCATCGATGCTGGCATCAAATGCCCGGTGAGCGGTTCAGATAACTGGACCGACGTGCGGCAATTCAATTTGATGTTTGGCACCAAAATGGGATCGGTGGCGGAAGGTGCTCTTGACTTGTACTTGCGACCTGAAACAGCGCAAGGCATTTTTGTGAACTTCCTTAATGTGCAGAAAACGGGTCGCATGAAGATCCCCTTTGGTATTGCTCAAATTGGCAAGGCCTTTCGCAATGAAATCGTGGCTCGTCAATTCATCTTTCGCATGCGAGAGTTTGAACAAATGGAGATGCAATTTTTTGTTAAGCCTGGCACAGAGATGGCGTGGTACAATCACTGGAAGCAAGCAAGGCTTCAATGGCACCTTGCCATGGGCTTGTCTGAAGACAATTACCGCTTCCATGACCATGATAAAATGGCCCATTACGCCAATGCAGCAGCGGACATTGAGTTCCAGTTCCCCTTTGGATTCAAGGAGCTGGAGGGCATTCACAGCCGCACAGATTTCGATCTCAATAATCATGAGGAGCACTCGGGCAAGAAGCTTCGTGTCTTTGACCCTGAGACCAAGGAAAACTATGTGCCTTATGTGGTGGAAACATCCGTTGGCCTGGACCGGCTCTTTCTGTCAGTCCTGTCTGAAAGCTTGGTGGAAGAGCCCTTGGAAAAGGGTGGGAGCCGAACCCTTTTGAAGCTCCCCTATGCCTTGGCACCTACGCAAGCTGCCATTCTTCCCTTGTTGAAAAAGGATGGTCTGCCTGAATTGGCACGCCAACTGATGAAGGATTTGACCCTCGATTACCAGATGGCTTACGATGAAAAAGATGCCATTGGCAAACGTTACCGAAGGCATGATGCCATTGGCACACCCTTGTGCTTTACCGTGGATCACCAATCGCTTGAAGATGGGACTGTTACCATGCGTGACAGAGATAGCATGTCGCAGCAGCGCATTCCTTCCGCAGACGTGGGATTACACATCAAGCAACAGTGCAGCATGGAGTCCCTGTTAAAAAAGCTCTAAAGGCTTATAAATCATTAGTATGATTGAACTTTTCGTTTACCTTTGGTAGAGGATTTCAAATTTTTAAACTAAAAAAACAGGATTATGAAAAAAGTAAGCTTTTTCTTGAGCGCGTTGGCCATGGTCGCCTTCGTAGCTTGTAACGACGCTTCTGCTGATGCAGAGGCTACTGATGTAACGGAAGAAGTTGCTGAAGAGGCAACGGAAGAAGTTGCTGAAGAGGCAACGGAAGAGGCAGCTGAGTAATTCACTGCTTTCAAAAAAAAAGCCGCCCAATGGGCGGCTTTTTTTATGTTGAAACTTTAGCTGTCGCAGTGACTCGCTCAATAGACTTACTCAGCCAATGGCGGAAGGTACTCCGTACCAACTTCTGCCTTCATGAGAAAATCCACGCCGGACAGATCCTTGTATTCACTTTGGTAAACAACCCGCGTGATGCCAGCCTGATGGATCAGCTTGGCGCAATGTCGACAAGGGGACATGGTCAAATACAAGGTTGAACCATCTGCTGACTGAGTGCTCCTGGCAACTTTCAAAATAGCATTGGCCTCCGCGTGAAGGACATACCACTTGGTGAATCCGTCATCGTCTTCACAGGCATTATCAAAGCCTGAAGGCGTGCCGTTGTATCCGTCAGAAATGATGGTTTGATTTTTGACGATCAGCGCGCCAACTTGGCGTCGATCGCAGGTGGAAAGGCGGGCCCATTCGGCTGCCATTCGCAGGTATGCCCTGTCGTATTTTTCCTGCTTTTTCATTCTTAAAATCAATGTGCCCAGAGCGGGAATCGAACCCGCACTCCAAAGGAACACGAGTTTGAGTCGTGCGCGTCTACCAATTCCGCCATCTGGGCCTTAGAAGTGGCGCAAACATAGGGAGAATTTCCTTACCTTTGCACCCCGATTTTAATCGCTGATATGATTCCTGTTTCAAAAATATTCACTGGCCGACAAACGGTTGAGCTCGCTGGCTTGATCGCTAAGTCCTATGGTAGCCCCGTAGGGCAGGTGAATATTCAGCAGTTTTCCGATGGGGAGTTCCAGCCGTCCTTTGATGAATCTGTTCGCGGAAGCCGGGTCTTTTTGGTGCAATCCACCACGCCCCCCGCAGACAATTTTATGGAGTTGTTAATGATGATTGACGCTGCTAAACGCGCAAGTGCCAGACATATCACAGCCGTGTTGCCTTACTTTGGGATGGCACGTCAGGATCGCAAGGACAAGCCACGGGTTCCCATCACGGCAAAACTCTATGCAAAAATGCTTGAGGCTGCCGGTGCCACCCGCGTGATGACCATGGACTTGCACGCAGACCAAATCCAAGGATTTTTTGAAATCCCTGTAGACCATCTTTTCAGCAGTTCCATTTTCTTGCCAGACATGAAGGCTTTGAACTTGGACAACCTCACCATTGCCTCACCGGACATGGGTGGCTCTAAGCGAGCCACAGCCTATGGTAACCAACTGGGCGCCGATGTGGTAATCTGTTACAAGCAACGCAAAAAAGCCAACGTCATTGACAAGATGACCGTCATTGGCAATGTGAAAGATCAAAACGTCATCCTGTTGGACGACATGGTAGATACAGCAGGCACCCTGACCAAGGCTGCTGATATGCTAATGGATCAAGGCGCGAAGTCGGTGAGAGCCTACTGCACACATGGTGTGTTGTCAGGTCCTGCCTACGAACGCCTCAGCAACTCAGCCATCACGGAACTTGTCATCACTGACACCATTCCCTTGAAGGAGCCGCATGATAAAATCCGCGTTCTCAGCGTGGCCGATCTCTTTGCTTCCGTGATGAAGTCAGTTAACAGCAATCAGTCCATCAGTGGACATTTCCTTTTTTAATTTAGAATCCAATCCACATGCAATCTGTCAACATTGAAGGTACCCTTCGCACCGACCTCGGCAAGAAATACGCTAAAGCTGCTCGCGCAGAAGGACATGTTCCTTGTGTGATGTATGGCGGCGACGCCCCCATCCACTTCAGCGCACCAACGCTGAGCTTCCGCGACCTGCTTTACACCAAAGAAGCGCGCAAGGCAGCCATCACCATCAACGGCACAGTCTACGAAGCCATCCTTCAGGACTCACAGTGGCATGTTGTCACTGACGAAGTACAGCACCTTGACTTCATTCAAGTACTTGAAGGCAAACCCGTAACCTTGGAAGTGCCAATCGCCTTGATTGGCATGGCAAAAGGTGTTCGCAATGGCGGCAGCATGAAAATCATTTTACGCACCGTGCGTGTTCGTGGATTGATCAATGACATTCCTTCATTGGTTGAGCACAACATTGAAGCGCTTAGAATTGGCGATTCCCTTCGCATGATTGAAGTAAAGAAAGGCAAGCCTTACGAAATCCTGAACGTAGATTCTGCCGTTGTCGTCACCGTCAAAACGTCTCGTGTAGCCGTTGATGAAGAGGAGGAAGAAGAAACTGAAGGCGAAGAAGGTGCTGAAGATGGCGCTGAAAACGCTGAAGTCGCAGCTGCAGCTGAATGAAGAAATACCTGATTGTTGGTTTAGGGAATCCTGGCGTAGACTACGTCAACACCCGACACAACATCGGATTTCAACTAGTGGATGCCTGGTCTCAGGCATCCACTTTTTCGTTCAAGCCAGATCGTTATGCAGATCGGGCAGAAATCAAAATCAAGGGAAGAACCCTGGTATTGATCAAGCCACAAACCTTCATGAACCTCTCTGGCAAAGCCGTTCGCTTCTGGCTCAATGAGGAGAAAGTTCCCCTGAGCAACTTGTTGGTTTTGGTGGATGAAATCGCTTTGCCTCTGGGGCATGTCCGTCTGAAATTGCGTGGCAGCGATGGCGGCCATAATGGCTTGAAGGACATCCAAGAGGTGCTGGGTCGTCAAGACTACGCAAGGCTGCGGTTTGGCATAGGGCAAGATTTTGCTAAAGGGCAGCAAATCCAGCATGTGCTTGGCGCATGGCACCCCGATGAAAGCAAGGCCATTGAGCAAGGCATTGAACGCGCTATTGAGCAAATCAAGACCTTCGTTCTAGCCGGCCCACAGCTGGCCATGACGCAGTTCAACCAATAGGGTTATTTTTATCGTATTCGGGTATTTTACCCTAGAAACGCCCAGTAACTTCGCGCCATGAAAACATGGTTTCGGGCATTTTCTATTTTTGCACTCACTTTCTTATTCGCGTTCAATACCCTGGCACAAAGCCATGGCATCCTGAATGGCCATGTCCTTGACGCCTTAAATAAACAGGGGCTTGCTGGCTGGACCGTGGAAGTGAAATCTGCCAACTTTTCAGAGAAATTCCGGACTGATTCGCAGGGTTATTTTATCTTTCGCGAGGTGCCAATTGGCCTGTGTAATGTGCGGGCTGTCAGTCCAGTGGGACAGATGCAAACCATCCATGAGGTGCGCATTTCCAACATCAAACCAAGCGCCCTTTCCATTGAAGTGCATCGAAGCACTGACCTGGATGAGGTGGCCGTTGTAGCTACAGCCTTTCATACCACCACAGAAACGCCCCTTGGCATCAAAAACATCAGCTGGTCAGAGATGCAGCGCATGCCTGGATCCGTGATGGATTTAAGCAAAGTAATCCAGTCTTTTCCTGGGGTGCTCCCCAAGGCCAGCTTCGGTTACAACATCTCCCTCCGCGGCGGCAACCCCTCAGAAAATGCCTACTTACTTGATGGCATCGTCTTGCCTACGGTCAACCATTTCTCTATCCAGGGAGCAAGTGGTGGCGCAGTCAGCCTGATCAACCTCGATCACATCCAAGGCATGGAACTCATCGCTGGCGCATTCCCCATCCATGTGGGAGATGCCCTTTCTGGCGTATTGAACCTGGAGGGGCGCAATGCCCGGTCGGACCGGTGGGGCAGCAAATGGACCTTGGGATCTACAGACTATGGCGTCACCTTTGAGGGGCCTGTTGGCAACAATACCTTGGTGACAGCTTCCGTTAGAAATTCCTTTTCTCAGCATTATTTCAAACTATTCAATATCCCTGTCCTGCCTACCTACCAGGATGCACAGCTCAGGATCCATCACAAGATCAATGCAAGCAGTGACCTGACCGTCATCGGGCTTGGCGGATGGGACAGCTACAAACTCTACCTCGAAGGCAGGGGCAGTGACGCCTTGCTTTACAATGTAGGCTACATTCCAGAGGGGGAGCAAACCACTGAAGTCGTTGGCGCCCGGTACCGGAAGTTCACAGACAATGGCCGGTGGGAACTCGTCATCAGCCAAGATGCTGTGAGCAACCAAGCTAAAAAATTCATTGGCAACAGTGACCTTGAACAGGACAAGCAGATGGATTACTTGGGCGAGGAGCGGAACCGCCGAATGAACATCAAACATGAGGTTGAGTGGGGAAGCCTGACATGGTCCTATGGCGCGGGATGGGTGAACCGTCAGCAGGATTTTGACATTTGGCAATTGCGGCACAATGGCCAAGCTGTCGACACAGCCATCATTCAATCGAGCCTGAGCGTCAACAGCTTGAGTGCGTACACCCAGGTGAGTCAGCATTTCATGGATAATAAACTGATGGTGAGTGCCGGCATACGCACAGAGATATCAGACCTGAATGCTTCGCTGATAAACCCCCTCAAGCAGCTATCACCCCGCATGGCCATGAGCTACCACTTGAGCCAAGACTGGTCCCTGAATGCCAACTTGGGTCAATACCGTCAGTTGCCCTCCGCCATTCTCTTGGCGGCTAACCACGCCAACAACCAGGATGAATTCGTTGCCAGTACACAAGTCAGGCAAGGCGCTATTGGCTTGGAGTTCCAAAATGGCCAGACCTATCGGGTCTCTATCGAGACCTACTACAAGGCCTATGATCACGCGCCCTTTCTCACAGAAAGTCGCATCCCCTTTGCCAATGCCATCGGTGCTTATGTGGCGGTAGGCGACCAAATGTCCTCACCAGATGCGGAAGGCCGGGCCTACGGCATGGAGCTTTTTCTGCAACAAAAACTCAAGGGATCCTATTGGTGGATGGCCTCTTACAACCTAGGGCATAGCGATGCCAGAAAGACTGGAGAGCAGTGGGCACCTAGCGTCTGGGACAGCAGGCACTACATGAGCTTAACCTGGGGCAAAGTCTGGGGCAAGGGTTGGCAGTTTGGTGCCAAATGGCGCTACTCATCTGGCACGGCTTACACGGCCTTTGATTCTGCCACGTCCTCATTGAAGGACAACTGGGACTTGCTTCAACGCGGCATCTTTGATTACGCCAATGTCAGCGGCAGCCGATTGGGCGGCTTTTCCATGTTGGATATCCGTTGGGACAAGACCTATGCGCGAAAGCACCACAGCTACACCTGGTTCATTGACCTGCAAAATGTCATGTCCAGCAACGTCCCCTTGATGCCATACCTTACGGTTGTTCGCGACGCCAATGGCGACCCCATGACCAATGAAAATGACCCCAGTCGCTACGCCCTAAAGCGGGTGCAGTCTGACACCGGTCGCCTGCTTCCCACCATCGGGATGATCTGGGAGTTCTGATCCTGATTAACTTTACTGCATGATTAGCCACAGGACATCTTGGTGGGGCAAAGCTCAACAGCACATGATGTGGCTGATTCCCCTGGGGGTATTCCTTTGTTACCTGGTCTTGATTGCCTGGCAAAAGGGCCTGGTAGACAGCACCGATGGGTTGATGCACTACGCCTTTGCTAGGCATGGATTCAGTCACCCGGAAGGCCTGGTACACCATTGGGCCAAGCCCCTTTTTACTTTGGTTGCCTGCTTGCCTGCTCAGGCGGGACCCCAAGGGATTGCCTTGCTCAACGCCTTGCTGATTGCCCTGGCAAGCTACTGGACCCTGCGATCTGCCCGTCAACTCAACCTTGGCGCCTATGCCTTAGCCCCTCTGCTTTTGGTGGCAAGCAATGGCCTCAGCTATGTGGTGCTCGGTGGGCTGACAGAACCCTTGTTTATCGCTGGATTTTCCCTGGCCATTCACAGCGCCCTGAGGCAACGATGGTCTCTGACTATGTGCATTGCGGGGGCTTTGGTCATGGTTCGACCTGAAGCCATTGTGGTTTTGCCAGGCATGGGGCTCTGGGCGCTCATTAGCCGGCAAGGCCTGAAAGTGTTGCATGCAGCTTGGATCCCTTTGATTTACACCTTGGTTGGCGTGACCTTGTTTGGCAAAGACTTGACTTGGATCCTCAGTGATCAGCCCTATGGTGGACAGGGAGCGGTTTACGGGCAAGGCCTATGGACGCATTACTTGACCCATTGGCAGGCATTCACATCCTTCAGTGTGATGGCTTTGGCGATCTTGGGTCTTGCCCAATCTCTCCGCCTGGGGATGGGAGCTCTGCGATTGATCGGCGCAATGGCCATTGGCATTCTGCTTTTGCATGCCAGCCTTTGGGCATTTGGCAGCATGGGGTCCGCTGGCCTTCCTCGCACCTTGACAACCAGTTTGCCTGCACTGATATTGTTGGCTGTCGCAGGCCTGGAATGGGTACGCATCAGTCAGCAACGTCATGCCATCTATTGGCTGGTAGGGCTCATCACCTTTGGCGTGTTCATCATCAACAACCCCTACCCCAAAGCCTTGTCCGACCAGGAGTCCGCAGCCATCTCCCTGGCAGAATCGCTGAAAGACCATGGTCATTTTCATGGCCAGAAAGTGGCATTCCAATACGCAGCCATTGGGCATTATCTGAACATAGACCCATTCGATGACAGCAAAAGCATGAAGCTTTACCATGTCAATGCATTCAGGCCCAGCCTCAGTTTAACCTTGGGAGATCTGATTATTCACGACAATGTCACAGGACACATTGAAGGGGGTTTGCTTTTGGAGACCTTGAAGGCAGATAACCGTCTTTTGGCTTTAGATTCTGTTCAGATTGGCCACAGCAATCTTTACGCTTTTGCCTGTGTTGATTCACAAAATGACACGATTCTCCAAGTAGGGCCTGAACAGACAACACAGATCCACAAGCCTCATGTTGAATTGCTAAAATTGCCTGCCAATCATCCCTGGTCAAGCCATGACAGCTTACATATCTATGTTAAAGCTACTGATGCAGATCAACTGGAGCTTTTCATCGATGGCAAGGGGCAAATGCTCTCATTGCCTTTGGATAGCAGCCTGGTGATGCCAAACACCGATTGGTACATGGTAATCCATTCATCCAAGCCTTACCCATTGGAATCGGTGTTGATAATTGCTGACTGATCGGGGCTATTTGCAACAACCTTTACCTGACATAGCTGTGGATCACATAGATCTATTCAACTTGGTGTAAAGGAGAAGATTCAGTAGTAGTAGCGAGAATGCATAGCCAACATCCTCTATAGGAATCGTGAAAAGCCGAATACCTAAGTTCGCAACATCATTGTACCAAACAACTTCATCCGCTATGAAGCTGCCCGTAAGAATGCCATTCACAATGAAAAAAGGAATAAGCATAAATAAAAACGTACAGTAGTATTGACCAAGCAGCTTCTTATCTGTTTTAAAGGCTAAAGCAAGTGCAACTAGGGCAAATAGTCCGCTAATTGCGGTGTAAGCTTTACCAGTATTTAAAGCTACTGTGCTTATTAATACGGTAGCTATAATTGCAGATATCACCTTAGTTGACTTTGGACTAACCGAAAGTTTTGGGTTTATCGTTAACACAGACTTGTGTGTGAATATGCAAGCGTAAGGAATGCATATAAAGAAAAGCCACTCTTCTATTGGTAAATCAAGAATGAAGACGCCCAATAAGTAGGTTTCATTGAACCCCCAAAAGCCTTGTTGGGTGAAATAAATATCCCAAATTATATAAGGAATTAGCACCAGGAATATCGCAGCAAATAAACTAGGCCAAGATTTGTAAAGTTTTATTCTAGGATGAAAACTGACAGCTAACGGTACCGAAATTGATAAAATATTAATCCAAAGGTAAAGAGACATTACGATTTAAATTCTCGTTTGAAGTATTTCATGGGCACCCAAAGCATTCCAAAACATTCAGCATCTTCTTTATTTAGGTTTTTGTGGTGCATTTTATGCCCATGCCTTAAGGCACGTAGATAAGGGTTTTTTGTACGAGTCCATATTTTTATACGTTGGTGAATGAACAAATCGTGTACGACAAAATAAGCCATGCCATAAATAAAAATACCAATACCAATACCTAGAAAAAGAATGAAGCCACTTAATGACCAAAGGCCAAAAGAAGACATTGACAATACAGCAAAAAAAACGAAAAAGCTATCATTCCTCTCAAAAGGCGGGTGCGGCCTTAGCTTCTTGTTGTGATGATCTTCATGCAAGTTCCAGAAGAAACCATGCATCACGAACTTATGCATGAACCATGCAACGCCTTCCATGAAAACAAATGTGACAAGAACTATTAAAATTATGCTCAACATGAATTCTATTAAATTAAAGAGTGAAGTTAAGTCTCATTTTCTAGACTAAGTTGAGTTGGTACTTTACAAACGACTGTACGAGTAATCTGAATTTAACTGGGTTGCTAACGCGCATGCGTTGATTTTTCAATTCTTCAGCTGGAATGGTTTTTATTTTAGAAAGCAGTTTTTTATAATAGACATAAGCAGTGTACACGCCAAATTTGGCTTCTAATGGAAGGGCTTTGATACCAAGGTATGCAGCTTCAAAATCTGCTTCAATCTCTTCAATTATTATGCGCTTATTGTTGTTGTTTATCGTTTGCCCTTCCAGATGTGGGAAATACGTGCGTTGCAATAATTCAGTATCGTCTTTAATGTCGCGTAAAAAATTTACTTTTTGAAACGCGCTGCCTAACTTCTCTGCAGAAAACTTCAAGTGATTGTATTTTTCCTCATCCCCATCCACAAAAACTTTTAAGCACATGAGTCCTACAACATCAGCAGAGCCATGAATGTATTCTTCGTAAGCATCAGTCGTGTCATAGTCTTTCACATGCAAATCAGCACGCATGCTATGCATGAAAGCATCGATTAAACGGTATTCAATGTTGTACTTGTGGACAACGTATTGAAACGAATTTAAAATCGGATTCATGCTTATCTTTCTTGCTAAAGCTTTCTTTAAGTCTTCTTCAAACTCATCAAACAACGCTTCTTTGTCATAGTCATGAAAAGTGTCTACAATTTCATCGGCAAAGCGAACAAAGCCATAAATAGCATGGATATCTGGCTGAATTTTAGCTGACAGCATTTTAACAGCCAGCGAAAATGACGTGCTATACATGGCTGTAACATTCTGGCTACATTCAATGGAGGTGTCGTCAAATAGTTGTTTCATGTGCTTGCTTATTTTGTTCAATAATAAGGTCAGAGACAATTTTTCCTGAAATAATTGCTGGTGGAACACCAGGGCCAGGCACAGTAAGCTGACCGGTAAAAAATAGATTATTTACTTTTTTACTCTTCAATTTTGGGCGAAGGAATGCGGTTTGAAGCAGTGTGTTGGCTAAGCCGTAAGCATTCCCTTTGAATGAATTGTAATCATCCTTGAAATCTTGAACACAATACGATTCCTTGAATAGGATGTCATCTTTCAAGGATTGATCAGTGAGTCTTTCAAGGCGCTCAAGAATGATAGTAAAGTATTTATCGCGCATTGCAGCTGTGTCCTCTAAGTCTGGAGCAAGCGGTATCAGGAATGTGGCAGCTTCTTTGCCTTGTGGCGCAACAGATTCATCTGTAATACTTGGAAAGCTTGCATAAAATAAAGGCTTACTCGGCCACTTAGGCGTATCGTAAATCTCAACAGCATGTTCCTCAAAAGATCCATCAAAAAACAATGTGTGATGCAGCACGTTTTTTAATTTTTTAGAAAACCCTACGTAAAAGAGCAGGGATGATGGGGCCATTGTTTTTCGACTCCAGTAGTCTTCCGTGTACGTTCGATAGGCAGGACTTAATAACGTTTCTGAATGAGCATAATCCGCACCAGAAAGTAGCGTATCTACATCAATTGTGTGACCATTTACTTCTATTGAAGTGGCTTCATTGTTTGTAATATTTATTTTAGAAACCGGGGAATCAACATGAAAAACCACACCCAATTCTTTCGCTAGTTCCACAAAACTATCAACGACCGTTTTCATGCCACCTTTTGGATACCAGGTACCAAGTCCAAAGTCAGCATAATTCATGAAACTGTAAAAAAGCGGCGTGTTTGTGGGCTTTGCTCCAAGAAACAAAACAGGAAATTCAAGAACTTGGCGCAACCTCTCATCTTTAAAGTTTTTTCTTACAGAGTCAGAAATCGTAAGAACAAACTGTTTTAACTCTCTTGCTGTTTTCATAGACACCAGCTCTAGCGGACTTAATCCAGGTTTGTAAACCAAGTCTTTAATTGCTATGTCATAATTTTTTTTCGCTTTCGCGATGAACTTTTCTAATGATTTGCCAGCGCCTTTTTCTATCGATTCAAACGTTGCTACTATTTCTGAGAAGTTTTCAGATACATCGATAGTATTCTCTTTCCCAAAATAGACTCTGTATGCAGGTCCAAGTTTTTCAAGGGTATAATAATACGAGGAGTGCTTATCGAAATCACTGAAGAAGCGTTCAAAAACATCAGGCATCCAATACCAAGTAGGACCCATATCAAATTTGAACCCTTCCTTTTTAAATTGACGAGCTCTCCCGCCCAGTTGGGCATTTTTCTCAAACACTTCTACAACACACCCAGCTTGCGCCAAATAGCATGCTGCACTAAGTGATGCGAAGCCTGAACCTATGATTGATACCTTGTTTGTTTTCATTTTGTTTAACAAATATAGTCAAAGTATAAACAAAGTAAACAAAACTTTATTCGGCAATAAAATCAGAAAAGCTCTCGATCTTTTCAAGCACGCTATTTATACTCTCGTGAAGATGCACGTTTTTTGGAAGACTATGGCTGTCTATAAATCTTGTTTTTCTTCCTAAAAGATGGACATGTTCATCTTTATTAACCAAAACCTGCTTGTACAAAGCAGAAACATAAGCCTCAATATCATCTGTCGATGGCGAAACCGTGAAATAACTGATGTATTCAATCTCAGTAAACAGCTTCTGAAGCTCTTTAAGGTTCTCTAATGGAACACTTGGTCCTAAGTAAATGGACTTATAACCCTTCAGCAATAATTCAAAATGGATATAGAGTAGCCCTAAGTCATGGATTTCATGCATTGGCAAAAACAAGACCATGGTTTTGGCATGATTCAAATTTTGGCTTTTAACACGCTCTATATTAATGAGTAACTTCTGTTTTATAAGGGTTGTAATAAAATTCTCATGCGCAGGCACGATGGTCTTTATGGTCCATAAATGCCCAATGTCCTCTAGCAGACGCAAAATCACATTAAGGAAGACTTCTCGAAAAGAGTGATGGGTTAGTAGCTGGTTAAACGTGTTGTCAAAGTGCTCTTGATCAAATGTGAGCATGGACACTTTGAATGCACTGATGGCATAATCACTGCTGTTTTTCTTTAAAACAAGCTCTCGAACGGTCTGGTGTAATTGATCTTTACTTAAAACTGCAATTTTTGAAATTGTTACTCCACTTTGATTGAGGAGTGAGATATTTAAGATCTTGACTAAATTATCAAGATCATAATTTCTGATATTGGTATCCGTACGTATAGGCTCAAGCAGATTGTACCTTTTTTCCCATATTCTAATAGTGTGCGCCTTAATGCCGGACAAGTTTTCTAAATCCTTAATAGAAAAAGATGTTTTGATGCTCACTCCTATTTTGTTTAATTAAAACATAATATATGTTAAACAAATCTAAAGCTATTATTTCAAACCATTCAATCTAAGTTCAAAAATTTTTAGAATGACCCCTTCGGGTTTGATTGACTGTGGCATTCAAGGGCGAATTCACAGCTTTAGCCAAGCTAAAATGCACTCCATTTACCTAATGATTGTGCTTTTTTTATTTTTTTTATCAAAAATTTGAGTTGGCGGGGAATAACCACTACCTTTGCGAATTATTATACACTATATATTATGAGTAACGGAACAGTAAAATTCTTCAACAACGCTAAAGGCTTCGGCTTCATTACACCTGAAGATGGTGGCAAAGATCTATTTGTCCACAAGAACGGGTTAAGCGATGACATCACCGAAGGTGATAAAGTAAGCTTTGATGTCGAGGAAAGCCCTAAGGGTTTGAACGCAGTAAATGTTAGACTTGATTAATCTAGTCTAGCTTTTTATAAAGTTTTCACGAAAAGCCTGTCAATTTTGACAGGCTTTTTTTATGCTTTAAACATTCTACACTTCTGCTATTTATATTCATGGTTGTCTTTTTAAAGTTAAATAAAATTTTGATCTTTAATATAAAATGAATGGGGTTTAACATTGTACTTATAGAGCCAGAAATACCAATGAATACTGGAAATATTGGTCGTCTGACATTAGCATCAGGATCAGTTTTACATTTGGTAAAGCCATTGGGGTTTGAAATAAATGATGCTAGATTAAAAAGAGCTGGACTAGATTATTGGAAACACCTATCTGTGAATATTTATGAAAATGTAGAAGACTTTTTATCAAAAAATAATGATAAAAACATGGTCTACCTATCAAGCTCTGCAGAGAAGAGCTATTATTCTATTGACTATAGAGATGATATGTTTCTCGTTTTTGGTAAAGAGTCCGTTGGCTTATCTAAAAATATAATTGCTAAAAACTCAAATAAACTTTATAAAATCCCAATCTTTAGCAATCATGTTAGAAGCTTGAACTTAGCAAATGCTGTGAGCATTGTGGTTTATGAGGGCTTGAGAAATATTAAGGGGTGAGATTTAGACAATCAAACTGAGAGAGTTAGATGTAAAAGTCTACCTCTTTTTTTGTCTAAAAGGAATTAAGGTAGATATTATCGGGGTTGGAAAACCCTACTCCACTGTGACTGACTTAGCCAAATTCCTTGGCTGATCTACATTACACCCGCGCATCACAGCCACGTGGTAGCTTAGCAGCTGCAAGGGAATGGTCGTCAACAAGGGAAGCAAAATCCTTTCTGTTTCAGGCACCTCGATGACAACATCTGAATGCTTCGTTACATCCACGTCGCCTTCAGATACAATGGCAATGACATAGCCCTTTCTGGCCTTGACCTCTTGAATGTTTGATAAGGACTTGCCGTAGAGCTCTGTCTTCGGGGCTAAAATGATGACAGGTAACTTGTCAGTGATGAGTGCGATGGGGCCATGCTTCATCTCAGCTGAAGGGTAGCCCTCAGCATGGATATAAGAGATCTCTTTGAGCTTCAAAGCGCCCTCTAAGGCAACAGGGAATTGCAATCCCCGACCAAGGAAAAGCGCATTGTCTGCCTTATTCAGGCTGACAGCTGCCTTCAAGATGGTGTCATCTTGCACAAGCATCTTGTCAATCAGGGACGGAATCTTTGTTAAGGCCTTGACCAACTGGATCGCCTTTGTCTTGCTCAGGGTCTGCCTGTGTTGACCCAAATAAATAGCCATCAGCGTCAGCACTGTCACCTGCGCTGTGAAAGCCTTGGTAGATGCCACGCCAATCTCAGGTCCTGCATGGGTGAACGCCCCTGCATTGGTCTCCCTAGCGATGGACGAGCCCACCACGTTGCAAATACCAAACACCGTAGCGCCAGCTTTTTTAGCCATCTTGATTGCGGCCAAGGTGTCTGCTGTCTCTCCCGATTGGGATACAGCAATCACCACATCCTTTGGCCCTAATACAGGGTTTCTGTAGCGGAATTCAGATGCGTACTCCACCTCAACGGGGATTCTAGCAAGGTCTTCAATCAGGTACTCTCCAACCATGGCAGCGTGCCAGGATGTACCACAACCAACCAATATCAAGCGATTTGCATCCATCAATGAGTCATGAATGGCTTTCAATCCTGCCATTTTTACTGTGCCCGTTTTTGGGTCAACACGACCACGCATGGTGTCATGAATGGATCGAGGTTGCTCAAAGATCTCCTTGAGCATGAAGTGATCATAGCCCCCTTTTTCAATGCTAGATATCTCCTGTTGGAGTTCATTGATTTCAGCACTCACCCTTTCATCTGAATCAATTTTTCGAATGGTTAATCCACCGTCGCGACTGACCATAGCCATCTCTCCATCTTCCAAATAGACCACGCGCTTGGTGTGATCCAAAAATGGCGTGGCGTCTGAACCAATGAAAAACTCATTGTCGCCTATGCCAATCACCAAAGGCGAGCCAAGGCGAGCCATCACAATTTTTTCTGGGTCATCCCGATCCATCACAGCAATGGCGTAGGCACCATCCACTTCATTGAGGGCCAACCTCACCGCCTTTTCCAGCTTCAACTTCTCTCGTTCTTGAAAGAACTCAATCAGGTTGAGCAAGACCTCCGTGTCGGTATCACTCAAACTCTGGTACCCTTTGCCTGCTAGGAAGGATTTGAGTGCCTCGTAGTTTTCAATGATGCCATTGTGCACCATCACCAGGCGGCCCGATTGCGACAAGTGAGGGTGAGCATTGATGTCATTGGGTTCGCCATGGGTAGCCCATCGGGTGTGACCAATGCCTATGGTAGACTCCGGCACCTTGCCCATCATGTCAATCAAATCTTGCACCTTGCCCTTAGCCTTGTGTGTGATGAGCTCGCCGTTGTTCAGAGCAATCCCTGCGGAATCATAACCTCGGTATTCCAAGCGCTGTAATCCGGTGATCAGGATGTTTCCTGCCTGTTTATCGCCTAAGTATCCAACAATGCCACACATATGGGTCAGTTTTTAAAAGGGCTTTGAGGTGTAAAGCTCTAAAGTGATGGGAGCCACTGGGTCCAGGTTGCCATTGATCACGGCACGGTTAGCGCTGCCTGCCATGGCAGATGGAACAATCAAAATTTCAGGAGATGCGCTATCGGTATTACTCAACAAACGCTGTACATGGCGGGTGATTTCCAAAGTGTAGTAGCGGTCCCTCAGCACCGATTGGACCATCAATGCGCCACCGGGGTTGGCGTTGTAGTAATCGCGCAACAAAGGCCTTGAGTTGCCTCTAGGCACTAAGCCAAGGATGCTATTTGGGGCGGAGTAAATCAGAGCAGAACCCTCTCTGACAGGGATCCTTAAGGAGGCATAGTTCACCAGCAAACCTGTCCCGCGAAGTGAATCCAGACCCACCATGTTCAAGCGAATGGCGCTGCCGCCCATAGCTTGCAAATACACCGTGTGTTCTCCGTTAACGCTGTCCTGGCTGCCGTGATTAAAGCTGGCATTGCTGTGATCCAACTCAAAGACGTTCGCCGAACGGGCGATCTCCCACAAAAGCATGTCAAAGGGAAGCACGCCTTTACCTACGGTGTCATTGCGCAGGCTGTCATTGCTGTAATACAAGCGAACGCGGATGTCTTGAACCGATTTGTTGAAGCTGTACATGGCTTGGTTGCCTGGCTTAGGCTCTAGGATGAGTCCTGGCAGGTAACTGACAAAATCCGTGTTGGAAGCAAAGTGCTCCGGGGTGTTTTTTGAAGCATCAACAACCCACGATTGGAAAAAGCCCGTATCCATGCGGACCACCAAAGCTGTGCCATTGCGCGGTTGCTCAATGACTGTGTCACAAAGCAATTCTACACCGGTGAAACTGCTTGAACTCAAGTAGGAACTATCCACAGATAGCACCTCGCCGAGTCGCTTGACCGTGAAGCCTAGGGGGGCAGAACTGTCACCATAGACAGCTGCCTTGGGTAAAATCAAAAAAGCTGAATCCACAATAGCGTTAACGCCAAAGTCAGGACTCAACCCTGTGAGGATAATCTGGCTGACGAAACTGGCCTTTGCGTGACCAAAAACAGGGTCATCGTATTCCCCAAGCATGAGGAAATTTGGCTGTGATGTGTGAAGGGAGTCAAAAGTCTCCGACGTAGCAACCACTGGAAGTGATTGATGGTCTCCCAGCTCAAATCCGTTGTGGTTAACGTGGTTCAGGCCAATGGTGCCTGTGTTTCTCTCGCAAGAGAATAAGATTGCTCCAAGTAGAACAAAGCCAATGAAATGACGCATAGTATTAGTCAAAAAGGGTCTCATAGTAATCAAGCAAGTCGGCAGGAGACTCAACAAAGCCCGTGCCATCTTCCATGGTCACGCCTGCAGCTTCCAGCGCCTTGACGCGGCTGTCGCTTAAATCTTCCATGCGAAGCACGTGTTGGCTGTGCTTACAAGCTGCTGCATACCATGCATCAGACGTGCCTTCAGCAAAATCGCTCACAACAGCCAGTTTGTCAAAGGCCATGCCTCGGGTCATGCCATCATCCATTTTACCCTCAAAGCTGTCATTGAATACCGAGTAGATGGTCTTGATATCCTTGAAGTGGGGGTCGTTGTTGTTGAACTGTTCCTTGTAGGCAGGAATGGCAGCACCCATCCAGCCCATCATGTGCATGACATCTGGCTTCCATCCTAATTTTTTAATGGTCTCAAAAACACTTTTAGCAAAGAACAAGCTGCGCTCCCCGTTGTCCGGATAAGCCTTGCCTTCCTTGTCTACCCATGTGCCTTTGCGCTTGAAGTAATCCTCGTTGTCAATGAAGTAGACTTGAATTTTTGCACCAGGAACAGAAGCCACCTTGATGATCAAAGGCATGTCCATATCGTCGATAACCACATTGATGCCGCTCAATCGAATCACCTCATGCAACTGATGACGGCGCTCATTGATGCTGCCAAAGCGGGGCATGAAGACGCGAATCTCATGGCCTT
The DNA here is from genome assembly GCA_963925545.1 of uncultured Flavobacteriales bacterium. Lineage (GTDB taxonomy): Bacteria > Bacteroidota > Bacteroidia > Flavobacteriales > Schleiferiaceae > TMED14. The sequence goes on along the minus strand of CAWUSA010000012.1, from coordinate 30,193 downwards.
TTGCATTCATCTTTTTGGGGAAGTCCAAAGCGGCCTGTGCAATGACAGACTCCAAAAAATAGGGCTTGATTTCGTGAGAAATATAAAGGATGCGTCGCTTGGTCATGGTGTCGTGGGTTCAGGCGGCTCGTCAAAGGGCCTTTTTGGACTTCTTGCAAAGTTACGGTTTTTTCGGGTTTTAGCCCTTGCTATTCTTTGCCGCCATAGATTTGGCCTATCATGACACCTATGCCAAGCCAAGCGCCTATTCAACTAACCTCTGTGGCTGACATCATCACTTGGAAACAGGGACTGAGGAAAGGGTATACCATCGGCTTTGTCCCTACCATGGGCGCATTGCACGAAGGGCATCTAGCGCTGGTTCAATCTGCCATGCAGCGCTGTGACGTAGTGGTTGCCAGCATATATGTCAACCCAACTCAGTTCAATCTAAGCGCAGATTTTTCTGCCTACCCATCAGACGTGGATGGCGATATAGCCATGCTTCACTCCATTGGCTGTCATGCGGTCTTCCTGCCTGAAACCGACCTATTGTACCCCCATGGCGTGACGCCTGACCATTTTGATTTGGCCGGGTTGGATAGCCTGCTGGAAGGCGCGCATCGCCCTGGGCATTTTCAAGGTGTGGCTACCGTAGTGAATCGCCTCTTTGATTTATTGATGCCTGACAAGGCCTTTTTTGGCCTCAAAGACTTTCAACAAGTAAAGGTGGTTCAGCGACTGGCAGCTATCAGAGAGAGTAACCCTGAGATCATTCCCTGCCCCATTGTTAGGGAGCCTAGCGGGTTAGCTATGAGCTCCCGCAATCGCCGACTCACCCGCGATCAATGCGCAGATGCGTCTGTCATTTTCATCGCCTTGCAAGCCATTGCTGACAGCCAGGGATCGCTAAGCCCCGTGGAGATTCAAAGCCAAATGACTGCCGCCATTCAGGCTAGCGGCACTTTGATTGTTGAAGCCATTGACGTGGTCTCTGCCGATGATTTAACCTGCCCAGATCCCCTGATTTCTCTGAGAAATCAAGGCAAAAAAGTTCAGGTCATGGTCTCTGCTTTTGCTGGCGAGGTGCGGTTGATTGACAACCTAACCGTTTATAGGGGCTGAAACCTTGAGTTTGTTTCCTTGCCGGAGCAATCCAAAATTCCAAGTACCTTTGCGGCCCATGACTATCGACGTGCTTTATAGCAAAATTCACCGTGTCCGCGTGACCGGTGCAGAGCTCAACTACATTGGCTCCATCACATTGGATAGGGACTTGATGGATGCTGCTCAACTCCTCGAAGGTCAGAAGGTCTCCATCGTTAACATAGACAACGGCGAACGCCTGGATACTTATATCATTCCCGGGCAGCGTGGCACCGGTGAAGTCACCCTTAATGGTCCTGCTGCCAGGAAGGTGCAAAAAGGCGATCTGATCATCATCATTGCCTATGCATCGATGACCGTAAGTCAAGCGAAGACCTATCAACCATTGATCGTTTTCCCTAATGAGTCAAGCAATTCGATCGACTGACCATGGCTCCCTTTCGCATCCCTGCTCCCCTGAAATTTAGCCTCTTTGTTGCGCTGGCATTGGGTCTCTTGTGGTCTGCCTTTCAGCAAGTTGACTTTGCAGACGTCATGGTTCAGCTCCAACAAACACAGTGGGGATGGATTGGCTTATCAATCATTCTAGGCTACCTAGCAGTCATCTCTCGTGGCATGCGTTGGAATTTGGTTCTTCGCAGCATGGGGCATGACGTTGGCATCTGGCCAGCAACCCATGCAACAAGTATCGGCTACATGGTTAACATGGCTATTCCTCGTGCTGGTGAAGTAGCACGAGCAACGGCTTTGAGTCGCAAGAAAAAAGTGCCTTTCAACACGCTTTTTGGCACGATCATCATGGAGAGAACCATTGACTTATTGATGCTGGGCGGATTGTTCTTGCTCACCTTGACTGTGGCCAGTGAATACATCGATAGCCTGTTTGAGGTCACGACAAACACTGGGGATTCAGCTGAAGAAAGCAGCCTGCGGTCCACCGTTGCCCTTGCCATTATTGTCTCGGTGGCCGCAGCAGCCATCACCTTCAGAAAGCCCTTGTTGGCCTCAGCAATTGGTCAAAAATTCATGGCATTTATTATGGGCCTCTGGGACGGGTTCAAGTCCGTGTTGAAGCTTGACAACCCCTGGGCCTTTTGGGGACATACCCTCTTTATTTGGTCCTGCTATTTTGTGATGATCTATGTCTGCTTTTTCGCCTTCACTTTCTCTGCAGACCTGTCCTTGGATCAAGGCTTGTTTGTGATGGTGGCCGCGAGCTTAGGCATTGTTATTCCCACACCTGGTGGGGTAGGATCCTACCACTGGTTGGTGTCTATGGCCTTTGTAGTGCTTGGCCATGACTACGCATCTGGCCTGGCCTTTGCCACGGTGGTGCACGCTTCCCAGTCCCTGATGCTCATCCTTTCTGGGGCCATTGGCATGGTGGGTTTGCAGCAAATACCCAAGACGAATTAAGCATTTATCAACTTGGTCAAGGGCCAAAAAGTACCGACCTTGACGTCCTATGGCTAAGGTAAAAAAAGCATGGTTTTGTCAGCAATGTGGCAGTGAACACAGTCAGTGGATGGGCCAGTGCAAAGGCTGTGGTGAATGGAATAGCCTGGTTGAAGAAATCTTGACCAAGCCAGACCCGTCGTCCGCGGCTAGTGTCTGGTCAGCCACGGAAAGTCCCTTGATCAAATTGGCCGATGTCGATCGCATTGCAGAGCAGCGGCTTGGAAGCGGTGACAGTGAACTGGATCGCGTCCTTGGTGGTGGCTTTGTTGCGGGAAGCCTGACCTTGCTTGGCGGTGAGCCTGGCATTGGCAAGTCAACCTTGCTTTTGCAAGTGGCCATCCATCATGGCGACAAGGTTTTGTATGCCAGTGGCGAAGAATCAGCTCAGCAAATTCGCATGCGGGCTGAACGGATTGGCCTTGAAGGCGATGGTTGCCATGTGCTCACGGAGATGTCCACCGCAAAGATTTTATCTGTGGCGGAAGCCTTGAAGCCAACCTTGATTATCATTGATTCCATTCAAACGGCACACAATCCTCAGCTGGATTCCAGCCCCGGCAGCGTGAGTCAGATTCGGGAGTCCGCATCAGAGTACTTGCGCTATGCAAAATCCAAGCAGATTCCCATTTTACTGATTGGTCATATCACCAAGGAAGGCTCCCTGGCCGGGCCTAAGGTCCTGGAACACATGGTGGATGTGGTGCTGCAATTTGAAGGCGACCGACACCACCTTTTCCGCACCCTTCGCGCAATGAAGAATCGCTTTGGTTCCACCCAGGAATTGGGCGTTTATGAAATGACAGCAAAAGGCATGCAGACCGTCAGCAATCCATCCCGGTTGATGCTGGGTCAGCGTGGAGATGGCCTGAGCGGATCTGCCGTTGGCATCATTGCAGAGGGCAACCGGCCCATGCTTGTGGAAGTGCAAGCCCTGGTCTCTTCTGCCGTTTACGGCACGCCTCAACGAAGCTGTACAGGCTTTGATACCCGGCGTTTGAACATGTTGCTCGCTGTGCTTGAAAAGCGCTGTGGCTTTCAATTGGGATCCAAGGATGTCTTTCTCAATGTCACAGGGGGGTTGAAAGTAGAAGATCCCGCCCTGGACCTGGCAGTCTGTGCCGCCATCTTGTCAAGCAATGCAGACATCGCCATCCCAGAAGGCATGGCCTTCACGGCAGAGGTCGGTCTTGGCGGTGAGCTTCGCCCCGTCCCACGCATGCAACAGCGCCTGTCAGAGGCCGTTCAATTGGGTTTTGATACGGTTTTTTGTGCCAGCCAATCTGAATCTGACAACTTGCACATCAAAGGCGTCAAGCCCATCAAAATCACCCGCATGGACCAATTGGTCTCCGGGGTTTTTGGCTAGCAACAGCAGCCTGTTGAATGCCCTACAAACCGTTTGTTATTGACCAAGTATGGCCGCAATCTCACCGTAATTGGGTGTGATGATGATGTCCGTTCTGCGGTTTTTCGCCTTATTTTCTGCACTGTCATTGGCTGCAATAGGATGGTGCTCACCGCGACCAGCAGCTTGAACCATGGCAGGAGACATGCCCTTGGAAGTCAGGATTTTCACCACTGATGTGGCGCGCATCACTGACAGATCCCAGTTGTCAATCACTTGGCCTCTGCCATAAAAAGCATCGCCATCCGTGTGGCCTTCAACCGATACATTCAAGTCACTGTTCTCTTTGAGCACAGAAGCCAGCTCCGCTAGGGCCTGAGCACCTTCTGATTGCACGGTCCATTGACCTGAGGCGAAGAGCAATCGGTTATCCATGGAAACGTGCACTTGGCCATCCTTCAGTGTCACCGTGAGACCTCGTCCTTCAAACCCAAGCAAAGCTTGAGAGATGCGGTTTTTGAAATAGGCTGCCAAGGAATCCTTTCTTGCCACCAGGGCTTCCAGTTCATTCACCCGGTGTTCCCTGGATTGCAAGGCAAGCTCCAAGTCTGCAAGGCGCAATTGCTCCCGGCGCAGGGAATCTTCCTTTGAGGAAAGCACGGTTGCCATGCCTTCCATGTGTTCCAGCATGCTTTTGTTTTCGCGCAAATTAGCCTGTACCAATTGGCTGTTGTTGGCTAAAGCGTATTCAAAGTTTGCATTGAGATCGCTGTGGGCGCGTTGCAACTTGCGGTATCGCTGGCCCATCGCCGTGGAATCTTCAATGGCTTGTTCCAAATTGAATGCTGCCTTTTTCAGGTCAGACAATGCTTCCCTGTGTGCCGTTGTTGCCTTGTCACTTGCTTCCTTCATGCTTTCATTCGCATCAACCAAGGAGTCATAGCTGGACTGCAGCTCATTGTGGACTTTAGGGGTGACACAGCTTGAAACAAGCAGGGCTATCAGGGAGAGGGTTGTGAACAATCGCATACCTCAAAGTTAGGACTTGGAGGCAAATAACTCACAGGAATTTCATGGAGTTTTCCCAGGTCAATTCAATGGGGCAATGGTCAGAGAAATTTTGATCTGTCCAATGCTTGCAATGCTTGGTTTCCCTCACCATGGCTGAACTTAGCCAGAATTGATCAATGCGCCAGCCAAGGTTTTTTGGCTTTGATCGAGCCATGGCTGACCACCAGGTGTACTGTCCTTTCCCTGGCTCAAACAAGCGAAAGGCATCGCGCCAACCAGCCTCATGCAAGGCGCTCAAGAATTCCCGTTCAACATTGGTGCAGCCTGGTTTGCCACGCATGCGCTGAGGGTGATGGATGTCGATGTCCTTGTGACAGATATTGATGTCGCCCACAAGCATCACCCTTGCATGCTGCTTGAGCAAGTCCTGAAGGTGCCGGGTCATGGCAGATAAGAAATCTAACTTGGCCAATTGCCTGGAGGGGCTAGACGCGCCAGAAGGAAAATAAGCGTTGACCAGGACAAGGCCCGGGTAGGTCAGGGTCATCACTCGGCCTTCTGCATCACTGGATGGGTGACCCATGCCCATTTTTACTTGATTTGGGGGGATTTTTGCGACAACAGCTGTGCCAGCATAGCCTTTTTTCTCAGCAGGAAAGCATTCAACCCAATGCGCAGGAAAGGCAGCTTGTAGCCAATCCTTGTCTTGCAGTCGGCTTTCTTGAATGCAAAGAATGTCTGAATCTGAGGCCTCCCACCATGTGGCGAGACCCTTGTTCACCGCAGCCCGAATGCCATTGGCGTTCAAGCTGATGATTCGCATCAAGATCAGTTCAAGATCATGGCAGTCTCACCCACCTTGACTCCGTCAATGTAAAGGGCCAACGTGTAACTGCCGGCAGACAAGTCCACGGGCACATCATAGGTCAAGCAGCCCTTGGTGCTTTCGCCGTCAAATGGCACATTTGCCTTCGAAGCATAGCGCATGGACTCACCATTGACGACCATCACGGCATCTTTACCCGCAGTCAAGACACGGTTGTCACTGCTGCTGATGCGCAAGAACACCTCACGACTGCCTGCCTTTGCAATCGCATTTTTAGCGATAGTGAAGCAGCCTTTCACGCGATTCACACGTGAAGCATTGCTACTAAGTTTTTCCTTCCCTGATTTGTTCACGCGGTAGGACCCAGCCTCAAAGAAAGCAAGCTGCAAGGCTGCACCCTTATTCACCGTACGGCCAAGCTGTGCATTCTCACTGGTTAGGTTGCTATTCGCTTCGCTGGACAGCGTCAAGTCGCTGCTCAAGGAGTCAGCCACCACCGAAAGGGCCGCATAGGCAGTGTTGACCGAGTCGACATTCTTGGTCAAGGATTCCACTTGCTTGCGCAGGGAAAAGACTTCACCACGAACACGTCGAAGCTGGTTGGTTGTGATGGCGCCCAAAGCCTCAATTTCTTCAATCTTCTCATTCAACCGAGTGGTCTCTTGTCCGATGAATACATTCAATGAATCATTGGCAGTGGTCTGCGACAAGAGATCACGCTTGTAATCCTCAAGTTGCGTGATCAAGATGGTTTTCTCAGCTTCCAGGTCAGTCACCTGATTGTTTTGCTTCAAGGTGATGTACCCTAAAATCAAAATGGCGGCGGTCAAGATGATAGCAATTATTCGCTGTCGTTTATCGGACGGTTGTTGGCTCATGGTCATAGATATTTGACTGCAAATGTACCAATTAACCCAGTCAATGATGGCAGCCTTGTTGCCCGAAATCTGTCCGCTGTGCAAACAGCTGAAACAGCAGCATGCAGAGAGCATCTGTCACGCTTGCTGGCATGAACTTCACCTATCCAGGCAAGTCGAGGGATTCATCGTGAATTTAGCCAGTGAAACCACAGTCTGGCTAAGCTACGATTCAGCGGTGGTCAAGGCCTGCATGCACGCTATCAAGTTCAACCATCTGGAGCAGCTGGCATTCACTTTAGGTCGGTGCTTCGCTCACAATGTCAACAAACCAGCTGTGGATGCCTTGGTGCCCGTCCCCTTGTCATGGCGTCGGCAGTACTTTCGTGGCTTCAATCAAGCAGAGGCCATTGCCAGAGGCGCAAGTTCGGTGTGGGATCTGCCGGTGAAGCACCTGATCCACCGACCCAAGCACGGCAAGGCGCAAGCCAAATTGGCAATGACCGCGCGCTTGCAATCCTCCCTGGATCGCTACCAATGCCCTGAAGCCGTTGATGGTCAACGTCTGCTGGTTATGGATGACACAGCCACTTCAGGAAGCACATTGAACGCCTGCGCACACACTTTGTGGACATCTGGCGCCTCATGGGTTTCTGTGGCAGCCCTTGCGCATGGCGCTTAACAACAAAGGGGTCGCCAAGCGACCCCTTCATCATGCTATTTGAACTGACTGTTAGCGTCCCATCACGATGCGACGGCTGCGGACACCCTGTTGTGTTTGTATTTCTACCACGTAAACGCCCGCTGGCATTGACGTCAAGTCAAAGGACACATCCATTTGGCTTGTGACTCGCTGGTGACTGCTTCGCGCAATCTCCTCACCTACCATGTTATGGATACGAATCAGCACATCACCTGCATCACGCAACCTAAATGCCACATGGAACACACCTGAAGATGGGTTCGGGTAGATGCTGAGATTCAACAAGCCTAGCTCCTCCAAGCCAACGGTAAAGTTGACAGTGTCTGACACCGATCCACAGCTATTGGAGGCAGTTGCCACTGCATACTCCGGTCCGTTGTTGCTGAAAGAATGGGTCACCACATCACCACCTAAAGCGGCTCCGGTGCTCATGGTCCAGTACACGCTATCCTGACCGGAAGCGTTGGCTGTGAACTCAATGGTTACAGGGCTCATTCCTGTCACCAAATAAGCGGTATTCAATGTTGGTAAGGGGCCCGAGGCCGTCATAAGACTGGTCTGTGACCAAGCTGACCAACCGTCTGAACAGGAATCACGAACGAAAACATCGTAGGTGGTACCCGGCAGGAGGCCTGACAAAGATGCGCCTGCTGATGTGGCATAGGTTGTGGCAGTGGCTGCACTAGGGCTGTAGGTTGCCACGCCGTAATCTACTTGACTTGACAAAGCTGAAGAACCCGATGTCCATGCAACGGAACCTGTTGTGCAGGCAGTGCTGCTACCCGTCACTGAGGCTGGAGAAGCACAGCTGTTGCACGATGCTAAAAAGGAACCCATCAATTGGTAGCCTGACAAGGAAGCTCCCGCCGAATGGCTGACCAAGGTGTCACCAAATGGTCCAACCAAATCAAAGCTTACTTCCGTTGACCATCCGCCCGGGGCGTTGATAACAATCCGCGCGGAGTCACCACTACACAATGGACTGCTATCCACTGCGCTGTAACCCGTCGTGAACCCAGAACCAAACGTTGCAGCCGTCGACCAAGAACCATTCGCTGATTGCTGCAAGTCAACCAAGCAACCATTCCAACCATCACCATAACTGTCTACCATGTAGAAGGTGAATGTGCACATGTTGGCTGGCGGACAAAGTGTCGTCGTCATGGTGAGGGGTCCAGCCCATCCGGACAAATCGTTGGCGCCACAGCTATCCTGCACATAGACATCGTAGGTGGTGCCTGCTAACAATCCACCGATCGTGTGAGTGCTAGATACATTGAACGCCATGCTTCCTGTTAAGCTACCCGTACCAGAATAAAACCCTGTCGGACCCCACATGACATTGCTGCCAAGCGGTGTGCCCTGGGAAACCCAACTGACATCAATGCTGTTATGGGTCAGGGTGCCGGCAGATGAGGTAGGATCAGGACACGATGCAATGGCTTCGACCAAAAAATCGTCAATGAAGACATCAGGGCCCCAGCCTGAAAGTGTAGCAAAGCGGAAGATGGCATCACTGCCAGTGTAGCTTGATGGCACATAGGCCGTGGTGTTAACATAGTTACCTGGCGTAGTAAAGCCTGCGCCCGTAGAGTTAAAGTCTGTGGCGCCTATCAGGTTCACCAAGGTGTCCCAGGTGCTGCTTGTCGTGGTTTTTCCAAGCAGTAACAATTGATCATTCGGATAGGAGCTCATGTACTGGTGAGACCAGTTGAAACTGACTTCCGAGTTGGCGGAAATAGTGACAGGCCGAGAAGTTAAATAAGCATCATTACCCGATGTCCAAGACCAGAAATTGCCGCGCATGGCGTAGCCAGATGCTGTGGCGTATTGAGTCATGGTTTTGCTGCCACCAGTGAAATCCCAGCAAGGCAAGGGGTTGACATCAAAGTTATCACTATAAGGCAAGGTTGCTGCCACGCAGGACGTTGTGAAATTGATCGGGCCATGCCATGGCGAAATGTTGCCGGCACCACAGCTGTCAGCAACCCATGCCGTGTAGGCTGTGTTGGATGTCAAGCCGGTGATATTGTACGATGTAGCTGAAACATTCACTGCATTGGTTACAGTACCTGTTCCGGGGTTGTAGCCGGCAGGGCCCCATGTCACCACAGAGCCTGTCGTGCTTGGCGTGCCGTGACTCCAGGACAGTAAAGCTGTTGTAGAGGCAGGTAAAGCTGTGGCATTGCTAGGTGGCACGCAAGATGGTTGCACTTCATAGGCGAAGTCATCGATGCCAACTTGCAGCCATGACGATGCGGAATAGACCCGGAATCCTACATGGTAATGGTTCGATGGCACAACGGGCAATGCAATGGTGTATTCATCCCAGCTGTTCATCAAAGTCAGGGTATCTACGGCCGTGAAAGAGTTAGGGTCAGACGGCGTCGTCATGGTGCCAACAATCAGTTGAGGCGAAGACCAAGAGGACAGGGTGTTGGCCCTGAAGCGCACCTGTGCGTTGTTGCCTGGCAGATCAGAGAACATGGGTGACACAGCCGTCACGTCAGCGGCATTGGCTGTGCTAATGACCGTGTAATTGGGCGTAGAATAGGCTGCAGTACTCCATGTCGCAGGCAGAAAAACCTGAAAGGTGAGGCCTGAGCCTGTACCAGTGACATTCCAACAGTTAGGCAAATCACCATCAGTCATGGCATCCCAGTTCTCATTGTACATCGATGAAATAGTGTAGGGTGCACACAAGGTGGTGAAGGTGAAGGGGCCTTCCCATCCGGATGATCCATTGCCCTGACCTGAACAATTGCGCTTGACATAGTAGTCGTAGGTGGTGTTGGCAATCAAGCCAGTGATGGTATGGCTGCTGGCGACTGCTGTGTCCAGGAATCCGGTGCCTTGGGTGTAGCCTGTCGGGCCCCATTCCAAGGGAAAGCTAGATCCAGCGGAGGTCCATGTCAAACTGGCTGATGTATCTGATACACCATTGATGCCAAGGCCTGTTGGCTCTGGACACAAGGGTTGTGCCTCAATGTTGATGTTGTCAACCCATGCATCATTGCCCCAGCTGGTGATGGCAATCCATCGGAACTGCGCCACGCTGTTGTAGTAAGTGGCTGAATCCAGATTGAAAACTTCTTGCTTGTACGTGCCCGGCGAAGAGAACGTTGCACCGTCTTGAGAGTCAAAGTTGGCATTCGCCACAGACCACAAGGTGTCCCATGTGGTGGTGCCCGATTTCTGAACAACCAGGTGCATTGACTGCAAGTTCCAAGTAGTCGGTGCATGAGACCATCTGAATTTCACGCGCGTCAATCCCTGCAAACTCATCGGTGGTGACGTCATCATCCCATCACCCGAGGATCCCCACGTGCTCATGTCTGCATGCGCGGCAAAGTTCGTGGAGTCATGGGTCCAGCTGCTTGTGCCGCCTGCCAGATCAAAGCAGTTGGGTGGCCAATTGGTGAAGGTTTCAGCCAATGGTATGGCTTGCGTGACACATGGCGTGCAAAAGCTGATGGGTCCACTCCAGTTGGAGTAACCATTGCCTGCTGAAGAACAGTTCTGACGAACGTACACATCGTAGCAGGTGTTGGCGGTGAGGCCAGTCATGGTGTGGGTCGTCGTTGTAGCGGTCCCCGTAGATCCTGTGCCCTGCGTGAAGCCAGCGGGGCCATACTCCAAATCAAAGCTGCTACCTGTGGATGTGAAGGAAAAAGTGAAATTTGTGGCCGTCGCAGAACCTGCAATCAAAGCATAAGGCTGAGGGCAAGCAGGAGGGCCTGCAACCAGCACCGTGTAATCATGCGTCTCACCATAGGTAAAGGATGAACACGATTCTGTGCTTGCAAGGGCAGAGCCAGCAAATTTGCCACGCATTCTCAAGCGATGGTTGCCGATTGGAACTGTGGATGGAATAACGACAGCACTAGCTGTCGTCGAACCTGCCGTGCCTGAGGCCGCTGTTGAGGCCCATATTTGCTCACCTGCATCATCAAAATCACCATCGTCATTGGCATCAATCCAGATGGCATACCATTGGCTACTGTAGTTAGATGTCACGCTGATGTTAAGAAAAGCAGTTTGCTGGACCAAAATGGTATCAGCCGTGTAATCAGCATAGCCATTGGTGGAGCAGCCAGTGTTCGTCTGCACCAGATTATTCAAGGTGACATCATCCAAATCGTCACCCACCGTACAGCCAGTGGTGTACAAGCTGGTGGTGCAATAGGTTTGTGCTTGAGAAGAATAGGTAAGGCCAATCAGAAGGGCCATCAGGGCGTAAATTCGCTTCATCGAGTCAGGTTGTAATAGTTAAGAACCCAAATGTACATAAATGAGGCATGGATTATTCTTGGAAAAATAGATATTGGATAGGGCTAGCCATCTCAGGCTTAATTGTTCAGTGCGCTATGCCCATGGCTCCTGACGGAGGACCCAGAGATGTGGACCCCCCTGTTATTGTCACAGCCAATGTCCCCTATGGCAGCACCCAAATGCATGGCCAGTCTATGCAGTGGACCTTCGATGAATTCGTCAAGCTTCATCAAGCCTCACAGCAAATCATCTGTTCCCCGCCCTTGCCTGAATCCGTGACTTACGAACTCAAAGGCAAAACCCTCAGCATTGCGTGGGAGGGGGACTTGATACCGGAAAGCACCTACAACATGCAGTGGGGTTCTGCCGTCAAGGACTTGCACGAAGGCAATGTGCTCAAAGGCTTTCAATGGGTCTGGTCCACAGGGGCGACCATCGACTCTGGCATGATTCATGGCCAATTGGTTGACCTCACCGGAGAGCAATTAGGCAAGGACCTATCCCTCTGCCTCTACCCCATTGACGCACAGGATTCTTGCTTGTTGGGCCCACCGCTTTACAGCACGCGCAGTGACGACTCTGGCCGCGCCCACTTTCATCATGTGAAACCCGGGAGCTACCAGTTGCGAGCCTTTTTAGACAAGGACGGCAACAACCGCTTGTCAGAAGGTGAAAGCAGCCCCATTGCTTGGTCAGTGGCCCACACCGACAGCAGCCATCACTCGCTTGAATTGCCCCTCACAAAATTGCCGTCAGACAGCCTGCTGAGCTGGCGTCAATTGCCTGCAGATTCCAGTGGTACACTGGCCCTGCATGTCAACCTTCCTCAGGTCAAAAAGGGCATGCTCAGGCTGGTTAAACAGGATGGAATTTACCGTGAGTGGCACCTGGAAAATGGGCTGGTAAAGGACAGCATTGGTGGCTTGCCGCCGGGCCAATACGCCCTCTATGTCGTGGTTGACATCAATGGCAACGGTGCATTGGATGCAGGATCATACTGGGCCAGAGAAGTCAGTGATCAAATCCTTCGTGGGCCCGATGTGGAAGTCCGCGCCAATTGGCATGTCGACCACCAATGGGTCAATTGAACCCTAATCAGTCCAAGGTGAAGGCGTCGCCGTCATTGAGAAAAGGGTAGCGCTTGCGCACTGCTTTCAGCTTGAGGGACGACCAGGTTGCGCGAAGCACCTGCTGCTGATGCATGGCGCCCTGAGTCAAGAGACTTCCCTCAGGTCCGATCAACTGGGATTGGCCACTGTGCGGCACCTTGAAGCCATCCACGCCCACCCGATTGACGCCCGCTACATAACACTGATTTTCCATAGCCCTTGCCCTGAGTAAGGTAGTCCAAGCATCCACCCTGGATTCCGGCCAGTTGGCCACCAATAGCAATGCATCATAGGGGTCCTTGGGATTGTTTCTCAGCCAAACTGGGAAGCGTAAATCGTAGCACACCGCCAGTCGCATGGCCCATCCATGAACCTGGACGGTAACCTGAGACTGACCTGCATCAAAGTCTTTTGCCTCGCCTGCAATGCTGAACATGTGTCGTTTGTCTACAAAGTTCAATTCGCCCTGGGGGCTGGCTAGGAAGAAGCGGTTGCGGTAGCGATCACCCACCTTCACAAAGGCTGATCCGCCCACAAAGGATTGGCAACGATTAGCCTGAAGCAGCAAAAAGGCTTGGATGGCGTCAACGGTTTGCGGGTCTGACGCAACCTCTAGATCCTTTGTGGCAAAACCCGTGGCAAAGGTTTCAGGCAAGAGAATCACATCTGCATCCAATGGCATGTGATCAGCAAAGCTTGCAAAATTGGCTTCGGGGTCTAGCCAGGAAATGTCCGACTGAATCAGGGCAATGCGCAGCTTATCCTTCATCTGAAAGCGCTTTTTCCTGTTTGTCTATCAGGTATTGTATATGCCCAACAAGCATCTCTGCCTGATCTTCACGGGTCCCGTCATAGTAGCCTCGTAGTTGTCCCTTGTGGTCAATCAGCACCAGATTTTCTGTGTGAATGAAGCTGTGTTCATCCCAGCCCTGACCTTCTTCTAACACAGTAAAATAGCTGGTTCTGGCCAATGTGTTGAGCTCCTTTGGGTCACCCGTTAAAAGCCACCAACGCTGGGGGTCGATGCCATTGGCCTCACCATAAGCTTGAAGCACAGGAACGGAATCGTAAACCGGAGTGGCACTGTGAGACATGATCATCACACGGTGGTCATTGAGGAAGGCGGCTTGCACCAACTTGAGGTTGGCGGTCATGTCAATGCAGATGCCTGGACAGGTGGTGAAGAAATAGCTGACCACGCGGATTTTTCCGTCCACATCGCTTCGACTCACCGATTCCCCCAACTGGTTGACCAGATTGAACTCACCAACCACATGACCGCTACCAACTCGTTCAAGGCTGTCAGCCACCACCGATGGCTCGATGTCGGCAGGGTTCAGTACCGGCAAGTAAGGGGTGGGCTTTTGAATGCTGAAAGCAACAGCCACGCCAAGGATAAAGATCATTATCAGTATCAACAACTTGGTTCTCTCTGTTCGCTTCAAGCCCATGGCATTATATTTGTATCCTCACTGAGGATATTTCGTACAAATTTCAACATTAAGCCATGAAATCAAGCCAAAAATTTTTACCCCTCCTTTCACTAGCCATTCTGCTGGTCGGTTGCGACGGATTGAAAAAAGGGCCCGTGGATATCAGCATCACCTTCGCTCCCGTCTTTGATGGCACTGAGGTCATCTATGAACAAAGTCAGCATCAATCGGCCACAACCAATGATGCATTCACCTTCGTGCGGAGCGATTTAATCCTGACCGATTTCTCTTTGCTCGATGAAAATGGCGAAGTGGCTAACGAAATTGGCGGTTCAGCTGCCTATGTGCACATGGCTGGCGATCTCAGCGATCGCAACTGGACCCTGACTGAACAGATCAACCCCGGCCACTACGGTGGTATCCGTTTTTACATTGGCCCTGACGCCTTTGCCAATCACGGTGACCCCTCTATGTGGCCCGCTGGTCATCCGTTGAATCCTACCGTCAATGGCTTGCATTGGGGATGGACTGCCGGCTACATTTTTTCTGCCCTGGAAGGCACCTATGCCACCAGCACAGGCACCAAATACTTCCTTTACCACATCGGAATTGACAGCAATCGCGTCAGGGTAGACATCCTACAGGACATTGATTTCCGCCGTGACAGAAATGTCACCGTAGACTTCAACCTGGCTAACATTTTTGATGGCACCCACCTTATCGAGCCAGCCATTACAGGAGACTTCACTCACAGCACCTTTGACAACGGCCTCGCGTCCAAGGTTAGAGACAACCTCATGGGGGCATTCAGTATCAAAGACATCCATTAGCGTACTGACCCATGAAGCATTTGCTGCCTGTTGTTCTTTCACTGCTTACCTTGTCTACGACAAGTTGTGACGAAGGCTGGAATAAACCTAACACGACAGCTTACCTCTTGGAAATTCCTCCTGGGTTCCCTCCCCCCGACATAGCTGGAGACAATCCACTGACGGTGGAAGGCATCTTGCTGGGCCGTCAACTCTTTTACGATCCCACACTATCTGGCGACAGCACACAGAGCTGTGCAAGTTGTCACGTTTCTGCTTTTGGTTTCACCGACAGTGCTAAGGCTTTCAGCACAGGCATCCATGGACTTCCTGGTGGCAGAAACTCCATGGCTTTGCACAATCTGGCATGGGACGCCGTTTTTTTCTGGAATGGCCGGGCAGCATCCTTGCGTGAACAATCCTTGATGCCCATCCAAGATGCCTTAGAGATGGATGCTTCACTGGCCGCAGTCATTGAGCGCCTGAAGGCCAGTGATCGCTACCGGAAAGGCTTCAGAGAGGCCTTTGGCCGCAACAAGATTGACGAAGAGCACCTTGGCATGGCCATGGAGCAATTCATGCACACCATCATCAGTGGCAACAGCAAGTTTGACCAAGTCATTGCTGGCATGGCAAGCTTCACCGCACCTGAACAACGCGGCATTCTCTTGTTCAATGGCGAAGTCAACCCTAATTCACCCAACGCAGGAGCTGACTGCTTTCACTGCCACGGTGGTGTGTTGGCGACTAATCACAAAATGATGAACAACGGTTTGGATTCTGTCTTGACCGACCTAGGGCTTGGTGATTTCACGGGCAAGGCCTCCGACAATGGCAAATTCAAGGTGCCATCGCTCAGAAACCTTGCCTTCACGGCACCCTACATGCATGATGGCCGCTTCAACACCCTGATGGAAGTTCTGAATTTCTACAATGAAAATGTACACAGCAATTCCCCCAACATTGATCCAGGCATGGGTAACTTTGCCAACGGACTTGGGTTAAATTTGCAAGACAAAATGGACATCATTGCCTTTTTGAACACCTTGAATGATCCCAGTATTTCTACAGACACCCTCTTCCAAAACCCTTACCAATGAACAAGCTCTCTAATCTTTTATTTGCCATCTTGATGATGGCCAGCCTGCAATCCTTTGGTCAACGTAAAGTTGAAATCCGCTTTGAAGTAGATGGGGTTTGTGGCATGTGCGAAACCCGAATTGAAAAAGCCCTGCTTGAAACACCCGGTGTATGGGCTGCTGAATGGGACGTGGAAAGCCACGAGGTATTTGTGGTTTACAAGCCAAAAAAGGTCAGCGAAATGGACCTGCACCGAGCTGTGGCTGCAGTGGGTCATGACACGCAAAAAGTCAAAGCAAAATCCGACGATTACGACGCTTTGAATGGCTGCTGCAAGTACAAGGATGAAGACGTTGTGAACAATCATAAATAAAGAATCCATTGTCTGGCATCATCCTTGACCCCTTGAAGCTCATGAAGACATCTGTTTTGCTTGTTGGCCTGTGCGCGAGCTATTCTGCCATGGGTCAAGCAGATACCAACCTCTACCAATCTGTTGACTTGAAGGACATTGAAGTTCGCGCTGAAGCTGCAGCTACATTCATCTCTGCAAAATCTGCGACTTTTGTCAACACCATTAGCAAAAAGGAACTGAAAAAGGCAGCTTGCTGCAACTTATCAGAAAGCTTTGAGACCAACCCTAGCATTGACGTGTCATTCACCGATGCAGTAACAGGGACCAAGCAGATCATGCTCTTTGGCCTGGCAGGTAAATACGCCCACATCCAAACAGAATTGACACCGCTGGTTCGGGGCTTGCTGAGCAACTCTGGTTTGAGCTTCATTCCAGGTGCATGGATCGAGTCCATACAATTGACCAAGGGCATTGGCTCAGCACTTAATGGACATGAAAGCATCACAGGTCAAATCAATGTGGAATTGCTCAAGCCTGATGAAATGGCCAATGACGCCTTAGGTCCTGATGCTGAAGGCCGTGGTGACATCTTATTGAACAGCTATGTGAATCAAGGTGGCCGCATGGAAGGCAACATTGCTATGGGCACAAACCTCAATGACCAATGGTCGGTAGGCATGCTGGGCCATGTGTCTGGCCGCAACATCGCTAACGACAGGAATCAAGATGGATTCATGGACATGCCCTTAGGGAATCAAGCTAACGTCATGCTTCGCGCAAAATACTGGGGAACCAATGGCCTTGAAGGCCTCTTCACCCTGCATGGTTTGACCGATGAAAAGCGCGGTGGTCAGGGTGGATCACTCTTTGACTCATCACCTATCAACCAGCCATGGTCCAACGCCATCAACCAAGACCGATTAGCCTTCACGGCAAAAACTGGCTGGGTTTCACCCAATCATAATGATTTGAGCATTGGCGTTATCAACCATTGGTACAGCCAGGGGCTCAATGGGCATTTTGGCTCAGATGCTGACCTCTTGAATAAGCGAACCTTCAACCATACACAGCAAGGTGGACTGACTCAGGTGCTTGTCAGGGCTGAAGTCCTGGAAGGGCAGCTCTACCAAACTTCAGGCATGGTTTTCAACATCGATGCCTACGACATGAATCAAGGGCGCAATGGCCAGGGGGAATACTCAGGGTCGTGGACAGAAACCAACCTTGGTGCATACTCCGAATGGACTTACACACCGTTGGAATCTTTCACCGCTGTGGGCGGATTGCGTATGGATCAGCATAGCATTGCCGGTTTGCAATGGTCTCCCAGGATGCACCTTCGCTACGCTCCCACCAAACTGCAAACCATCAGGCTGTCTGCAGGTCGCGGCTTCCGCATGGCCTTACCGATGGTTGAATCCTTGGGGCGATTGGCCAGCAACCGCAACTTGACTTATGCGGCCTATGGCAACCTAATGGGTGGTGACATGACCACTTTTGAGTCCGCTTGGAATGCCGGCGCCAGCTACGTCTACAATTTCACCTACGAGTACATGCCAGGCAGCATCGCCGCCGATGCGCATTGGACTGTCTTCGATCACGCCATCGTGCACGATTACTGGATGCCAGGCCAGCATATGGTTTACCAAGAAAGCACCTACAATGGAAGCCCTGCCAAGCAGAGCAACAGCCTGGGGGTTACTTTGAACTACAAGCTCAACAAGTCAACTGACATGCGATTGGCCTACCGCAACCAAATAACAGAAGCCAAGTACATGGACAACCCCTCGGGTGAAACGATGGCTCAATTGCCCTTCGTGGCGAAGCACCGTGGCATGGCAAGCCTCAGCAAAGCCATCAAAGGCGGATGGGAGCTGGATGCCGCGGCACAGTTTTATGGCCCACAAAGTCTGCCTTTTGGCGGATGGGGGGGGCCGACCGCTTTTGGAAGTGAGCAGTCGCCTGCATTCACCTTGCTCAGCGGCCAGGTGAGGAAAGCTTGGAAAGGCGGTGACATTTACCTTGGCATTGAGAATGCCCTGGATGTTCGCCAACCCAACCCCATCTCAGGGGCTAAGGACCTGGCTGGGAATGTGCTGGCTGCCGATCATGCCGATTTTACTTCTTCCTTTGATGCCATTCGCATCTATGGGCCCATCTTTGGCCGCAACCTCTACATGGGCCTAAACTTAATTTTTTAACATGGAAAAACCTGTTATTCAGCTGCGCAACATTGTGCGAAATTTCCCATTAGGCAGTCAAACTGTCTATGTTCTCAAAGACATTGACCTTGATATCATGGAAGGTGAGTACGTTGCCTTGATGGGGCCTTCTGGCTCTGGTAAATCTACCTTGATGAATCTATTAGGCTGTCTAGACACCCCAACATCAGGCAATTACAACCTTGCTAATCAAGATGTCAGTGACATGACTGACGATCAATTGGCAGATATACGCAACCGAGAAATCGGTTTTGTCTTTCAAACATTCAACCTCATTCCCCGCCAGACAGCCTTGCAAAACGTGGCTTTGCCATTGGTCTATGCCGGGATTGGGAAAGCTGATCGCTTGCAGCGCGCGGCTGAGGTATTGGCCGACGTGGGCTTGGATGACCGCATGGATCACCAACCCAACCAATTATCTGGTGGTCAGCGGCAACGTGTAGCCATTGCTCGCGCCATGGTGAACAAGCCTTCTATGATTTTAGCTGACGAGCCAACTGGCAATCTAGATTCTGAAACCTCAGTGGATATTATGAAGCAATTTGACGCCATCAATGCACAAGGGAATACCCTCATTGTGGTGACCCATGAGGAGGAAATTGCTCAATACGCTAAGCGAATCATCCGTCTCAAAGACGGACGCATTGAGTCCGATACCAAAATCCTGTAAGGGGAGCGCTTACCAAAAAGGTGATTCTTAGAGTTCTCTCTGAACCTCAACTTCCTTGTAGCCCTCTATCACGTCACCGGCTTTGATGTCGTTGAAATTGTTGATGTTCAAACCACATTCCATGCCTTTCTTGACTTCTTTGACTTCGTCCTTGAAGCGTTTGAGAGAACCCAATTCGCCAGTGTAAATCACGACCGAATCACGAATGATGCGAACAGTGGTGTTGCGCAAAATCACGCCATCGGTAACCATGCAACCAGCAATGGTGCCGAATTTGGAAATCTTGAATACCTCTCGGATCTCCAAGTTGCAAACAATCTCCTCCTTCACGTCAGGTGAGAGCATGCCAGTCATGGCTTCCTTCACTTCATTGATGGCGTCATAGATGATGCTGTACAGGCGAATTTCAACTTCCTCTTTCTCTGCCAACTTGCGGCATGTGCCGGTCGGTCGAACTTGGAAGCCAATGATTATTGCATCTGAAGCAGCTGCTAACAATACATCTGATTCGGTTATGCCGCCCACTCCCCTGTGAATGATATTCACTTGGATTTCTTCTGTGGTCAATCGCTGCAAGGAATCTGTCAATGCTTCGATAGAGCCGTCGACATCGCCCTTGAGGACGATGTTGAGTTCCTGGAAGTCTCCCACAGCCAATCGACGACCAATTTCATCGAGGGTGAGTTTCTTCTGAGATCGAACGGATTGTTCACGGGCCATTTGCTGACGCTTGGTGGCAACAGCCTTTGCTTCGCGTTCATCAGCCATGATATTGAAGCTGTCTCCTGCAGAAGGTGCCCCATCGAGCCCTAGAATAGACACAGGCTTGGAAGGTCTAGCAACGGCCATTTTATTGCCTCGCTCGTCCATCATGGCGCGAACCTTACCCGAGTATTGACCCGCAAGGATGTAGTCGCCAACTTTGAAGGAGCCATTTTGTACCAAGAGGGTGGTAACATAGCCACGGCCTTTATCCAAGGTAGACTCAATGACCGTTCCACGTGCCTCTCGGTTGGGATTGGCTTTGAGCTCCAAGAGTTCGGCCTCAAGCAACACCTTTTCCAAGAGCTTGTCAACATGAGTTCCGATCTTTGCAGACACATCTTGTGACTGGATCTTTCCGCCCCAATCCTCCACCAGGAGGTTCATGGCAGATAACTGCTCCTTGATTTTCTCAGGATTAGCATCTGGTCTATCAATCTTGTTGATGGCAAATACGATAGGGACGCCTGCCGCTTGAGCGTGGCTGATGGCCTCCTTGGTTTGCGGCATGACATCGTCATCCGCAGACACCACAATAATAGCAACATCTGTGACTTGCGCACCGCGAGCTCGCATGGCAGTAAATGCCTCGTGGCCCGGTGTGTCCAAAAATGTGATATGTTGACCATCTTTCAATTGAACATCGTAAGCACCAATGTGCTGGGTGATACCACCCGCCTCACCGGCAATAACATTGGCTTCACGGATGTAATCCAAAAGCGAGGTCTTACCATGATCAACATGGCCCATCACTGTCACAATGGGTGAGCGTGGCTCCAAATCCTTTGTGTCGTCAGCAACTTCTGCAAGGTTCTCTTGCATTTCTTCGTCGACAAACTCTACTTCAAAGCCAAACTCATCGGCAACAACCGTTAAGGTCTCTTTGTCCAATCTCTGGTTCATGGAAGCCATGATACCAAGGGACATGCAGGAAGAAATCACTTCTGGCACTGGCACCTTCATCATATTGGCCACTTCCATCAAGGTGACAAACTCAGTCAACTTGAGGATCATGTCCCCTTCAGCGCGTTCAATTTGATCTATTTCACGGCGTTCAGCACGTTCAGCACGTTTGTCACGGCGAATTTTACTTCCCTTCGATTTGCGACCACCACTCATTCTAGCCATGGTCTCGCGAATCTTTTTTTGGATGTCTTCTTTCGAAACCTCCTTGACAGGGCCGCTAGGTTTTTTGCCTGGTCCACGATGCTGTGGTCCACGGCGACCGCCAATGGATGCAGCACCGGTAGTGGTGCGACCGCCACCTGCAGCAGGGCCTCGCAGGCCTTCCTTCACAATGCGTTTGCGCTTGCCTTCACTGGGTTTCTTTTCAAACTTGGTCAAGTCAATTTTCTCACCAACGACCTTGGGTCCTGTGAGTTTTTGGTAGACCGTTGTGTGCCCAATAATTTCAGGTTTGCTTTCAGCTTTAGGCTTGACTGCCTTTGGCGCTTCAGGCTTGGCTGGAGCAGGTGCCGATTCTTTGGCTGGCTTTGCAGCAGCCTTGCCTTTAGCTTTAGAAGCCGGCTTTTTAAATGCGTCTAAATCAATTTTACCTTTAACCTTTAATCCTGAAACCTTAGCCTTGATGACTTCATCAGGTTTAGCAGGGGCCTTTGCCACAGCTTCTGGCTCTGCCTTCACCTCTGCTTTTGCAACTGGCTTAGGGCTCTGGTCAATTTTTTCTGTAATATCGGGGGTAGCTACCAAGGCCTCAGTCTTCGCAACCTCAGCAGCTTTCGCTGCGTCTTCTGCCTCACGTGCTGCAGTAATGGCTTCACGCTCAATTCGCTTTTGCTCGATCAACTCTTCAGACTTGACTTTCTTGGATTTGTCACTAGCAAATTGATCAACCAAGGCATCGTATTGGTCCTGATCAATTTTTGCATTGCGATTCTTGAGTGCGTCATGGCCCTTCTCTTTCAAGAAATCACTGGCGGTATCAAGGCCAATATTGAGTTCGCCTAAAATTTTACTGATGCGGTAACTGCCCATAGGATTATGTCCTTTTATTCTTTCTCAAATTCTTTGTTCAGCACAGAGACAACCTCTTCGATGGTCTCCACTTCCAAATCGGAACGGCGAGCAACGTCTTCAACTTCTACGCTCAAAATACCTTTTGCTGTCTTGTAGCCCTTGTTTTGTAGTGCCTCAATGACCCACGGCTCAATTTCATTAGAAAATTCTGACAATTCAACATCTTCCTCATGAACAATGTCCTCGCGGTACACGTCGATTTCATAATCGGTCAAACGGCTGGCCAATCGGATGTTGGTGCCACCACGGCCAATGGCTAACGAAACTTGATCTGCTGGCATGTAGACATCCACATGGCGAATTCCCTCTTCAATTTTCATCTCCGTGATTTTTGCAGGAGATAGCGAGCGCTGAATCATCAACTGCTCATTGTCTGTGAAGTTGATCACATCGATGTTCTCTCCACGCAATTCCCGGACGATGCCATGGATGCGTGAACCCTTCATGCCTACACAGGCACCCACGGGGTCGATGCGGTCATCATAGCTTTCAACAGCAACCTTTGCCTTCTCTCCTGGGATGCGTACCGCTTTTTTCACAGTGATGATGCCATCAAAGACTTCAGGGATCTCTGCCTCAAAAAGCTTGGCTAAGAAGTCTGGAGATGTGCGGGTCAAGTGAATCAATGGCTTACTTCCACGAATCTCTACGGACTTGACCAAGGCGCGGATGGTGTCACCCTTGCGGAAAAAGTCTTTGTCGGAAATCATGTCATCGCGGCGCAGGATCAATTCATTCTCCTGGTCATCATAGACAATGACTTCAAGGTTGCGCACGTGGTGCACCTCGCCGTTAAGGATCTCGCCTACCATGTCCTTGTACTGGTTGTAAAGTTCCGCAGAATCAAACTCCTGCACCTTTTGAATCAAGGTTTGACGGAAAGAAAGGATGAATCGACGGCCCATGTCTGAGATCTTGTACTCCTCTGACACTTCCTCGCCCACTTCAAAGTCATCCTCAATCTTGAGGGCGTCACTCAGGGAGATTTCCAAATGCGGGTTCTCCAGCTTGTCATCTTCTACAATGGTGCGGTTGCGCATGATTTCCATGTCGCCTTTGTCCGGGTTGACAATGATGTCAAAATTGTCATCACTCTCGTATTTCTTGCGAATCTGTACCCGAAAAGCCTCTTCAATGAAGGACATGAGGGTGACCCTGTCGATGTTCTTTTCGTCTCTGAACTCGCCAAATGATTCAATGATGTCGATTGCTTCCATGATAGATTAAAATTTAAAATCCAAAATCAATTGTTTGATGTCTGTCAACGTCAAGGTGACTGACATGTCGGTGGTTACTTTTCCTTTGCCAACAGGTTTAGCAACCCGTTCGCGCCAAGTCAAGGTGACAGACTCCCCGTCATACACAGTGAGTTTGCCCTTGTGTTCGTTGCCATCTAGCATGGTGGCTACCACGCTTTGGCCAATGTTTTTCTTGTACTGTGCCTCCACCACAAAGGGGGTGAACATACCAGGTGAAGATACTTCAATGCTGTAATCTTCAAAATCATCCCCCAATTCACCTTTGATGGCACGGGTTATCTGACGAAGTTGCGCCACAGAAATGTGGCCTTCATTCAGGTCTGCATGCACCTTAATGTGCATGTCAGAACCCAGGTTCAGCTCGACAGCAAAGGCGTCAAGTTGGTCCAGTTGTTCTTGCACTAAAGTGGTTAATGTGGCGTTGTCCATTATCTGATTTTTAGCTAATGAAAAAGGGGACCAGAGGCCCCCTTTCAGCATTAGATACTCAAAAAGTTACCGCAAAGATAGGGCATTTTAAGGGATTAGTACTTTCTGTCTTTGCCTTGTCGGATATCAACCCCTTTGTGCCTAACACTCATTGAGGCAATGGGCTCAGGCACCAACATGCTACCTTGCGGCAACATCATGTTCAGCAACCGATTCATCCCAGCACTTTTTGTCTGGCTTTGCGCCATGGCGGTGCACGGGCAATGCACGGTGCCAGGCAACCTGAATCTGCTCAATCGCAGCAGCAACCATATCAAGGTTGGCTTCACCTCTTCAGCGACCTACCACCAAGTTAGTTATGGCACCTTGAGCTTCAACCCTGGCAGTGGCAGCCAGTCAGCTTGGATCACAGCGAAGGTCTACCAGGCCAACGGGCTGGAAGCGTCCACCGGCTATGACTTCTACGTCCGGGACAGCTGCAGCAATGGATCTGTTAGCGCATGGTCACCCTATTTTGCTCAAAGCACCCTTTGTGGCGTGGCTGTCATCCCCTGGTTTGAAAGCTTTGACCAAGAGGCTTTCACCCAGCAAAGCTCATGGGGCACCGCGGGAAGCATGCCTAACTGCTGGCCACGAACCCCCTCTATAGGCTATTTCTGGGACGTCGCCCCCGCTTTGTTTTCCTCCAATTTTACTGGCCCCAGCCAAGATCACACAGGGCGGATGAAGTACGCTAGCATGGAGTGGATCAATTCAACGACACCAGGCACATCCGGCATCTTGCGAACACCACAAATCAGCCTGGACACATTCAGCAGCCCCGAATTAGCGTTTTGGTACCACATGTATGGCAATGGCATTGACAAGCTGGTGATTCAAGCCAGGAATAAAAATGGATCCAGCTTATGGACCACGTTGAATACGTTGACCGGTCAACAGCAAAGCAGCGCGGCAAGTGCCTGGAAGGAAGAGGTGCTACAACTTGGTGCATTTCAAGGGGATACGGTATTCATCCGTTTTGTAGCCTACCGCAATACCCTTTGGACCCAATTGGCAGAAATCTCCATCGATGACATCCATGTCCGGCAAGGGAGTGGCTGCGCTAAGCCCAGCAATTTGCTGGCAACCAATGCCACGGCAAGCACCGCCAGCTTGAGCTGGAATGTTGGCAATGGCAGCTTGGAGCGCATCAGTTACGGCAGCCCGGGCATTTCCGCCACGGCAGGCACCCAGGTTAATGCCAGCGGTGGCAGTCACACATTGACAGGCCTTAGTCCAAACACCAACTACGTCGCCTACGTTAAGGACAGCTGCACATCAGGTAGCAGTTCATGGGTCGGGCCTGTACCTTTTCGCACGTCATGCTTGCCTGTGTCAGCGCCCTTCAATGAAAACTTTGATGGCAGCAGCTGGACTGTTGGGGGATGGGGGCAGCTTGGTGGCATTCCCTCTTGTTGGCAACGGCCTGATACCGTCAATTTTTTCTGGACACCAGGGCCACCCGTATTTCCCACCTTCAACACCGGACCCACCAATGACCACAGCCCGGGATCTGGCGGCAAATACCTAATGAGCCTGGGTGTTGGCTTCTTGACGAGTCCTTCAGCGCATGTCCTCAGTCCCCTCATTGACTTGAGTCCGTTGGATACGGCAACGGTGACCTTTTGGTACCACATGTACGGTGCGCAGATTGACAGCATGGTTTTGGACATCAGCAATGGCAGCGGATGGAGTCAAATTTGGCATAAATCAGGGCAGCAACAAACCAGCAAAACAGACGCCTGGAAAGAGGCCATCATCGATGTCAGTGCCTATGCGGATGACAGCATTCAGCTGCGATGGCGAGCCGTGAAAAGCACCGCCGGATTTAGCAATCAATCGCAGATGGCCATTGACGATGTGTCTGTGCATGAAAAAGCCTCGTGCAGCAAGCCCGCGAACCTCAGCATCACCGCCACAAGCACCAACAGTGTCAGCTTGGACTGGACCGGTGGCGGCAGCCCCTGGCAGGTGGCTTATGGCACGCCGGGTTTCATGCCAAGTGCCAGCAACACGGTGACAGCCTCCAACAAACCCTTCACAGTCAATGGGTTGAATCCAGGCACCACCTACGCATTCTATGTGAGGGATAGTTGTGGATTGGCGGGTGTCAGTGACTGGTTAGGACCCATTCAAGCCACCACCCAATGCGCGCCAGTGACAGCGCCATGGTCAGAGAATTTCAATGGCTCAGATTGGGTTGAGTTGAGCTGGTGGCCACAGGTCAATTCGCAAATTGCTGATTGCTGGAATCGATCTGACACCACCCTTTACTATTGGACACCAAAAGCCGGCGCCACACCCTGGGTCAACACCGGTCCAAGCGGAGACGTGCAAGGCAGCGGCAAATACCTCTACACCAACATTGGCTCCAGTAGCAATCTCAGCAGCAAAATTACCACGCCATGGATTGATGTGACGCCCCTGGATACCCCAGAGGTGCATTTTTACAGTCACCTGTTTGGCAGCAACATCACTTCGCTTCAGGTGGCGATCAATGATGGCTCGGGCTGGACCAACATTGGCACCATCACCCCTGGCGCACAAACAGCAAAAACCTCTGCATGGACGGAGACCATCATCAACCTATACGCCTACCGCAATGACACCTTCCGTCTGCGGTTCACCGGCAGTCGAAGCAGTGGATGGTGGGCCATGATGGGCTTGGACGACATCTCTGTGACGGAGGCGCCAAAACCCATTTGCACTCCGCCAACGAGTTTGACCTTGACCAACATCAGTCCCACCAGTGGCAATCTAGGCTTCAGCAGTGGCAGTGGCCAGAGTCAGGTGGCATGGGGAGTCAGTGGATTCACGCCAAGTACCAGCATGGGGAGCGTGTCAAGCAGCCCCTACATCCTGACGGGACTCATTTCAAGCACAAGCTATGATGCCTATGTGAGGGATTCCTGTGGCCCAACCTTTTACAGCGCGTGGGTTGGTCCCATCACCTTCAGCACCCTGCCTTGCCCCAACATATCAGCAGCATTTACACATAGTGGCACCCAACTTAACCGCACTTTCAGCGCCAGCAACCCCGTTTTAGGTCACAGCTACCAATGGGATTTTGGGGATGGCAACCAGGGCGTTGGTCACCCGGTTAACCACAACTACGCAACAGCTGGAAACTACGCTGTCACCTTGATCCAAAGCAACAGTTGTGGCGGCACTGACAGCATCACCCAAAGCACCCAAGTTTGTGGGCAGTTGCTGGCAGGTTTCACGGCCTCAATATCTGGGAATTCTGCCTTGTTCACCTCCACATCAACGGGAGCCAGTTCCCTGTTGTGGGATTTTGGCGATGGCAACAGTTCAGCCACCAACCCAGTAAGTCATAGCTACGCCAGCAACGGCGTGTACACCGTCATCTTAACGGTTTACAACGCCTGTGGATTGAGCTCAGTCAGCAGCCAATCGGTCACCATTTGTGAAGTCCCCACCCCGGCCTTCACCACCGCCATCCTTTCCTCTGGAAGCAGCGGCATGTGGGTGGAGTCCGATGCAAGCTTGAGTGTGGGCGTCAACAATTACAACTGGTCCTGGGGAGATGGCACCACTTCCAGCGGTGGCCCTGTCAAGCAGCATCACTATGCCGTGCCATCACTCAGCTATGTTATCACCCTGACCATTGACAATGTCTGTGGTGGCAGTGCCAGTTTAAGTAAACAGTTAGGTGAAATGATTGGGTTGGACGAGAACAGAACTCAGGAAAATGCCCTTTACCCCAACCCGAGCCTTGCCGGTTCCGTGGTGCATTGGGCAGGGTTTGCCTCTGACCCTGGGCCAATCCAGCTCAGCAACTTCAGCGGTAAAATCCTCCATGACCCTCGCGGTCAATGGGACAACAAGGTGCTGACCATCACCTTGCCCAGTGACTTGCCTTCAGGCATGTACATCCTGCAATGTGCAGGGGTTAGGGCGCAGCTTGCCATCATTTCAAATTAGGCACAAAGCCAGTAACTTTAATTGGCAATAAGGGTCAATCACCCTCGCATGGTGGTCAAGAATTCCGATTCATTTGCGGTCATGCACCAACACCTGAGCAGGCATGCCCATGGGGGATTCTGACAACGTGGCATAACCACCATCCAAGGTCCACCACAAGGCTTCACCCTGGCTTTCCTGCGTGTAGGGCAAGCGAACCGGCGTTTGGATCATGGCTTCAACCACGGACATGTCATCGCTGCGTTCCCATAGCCAGATGTGCTGGTAACTCTTCACAATGATTGGCATGCCATGGCCAGCAATGGATGCGCAGTCTGCTGCAGTGCTAGAGGAAAAAGGGAAGCTGCCAATGAGGGTGGTGCTATCCAAACCCGATGAAGGCACGGCAGGCAACATGTGCAGCTCATTGCGCGCCTCTCGCTTGGTGATGATGCAGGGCTGGCCCGTCAATGGATCCACAAACAAGGCCTCTGCATCGCGAGCCCCACCAGGGTAGACAAAGTCCCAGGTTTTCAATCCCAGGGGCACATGGTTGGTCCATCCACCGGTGGTGTCAAGGCCGGACCACATGGGTTCGTGAAAAGCGAAGAGCTGAACGGATGAGCGGATGGCGTTGTTGTCACCCATGTCCGCCACAACCAGCCAACGCTGTCCTGTAGAGTCGGTGTGATGTGCCATGTCCTCCCAGTCCACGGCAGACAAACCAGACAAGGCCATCCGAAGCAAGGTTTTCCCTGTCAGGGCATTGATCAAGTAAATGTTGCTTGAGTCCCCGCTGTCATTGATCGTCCATAAACCATGAGGCATGCCTGATACGGCCACCCCGCCGGAGGCTTCAAAAATATCAGTGGGGCCTGTGGATCCGCTGGCTGTTGCATAGAAATCTGCACTGAAATCCAAACCATAAGCATTGTAATCCACATGAAAAGGCAATGCAATGGGCTTCTCGCGAGGCCGGCAGGCCAACACAAGCATCAGCATGAATAAAAAAATGGGTGTTTTGGTCCAGGTCATGGGATAAAATTAGCACCTTTATGGCCATGCAAGCGATCAACACTGCCAGATTCACTTGGCTACTCCTTTGCGCAATTGCCCTGTTCACCTTCATCAGCGAATCGCGCTACAAGGAAACCAGGGGCAAGCGAAACCAAGTCATCGCATGGGACGTGTCGGACTACTACGTCTACCTGCCCGCCCTATTCATCCATGATGACATGGAGCTCAAGGGGGATTGGTTGGCAGAACCTGGCGCCCGGGCAACGCAAATTTTCAAGCATGACGACGGGGGGCATTTCATCAAAATGTCTGGAGGCCTGGCCATCCTGTACAGCCCTTTCTTTGCGCTTGCACATGGCCTGGCCAGCGCAGCAGACCAATGGCCAGCTGATGGCTACAGCCTCCCCTACCAGTTTGCCATCGGTTTTGCTGGGCTGACTTTTGCCATGCTGGGGCTGTGGTTTTTGATGCAAATTCTCAGCAGACGCTTTTCCCAAACCGTCACATCCTTTGCCCTTGTCATCCTTTTCCTTGGCAGCAATTTGCTTTACTACAGCACATTCAGATCTGCCATGGGGCATGCTTTCAGCTTCTGCCTTCTGGCGGGGCTGATGCATGGCATTGACCGATTCCATGACAACAACAAAGGACAAACCTCCGCTTGGTTAGTGGGGATGGGTTTTGCCGCAGGCTTGATGGTGCTTATTCGACCCGTCAACCTGATCCTCATCTTGATTCTCCTGGCCTGGCAATTACCCAAAGGCCGATTGCCCTCTGTCAAGCAGTGGCTTCTGCTGGTCGTGACTGCCTGCCTTGCGATCTTGCCCCAACTCCTTTTCTGGCACCACAACACCGGTCACTGGCTGGTCTATTCTTATGGGGAAGAAGGCTTCTTTTTTACCGACCCGCAACTGTGGAATGGCCTCTTTTCCTTCCGCAAAGGCTGGCTTCTTTACAGCCCCCTGATGGCACTTCCCTTGCTTGGCTTGTGGCGCATGCATCGCCATGATAAGCTGGGCGCAAAGACACTGTTGGTGGGACTCAGCCTGTTTGTGTTCATCACCTTCAGCTGGTGGTGCTGGTGGTATGGCGGTTCATTTGGGGCAAGACCTCTGATTGACTGCTACCCCTTGTTGGCCATCCCTTTAGCCCATGCATTGTCATCGATGGAGGCTTGGCCGATTCATGCCAAACGCCTTGCGCGCGGGGGCTTGGTCCTGCTCATTGCCTTGAGCGTCTTTCAAAACTGGCAGTACATGGCTGGCATCATTCACCATGACAGCATGAGCCAGTCTACCTATGAAAAGGTCTTTCTCAAGCAGCATTTCCCTGAGGGGTACAAGGCCACGTTGGATCCGCCCGATTACCAAGCAGCGTTGCGTGGCAAACATTGACGCATAAAAAAAGCCGTGCTTTCGCACGGCTTTCATTGATGGTTGCCCCACAAGGACTCGAACCTTGACTGACGGTACCAAAAACCGCTGTCCTGC
>CAWUSA010000011.1:0-99800 GCA_963925545.1 uncultured Flavobacteriales bacterium | reverse complement strand
GCGACCAGTACCGCGCTTAATCATGCCAATTGCTGCAGTTCTAGATAAGGTAACCAAGGCCTTGATATTGACAGCTAACATATCGTCGAGCACTGACTGCTTGCTTACGACGATGTCACGCCCTAAGCCAAAGCCCGCATTATTAATCAAAGCATCCAATGGCTGATCAGTAATCCATGACAACAGCGAAGCCAACCCCTCATCAGTGGAAAGGTCTGCAATATGGGTCCTAGCCGATGCATACTTGCCTTGCAGTTCATCCAGGGCCTTAGCATTTCTGCCCGTGAGTAGTAGCTGCCAACCAGCGTCATGCGCCAATTGAGCAAATTCAAGGCCTAAGCCTGATGTTGCGCCGGTGATCAATACCTTTTGTTGACTTTTCATTCTGCTGCTGATTAGAATTCGATTGACTGCTTTGACGATGCAAGGTATTCATCAATCTGCCTATGCAACATTTGAAAACCATTCATTACTGGAGCTATCACAATTGCTCATTCAACAGCTGGAATATAATAACCACAAAACAAATCACATAATAACCTATATTAACATCAATAAATAAGGGTGACACTGCCTTCGTACATAAATAAAAGAGTGAGGGGTAAACCCTTTATATCAAAGGTGTCCCATAAAAGTCAGAAGAGTTATGATACCGTTTAAACCCATGCTTACGCCAAGAGAGATGTTCGAAAGAGGAATCTTTGGAGGAGCTTACTTTGGACCTAATGCAGGACCTGATATGTCTAGAGAATTAGCAGATGTATTGGCAGAAGAATTCAAAGGTCTGGACTCAGACCTATGGTGTGCGGAGAGATACTTACCTAGAAGGAATAAGTTTCGCATAAGGTCGGGGCTCAACTATGAGCAGTGGATGAAATACCGATGGATACATAAACAGGATCCTTATGGATGGCTTAATTGGTATATACAGCACAATAGAGGCAGAAGAACGGCTGATGATGATCGACAGATAAGTAGGCATCAGAGCTTTTGTGGGCCAAAAGGTAGGTGGCGTAATAACATCTATCAGAAGATACATGATACCGGTGATTGGCATACCGCACCAAGAGTACAACAGAGCCTATTGCATTGGGCTTATGAGGTTAACGAGCACGATTACGACACATGGCTCACAAAAAAATGAAGGAATGTCCTACCTTCAAAAGGTGAGACGTTCAAAATCTGTTTGAGTTAGTAGTCAATGGGGCAATCATCGAATGTAAATTTGCAGGATGAGAGAGCTATTATTTGTTGCAATTCTGACAACATATACAATCAGCATTCAAGCTCAAACGGCACAGGACCTTGAAGTGGTCGAGTGGGATGTCCCTATGCTACCTGCACACGTCACCTTAGACGGCATAATTCAAGCCAATGAATACGCTGGAGCAATGACCCTTGACCTCAGCTATGAGACGCAACCAGGGTACAACAGCAAGCCAAATTTACTCAGCACAGGCTATGCGTACCGGACCAATGAAGCATTAATTATAGCCTTTCACTGTGAAATTGACCAGGAGGACTTTAGAGCAACCACAAAGCGTCGTGACATGGCATGGGAAGATGACTTCATTGGCATTGCTTTGGACGTGTATGGTGACACCAGGAATATGGTTTTCATTGCATCAAACCCCTTTGGGGTTCAGCTTGATTTGATTAAAAAAAATCCGGCAAGCATGCGTGATGAATTTGATGTGTCCTATAATATCACCTATGAAACATGGGCAGACATACAGGACAATTACTACACTGTAGAGATGCGCATACCGTTCAATGCCTTGCAGTTCCCCAATGAAGATTTGCAGCGATGGAAATTCTCCTTCTTCAGACAACAGTATACGCAAGGCGTTCAAGCTCACAGTCAGACCTTTTTTTCAGACAATAACATCCCCTGCTCGGACTGCCAGATGACAGATGTTCTGATTCTTGACCGAATCCAGCCAACAATGCGCGCTGAGATTTTACCCTATGTTTTTGGCTCAATAAATCCCGGTGGCCAAGCCCTGGATCCTCAAATTAAACTTGGCGGCAGTGGTTTCATTGGTTTGAATTCCCAAACGTCCATTGAAATCGCCCTCAACCCAGACTTCTCACAAGTTGAAGCTGATGTCGCTCAAGTGGATGTCAATGCAGCCTTTTCCTTGCTATACCCTGAACGCCGTCCCTTCTTCAATGAAGGCAGTGACTTCCTTGAATCTCGATTAAAGTATGTCTACACAAGGGCCATTGCCAATCCTACAGCCATTGCAAAGGGCATTTACCAGGGCAAGGATTACCGGACCTATTTGCTCTCTGGATGGGATCAAGGATCATCTTACTTGGTCTCTGGAGAGAATCGATCATCCTATGGGGAAACCAAGGGCAACTGGTCATCAGTGATGAAGATTGAAAAACCTTTGGACAATGCATCTTCTATTGGCTTACTTACTACCCATCGCCTTCACCAAGGTGGCGGCTTTGGCCACACGGTGGCAGCTGACGCCAACATTCAAATCAAGAACGGCTGGCGTGTTCAGGCAGAGATTTCACGTACAGAGACCCAAGAGCCCATCGCAGACTGGATCAGCGATGCCGATGACTTTGAAGGCTACACTGGTAAATTAGACGGTGAGCGATTCAATGGCTATGCTGGGTTTTTCTCCTTGAGGCGTCAAAGAAAAACCATGACTACACGTGCTGATTACATGGTCATCTCTCCGACCTTCCGGCCGGAATTGGGTTTTGAACCACGGAACAACTACCGGCGCTTCGAAATCGGTCAATCATTCAATGGTTTTCCCAACGGCAAGCACCTCAAAACATGGGGGACTTACACGGAAGTATCCCACTATGAAAACTTTGCTGGCGTTACCAAGGAGAATTCCTTGCTGTCATTCGGTTGGGTTAACTGGAGCAACAACTTGAATACCCGGTTTTTTAGCAAATTCACACAAACAGAGAATTACTTGGGTCAGGATTTCTCCAACCTTTTTCGCCTAGGGGGCAAAATCAGTTGGAAACCTAGCCAAACCTTCTCCATGGATCTAGGCGGTCGTGGAGGTCGCGCCATTGCCTACAATGAAAGCACGCCCAGGATTGGAATGAATCAAGAAATCGATTTGACAATCAACCTCCAACTGGCCAATAAGTTCAAATTAAGCAGCAGCATCAACCACGCAAGTATGCAAGAAATCAATGGCAGCGGAAGTATTTACCGTGGATTCATCACACAAGGCATAGCCAATTACGCTTTCAACCGTTTCACTGACCTGAGGGTTATTGCTCAATACAATCACTTTGATCAAAGCACCATGCTTCAACCCCTCCTGCAATACCAGCCCAGTGCTTTCACCCTGTTTTACATCGGTGGCGCCATTCAAGACGGTGATTGGCAAGGCTTTGTTAAATGGCAACGGCAAATAGGAATTTAGGTTCATCAATTAATGATGAAGGGCAGTCGTCAGTTGGTCAATAGGAAGACCAGATAGCCAGGCCACCATCATCACGCACATAGATGAGGTAGGCGTCCCATAAAGGGTGAGCAGACATCCATTCAACGGTAGCATCAAAGCCCATGGCCATTGCTGCAGTTGCCATGCCATCAGCTTCAGCACAGGTCGGACCAATCAATGTGGCACTCAACATGTTGGATCTTGCTGGCCAACCAGTGAATGCATCGATTGTGTGCGCATACCTCTCACCTGTCACCACATCTTTCTTTACATTTCTGTAGTCACCTGAGGTGGCCAATGCGCGGTCACGCAAAGGAATGATTTCCTGCAAATCCTTGCTTTTCTGCTCCAAGGGCTTTTCAATGCCTACTTTGAAATCCTTGCCATTGGGCTTGCGGCCAAAGCAACGCACCTCACCCCCAATTTCAACGATGGCCGCCGTGGCTCCCATCGCCATCAATCGCTCAGAAATCAAATCCACCGAATGACCTTGAGCCACAGACGTGAACGTCAAGGACATCCCCTCTGGCCAGGCCCACAGACCAGGCTTTTCAGGACACCAGGGTCTTGCATCATTCACTTGACGCATCAATTGCTGAACAGCCAGACTGTCAGACAAGTTCAAATAGCCCGATTCAGACCCAAAGCCCCATGCCTCGATGAGGGGGTTCAAGGTGGGAGACATGTAGCCATCGGATAGGCTGTAAACCATGCGGGAAATTTGTGCCAACTCAACAAAATCTTGAGCTACATACACGGAGTCACCGGCATTCAAGCGAGACAAGGTCGATTGACTATCCCATGCAGAAGCTAGTTGGTTGTAGTTACTAAGCCAGGCACCAATGCGGTAGGTAAGGCTGTCATCATCAAGGCCATAAATGGTCATATTGAAGGTGCTGCCCTGCGCTGTGCCTTTCACATGGGTCGGCAATGCATTTCGCTGGCATGACGCCAAAAGTGTCAATATTGAAATTGCTATACAAGCAGAAAAAAGACGCAATAATGTGTCCTTTTGCCTTGTTTTAGCCCCCAAAATCATCCCAAGCGACGTTTTCCGATGGCACGCCAAAGTCATCAACCATCTTCAAGACAGCTGCATTCATCATGGGTGGTCCACAGAAGTAAAACTCAATGTCCTCTGGTGCATCATGATCATTGAGGTAGTTGTCAATCAAGGCTTGGTGTACAAAGCCCTTGAAGCCATCACCGGCTTGACCTATGCCAGCCTTGACTTGCCAGTTGTCATCTTCCATGGGCTCAGAAAGCACCATGTTGAAAGTGAAATTAGGGAACTCCGCTTCAATCTTTTTGAAATCATCAATGTAGAAGAGCTCACGGCGTGAACGGCCACCGTACCAATAGCTCACCTTCCGGCCAGACTTCAGGGTATGGAAGAGGTGGAACAAGTGAGATCGCATGGGTGCCATGCCTGCACCACCACCAATGTAAATCATCTCTGCTTCAGACTCCTTGATGAAGAAGTCGCCATAAGGACCAGAAATGGTCACTTTATCGCCAGCCTTTTGATCGAACACAAAAGAAGAACAAATGCCCGGGTTCACATCCATCCATCCATTTTTCTCTCGATCCCATGGCGGCGTAGCAATACGGATGTTGAGTATCACAATGTTGCCTTCTGCTGGGTGATTGGCCATGGAGTATGCACGGTAGATCGGCTCAGGGTTCTTCATCGTCAAATCCCAGAGGCCAAACTTGTCCCACTCTGCCTGGAATTCATCAGGTTTTTTGCCCAATTTTGGATGTGCTGTGATATCGAGATTCTTGAAATCAACCGTTGTTTCTGGCACGTCAATCTGAATGTAACCACCGGCTTC
Source organism: uncultured Flavobacteriales bacterium (assembly GCA_963925545.1). Classification (GTDB taxonomy): domain Bacteria; phylum Bacteroidota; class Bacteroidia; order Flavobacteriales; family Schleiferiaceae; genus TMED14. The sequence goes on along the minus strand of CAWUSA010000011.1, from coordinate 94,534 downwards.
AAAATCCAAGGATTGACCCTCAGGTAATCGAACCACAAATTCCTTGATGAAGGATGCCACATTGTAGTTGGACACCACTTCACATTCCCACTTCTTGATACCAAACACCTCAGCAGGCACAACGATTTTCATGTCATTTTTGATCTTCACCTGACATGCCAGACGCCAATTGTCAGCAATTTCCTTGCGGTTGAAGTAGCCTACCTCTGTAGGAAGGATAGCCCCTCCGCCATCAGTCACCTGACATTTACACATGCCACAAGTACCGCCACCGCCGCAAGCTGATGGTAAGAAGACTTTTTGGCTATTCAAAGTATTAAGTACCGTGCTGCCCGATTCAATCTCAATGGCATCACCATTGATGTCAAGGGTTACCGGTCCAGAAGGCATCAAACGAGCCTTGGCTTGGAGAAGAATGGTCACCAAGCCAAGAATCACCGCCAAAAAGACGACAATGCTGATGATGATAATGGTAGATAATGCGAAGAAAGTCATGCTTACTGAGCTTAGCTGTTAAAGTTTGATTCCCATGAAGCTCATGAAGGCCATGCCCATGAGTCCCGTGATGATGAAAGTGATACCTAGGCCACGCAAAGGGGGTGGCACATGAGAGTACTTGAGGCGCTCGCGAATGGCGGCAATGGCCACAACGGCTAGAAACCATCCAATGCCCGAACCAAACCCGAATACGGTTGCCTGGGTGATGGATGTGTAGGCGCGTTCCTGCATGAAGAGTGAACCGCCCAATATGGAACAATTCACAGCGATCAAGGGTAGGAATATGCCTAAAGCTGAATACAAGGCGGGGGCAAATTTCTCAACCACCATCTCCACGAGTTGAACCATGGAAGCAATGACGGCGATGAACATAATGAAGCTCAGAAAGCTTAAGTCTACCTCAGCAAACTCAGGGTCTAGCCAGACTAAAGCCCCTTCCTTGAGTACATAGTTCTCAAGCAGGTAGTTCACCGGCAGGGTGATCGTGAGAACAAAGGTTACAGCTAATCCAAGGCCGACGCCTGTTTTCACCGTTTTAGAAACGGCCAAATACGAGCACATGCCTAAGAAATAGGCAAAAATCATATTCTCTATGAAGATGCTTTTGACAAAGATGTTGATGAGTTCTTGCATGGTAGTCTGTCTTAGTCCTTTTCAATCAATGAAGGCGTCTTTGCACGCTGTATCCAAATCACAATGGCCACAACGATGAGAGCCATTGGCGGCAATAACATCATGCCGTTGTTGGTGTAGCCCATGTCATAGACCCCAAGCTGAGCCATGATAGGGTAATCAAAGAGGGTGCCATTGCCAAGCAGCTCGCGGAAGAAAGCCACCAACAACAAGATGCCTGCATAGGCAACACCATTACCCACCCCATCAAGGAAGGCCTTCCAAGGCGCATTCCCCAGGGAAAAGGCCTCTATGCGACCCATGATGATGCAATTGGTGATAATCAAACCAACAAATACAGACAATTCCTTGCTTACATCGTAGACAAAGGCCTTGAGCACTTGGTCAACGAGGATAACCAACAAGGCTACCACAACAAGCTGTACAATGATTCGGATGCGATTGGGAATCAAATTTCTGAGCAATGAGGTCAACACATTGGCTGCTGCCATCACGACAATCACGGAAATGCCCATGACCAATGCTGGCTTCATTTTCACTGTGATCGCCAACGCTGAACAAATACCCAAAACCTGAACCGTGATGGGGTTATTTTCATTCATGGGGTCGATAAGGAGCCTGCGATTCTTCTTAGAGAACAGGGGCTCGCGTGCGGTTTTTTCCATTGCCTTACTCATGATTTGTGTTGCTGCTGTCAGCGAGGGTTTCAATGTGGGTTTCCACGGTAGATTCAGCCACCTGTTTCAACAAGTAAGCTTTGTAGGGGATCAAGCAGTCTTCCAACATGTATTGAACGCCAACTGAGGTGATGGTTCCGCCAGATATGCCATCCACTTGCTGGTTGGTCCTTGCGTCGCCCTTGCGGACTTCAATGCCATCATAGCTGTCAGAGAAAATGATTTTACCGGGGAACTGATCCTGGAAAATAGCTGTTGAGATCTCCGCACCCAATCCAGGTGTTTCCTTTTCATGACTGAAGGAGGCACCGTAAATGGTGTTGGCATCCGATTGCAAGCTGATAAAGCCCCAGATGGGACCCCAAAGGCCCTTGCCACGTACCGGTAAAATGTAATAGGTGTCCTCCTGATGGGTAGCAACAAACAAAGGCACTGAGCGCTTGTCAGAAGCCATCTTGACAGCTTTTGCCATGTCCAAGTCAAAGGCTGAAACCTCTGATTCAATGACTTCGCCGCCTCTGATCACTAATTGCTTAACGATGACAATGTTGAAAAGGGAATCAGGGTTCTCAGAAACCAAGCCAATTGAGGCTATGATGTTGGACTTTTTCTCCAAAACCATATTGGCATCTTGAAAAGGTTTGAGCACGGTGGCTGCGACTGAAAGCAGTACGGCCACGATCACCACCATGATGATGGAGAATAGGTAAGTATAACGGTTGCTGTTGACGTCCATGTTACGAGGCTTTAACGGTTGATCGTTTTTGACGACGGCTGATGTTTGCGGCAACCACGTAGTGGTCAATCAAAGGGGCCATGACATTCATAAACAGAATGGCCAGGAACACGCCTTCTGGGTAGGCGGGGTTGAAGACGCGAATGATGATGCTCAACATACCAACCAAGAATCCAAAAATCCATTTGCCACGCTCTGTGTGAGCAGATGAGACGGGATCTGTGGCCATAAACACGATACCAAAGGCAAAACCACCGTACAGCAAGTGCTTATAAAATGGCATAGCCATGTAGACCTGCTGTTCTGGTGAAATCATGTACGATGCCAGCCCATTAAAAATCCATCCCATCAACAGGGCGCCCATCACAGCAGACAGCATGATTTTCCAGGAAGCAATGCGTGTGACAATAAGCAACACGGCACCCAACAGGATCATTACCACCGATGTCTCACCAAAGGATCCAGGCATGATGCCCGTAAAGGCATCCCAGGCAGAGTATGAACTGCTTCCTGTGGCTGCCATCTCACCCAAGGCAGTGGCGCCAGAGTAACCATCAACGACAGACTGGCCAGCCTCGGTCGTGGTGTTGACCCAGGCCTTGTCGCCAGACATGACACTAGGGTAGGCAAAAAAGGCAAAGGCTCGAGCAGTTAGCGCAATGTTCAAAATGTTCATACCTGTTCCACCAAAGACTTCCTTAGCAATCAACACAGCAAAAATAGTTGACACCGCGACCATCCATAATGGCATGTCCAATGGCATGATCAACGGGATCAGTATGCCAGACACCAAGAAGCCTTCTGCAACGGCATGCTTGTTCTTGAAAGCAAATACCATCTCAACACCTAGGCCAGCAGCGTAGGTCACCAATACCATGGGAACAAATCGCCATGCACCAAACAAGGCATTGTCAAGGGTTAAGAACTGGGAAATCAAGTCACCATCCACCAACAAGCCTAAAGCCTTGTAATGCTGGTATCCCGCATTGAATAAGCCAAAAATCAAGGCTGGTATCAAAGCAAAAATCACTGTCACCATGGTGCGCTTGAGGTCAATGGCATCACGCACATGGGATCCATTGTGGGTGTTGTGATCAGGGACAAACATCATGGTTTCCAATGCGTTATGCATTGGCATCAGTGCTTTGAACTTGCCATCAGTGACAGCAGGTCGGGTGGCGTCAAAGATGTTTTGTATAAATTTCATATCCAGAGTCCGTGATTAGTTCATTTCTGCATGAAGCATATCCAAGGCGCTACGCACCAAAGACTGCAAAGGCTGCTTGGAGGTACATATCACCTCGCACAAGGCAAAATCTTCTTCAACCACTTCATAAGCGCCAAGGGCTTCCATACTCTCTAGGTCATTAGCCCACATGGCCTTGAGTAATTGATTTGGAAGGATGTCAAAAGGGAATACGCGACCGTATTCGCCCGTCATGACAAAATTCCTGTCTTCACCATTCATTTTGGTGCTTAGGTCATACTTGCGATGAGGAAACATCCAAGAAAGGAAGGTTCGGTTTTTAGAGAACTTACTGATATTGGGCAATACCCAGCCAAAAAACTCTGTACCCTCACCTTCAGGGATGGCCGTGATTTGGTTAGCATTGTATGAAAGGAATCCATCCTTACCAACTGCCTGCCCTGTCAACACAGAGCCGGAAATCACGCGGTAGCTGCGGTCCACTCTCAAGGCCTCGTCCATCGCTGAAGTCAATTGCATGCATGGCATAGCTTTCACGTAGGATGGGTCAATAAAGCCTGTGCCAGCCATAGTGATCACGCGCTCTAGGCGGACTTCTCCTAAACGGAAAAACTGACCCAAAATGGCCACGTCTTGTGCATCAATGGCCCACACAACCTCACCCTTATTCAAGGGAGAAATGTGAGCAATATGCACCGATGTATTGCCGGCAGGATGCTGGCCTTGAAAGCGATGGATCTCAACATCTTCAGCGCCAACAAGTACTGTGGACGACTCGTCCTCTGAGATGGAAAGCACTGTTTTAGATGACAGCAAGCTCAACGCCTTGATGCCTAACTGGAAATCCATTTCACGACCCTTGAGGGTGATGGATGCCTCAGGAGCAAATGGCGCGGTGGCCATGGCGTTAATGAATACCGCCTTGGGTTGATCATTCGGGTTGGCAACGATACCATAGGGACGCATCTCAAGCAATGTCCACAGGCCAGATGCTGTCAAGCGCTCAATGGCCTCATCGCGATTGGCGGGATGACCTTTAGGGAAGCTGGCATAGGCTTGGACGGCATCCTTCTCGATAAGAACGTGCTCAAGGCGACGCTTTGCACCGCGAACAATGGATGTCACCACGCCGCTTACCGGTGAAGTGATGCGAATTCTATCATCCTTTTTGTGAAAGAGGATGCTATCTCCGGCAAGGACTTTATCCCCTTCTTTCACGGCAAGCTTTGGCACTAAACCAAGGTAGCTATCTGGCGTAATTGCAAAGGTGGTCGTGCTTTCCATTGTGCCCACTAAATCTGAAGGACTCCCCATGATGGGAAGGGTCATTCCTTTCTGCACTATGTGTGTCTTAAACATGTCCCAAGTTTTATGGTGAGAAATTTTGCCGCAAAGTTACAATACATGAGAGCTGGAGACGAAGTTTTTATCAACTTTACATGCCATGAGCAACTTAAAGTTATTCACACTATCACTGATGTTTTCGCCAGCCTTGGCTTATGCCCAATTTGAACCGGATTGGATTGTGGCTGAAGGCATCCATTCCGTGCAATGGCATGTGCTTGGTGACCCACAAAGTTTGACGGTGGTTCCCTTGGGTGAAATTGGCAGCCTCCGTTTGGCTTTTGATGATTTCTACCAAAGCACGACCCCATTCAATTACACCTGGCAGCATTGCAACCGCGACTGGCAACCTAGCGGCCTGAACCATTCAGAGGCCATTGAGGGGTTCATGGAGTCGCAATTACCTGATGGCATCCTGTCATTCAACACCTACCAGCCATACAGCCACATGAGCACCATCCTGCCCCACAGTGATTGCATGCCTAGGGTTTCAGGCAATTACTACTTGATTATTTTTGGTGAAAGCCAAATGGACACCTTATTGAAACTTCCAGCGGTGTTTGTGAATCAGAAAACCCAGCTCTCAGGGGACATCCATCGCACAAGCCTGATGGGACTCAGACAGAGCCATCAAGAAATTGACATGATCGTTGACATGCGCGACATCTCTGTGCTCAACCCTTTCAAGGATGTGGCCTTGTCCATCATACAGAACAGAAATTGGCGAAGCACCAAGCAGCTAGCGCCAAGGTTTTTGCGCAATGGGGTGATGGACTTTGACCATGATGATGGCAGCAATTGCTTCCATGGCGGCAACAATTTTCGCTATGTCGACAACAAAAACCTCCCTGTGCCTAGCCTGCGCGTTTCTCGCTATGAACTCAATGAACGCTGGGTGGCCTTTGTTGACGAGGAAATTGCTCGCGGCATCCTGTACCCAACCCATCAACAAGATGGCCAAGGCGTGTTTGTCCCTAGAAAGCAAGGTTCTGATGATGAAGGCATTGAAGCAGATTACTTGTGGATGGATCTTTTCCTCAAAGACAATGAAGGCAAAGGGCATCGACAACTGCATGTGTTGGGGGATTTCAATGGCTACCAACCACACCTTGATAATCAATTGCTCTACGATGAAATAGAGCAGGCTTACCGGGGACGCATCATGGTCAAGCAAGGCTATTTAGAGTACCTGATCGCTGACGAGAGCAGCTCATCAACCGATGAATCAAGTCAATGGTCAGCTGACAAAATACAATGGTCAGAAGGCAATCACTGGGAAACCAACAACCGCTACACCGTCATTGTCTACCTCAGATCCTGGGGCGCAAGGCATGATGAAGCGATGGGCATGATCACCATGGACAGTCGCAATGCCATGGGGCTCAAAGCCTTGGAGTTTAGGGTAGGCAATCCATGAGGCCAAGCGTATGTTTGCTGCATGGATATTGAGCAGGCAAAGCGCAGCCTAGACAGCGGTGGATTGGTGGCCATCCCCACTGAAACAGTTTACGGACTGGCGGCAAATGCTACAGATACAGATGCTGTTGCACGAATTTTTTCGGTGAAAAATCGCCCGTTTTTTGACCCGATCATTCTTCATGTACCTAGCCTTGAGATGATGGGCACCTATAGCCAGTCAGGCCTGCCCCTATTGGCAATGCAACTGGCTGAGCGTTTCATGCCTGGTCCCTTAACCTTGGTGCTCCCTAAGGCTGATTCTGTGCCAGACATTGTCACCTCGGGCATGAAATCGGTAGCCATGCGAATCCCTAACCATCCCATGACATTGGATTTACTCCGTTCCCTGGACTACCCATTGGCAGCGCCAAGCGCAAACCCTTTTGGTTATGTGTCACCCACCAGTGCAGCGCATGTCAGGCAACAATTGGGTGGCGCCATTGATGGCGTCATCGACGGTGGACCTTGTGCTGTAGGGGTTGAATCAACGATTGTGTCTTTTCTTGAGGCGCAGCCACTGGTCTTGCGCTTGGGCGGCACGCCTTTAGAAGTCATTGAAGACTGCCTGCACATGAAGCTGAAGCGTCAGACCTCATCAAGCCAACCAAAGGCTCCTGGGCAATTATCCAGCCACTACTCACCCGGCAGGGTTGTCATCCCCCACCCTCATGGCTGTGATTGGGAGGCCATCGATTGGAACCTAGCCACAGATGACGCCATCAGCTGGCTGCCTCAAAGCAATGCTTCACGAAGCTTCACCCAAGGCGGTGACGACCGAGAAGGCGCTCAATCCTTGTTTCATTTGCTTCGATCTGTTGACAATGGCAAACCTGGACCTGTGCATGTGGAGTTAGCGCCAGACAAGGGCCTTGGCAAGGCAATCAATGACCGACTTAAGCGGTCCGCCCACCAGTCCTGAGCTTGAAATTCTGACCTAAGTATACCTTGCGAACCACAGGGTCAGCCGCCAGTTCCTCTGCGCTGCCGTGCTTGAGGATTTTTCCTTCAAACATCAAGTAGGTTCTGTCCGTGATGGCAAGGGTTTCTTGCACATTGTGATCCGTGATCAAGACACCAATGTTGCGATCGACAAGGCGTGAAACGATGTGCTGTATGTCTTCTACAGCAATGGGATCAACCCCCGCAAAGGGCTCGTCCAATAAGATGAATCGTGGATCAGAGGCCAAGCATCGGGCAATTTCTGCCCGTCTTCGCTCGCCTCCTGAGAGCAAATCTCCCCGATGGTTGGCCAGCTTGCTTAAACCAAACTCATCCAGAAGCACCGCTGTTTTTGCCTTGATGTCTGCTTTGCTGAATCCGCGCCATTCAAAGACTGCTGCAACATTGTTCTCAACGGTCATTTTACGAAAAATGGACGGCTCTTGAGCGAGGTAGCCAATGCCGTGGTTTGCCCTTTGGTGCATTGGCATTCGTGTGATGTCCATGCCATCAAGGATGATCGTTCCCTTGTCGGCTTTCACCATGCCAACCACGGCATAAAAAGAGGTGGTTTTCCCAGCGCCATTGGGGCCCAAAAGACCCACAATCTCCCCTTGTGATACCTCAAAACTCACCCCATCAACGACGGCGCGTCGCTTGTAGACTTTGGTGATGTTATTGACAGAGAGGCTCATGACTTGGGGGCGGCGTATTTGCTGACCAAGATACTGACTTCATACAAGAGAAAGACAGGTATAGATATCAGGATCTGACTGAAAACATCTGGTGGCGTGATCACGGCTGAGAGCATCAAGATGCCAATCCATGCATGGCGCCTGTAAGTCTTCATGCCCTTCGCTGTTGTCAATCCCATTCGGCTTAAAAAGAAGACCAAAATGGGTAGCTCAAACATGATGCCTGTGGCCAGAATAAGACTCATGACCGTATTCAAATAGGAAGCGGTTTCAATGATGTTTTGGATTTCCCCACTCAACACATAGTTTCCCAAGAAACGCAAACTCAAGGGCACAATCAGGTAATAACCAAACAATGCGCCTGCAAATAGCAGCAAGGAGGACACTGTCACAAAGAGCACAGAGTAGCCCTGCTCTTTGCTGGATAACCCAGGTGAAATGAAGCGCCACATTTGGTAGAGGATCCAAGGGAATGCCAGCACGACACCAGCTAGCAAAGAAATCCAAATGTGAAGACTGAACTGACCAGCCATTTTCGTATTCAACAAGTCAATACTCAATCCCTCGATACAGAGGCTTGGCATACCCCACAATTCAGCCAATTCACAGAACCATTGGTAGGTGATGAAGTCCGACGATTTAGGGGCTAAAAGCAATTGGTCAATCAATATTTCCTTACCAACAAAGGACAGCACAGCAGCCACAAGCACACCAAGTACGGCGCGAACCAGGTATTTACGCAATTCAGCTAGATGCTGAAGGAATGGCATGTCACTTTTCATGGTTGACAAAAGTAAGTCTTGTTGTATCTTGATACCATATCTATTTCAACAGATGTCATCTCATAGCATACAAGAAACCAAGAGCTTGCTGAAGCAGTTTTTTGGGTTTACTCAATTCAAAGGACAGCAAGGGTCTGCCATCGAGTCTATTCTCAGTGGCAAGGACGTCTTTGTCATGATGCCAACAGGTGGTGGTAAGTCACTTTGCTTCCAGTTACCCGCTCTGCAAATGGAAGGGGTCACCGTTGTCGTCTCACCTTTGATTGCTTTGATGAAGAATCAGGTGGATGCCATCCGCAACTTTGGCAAAGTGGATGGCATTGCACATGTTTGGAACTCTTCACTTAATAAGAGGCAAATGGTTGAGGTTAGGCAAGACCTTTCTTCCGGTGTCACCAAGCTGCTATACATGGCACCAGAGTCACTAGCCAAGCAAGACAACATAGACTTCCTCAAGCTCTTGAATGTGTCCTTCTTTGCCATCGATGAGGCCCATTGCATCTCCGAATGGGGTCATGACTTCCGGCCTGATTACCGAAACATAGTTAAGTCCATTGAAGCCATTGGTCGCAAGCCCATAATCGCCCTGACAGCTACAGCCACACCCAAGGTAAAATTGGACATCCTGAAGACCCTAGATATTTCTGATGCGGAAACCTACACATCAAGCTTTAATCGAAGTAACCTTTACTACGGCATTCAACCGAAGGATCAGGTTGAGAAAGACATTGTTCGACTGCTTCTAGGCCACAAAGGAAAGTCTGCCATCGTGTACTGCATGAGTCGCAAGAAAGTGGAGGCAGTAGCTCAGGTCCTGCAGCTCAACGGCTTAAGCGCCCTTCCCTACCATGCTGGATTGGACAGCAAAACGCGCGTCAAGCACCAAGACGCTTTTCTCAACGAGGACTGCGACATCATTGTGGCAACCATAGCTTTTGGAATGGGTATCGACAAACCTGATGTTCGCCTGGTGGTTCATCACGACATTCCCAAGAGCTTGGAAAGCTATTACCAGGAGACTGGTCGTGCTGGCAGAGATGGGGGTGAAGGCATCTGCATCACCTACTACGCAGAGGAAGACATCGAGAAAATGGACAAATTCCTGTCTAGGAAACCTGTGGCTGAACAAGAGGTCGGCAGGCAGCTGTTGCTTGAGTCCAGAGGCTATGCATCCACATCAGCCTGTCGCAGGAAATTCTTGCTTCACTATTTTGGGGAATCTTACCATGAGGACAACTGTGGGCATTGTGACAACTGTGAACGCAATGACCCCCTACAAGATGTAACTAGAGAGGCTCAGTTAATTTGTGAGATCATTCAAGAAGGCAGGGGCAACTTCCGCACCATCCAAGTGGTCAACGTGCTGCTTGGCAATGAGACGTCCATCCTCAATACCATGGACGCACAAAACCTTGACCAATGGGGCAAGGGTACCGAGCACAGTTTAGCTCAGTGGGAGAACTTGATTGGCCAACTCAGCCTTTCAGGAGCTATTGTTAAGGATATTGAACGCTACGGGGTGCTTCACCTGGCAGAGGAAGGCTTGAGTATCATGAAGGGCAAGGCCACTTTCAAGTCCAAACCTCACCAAGAGATTAGCGGCAACAGCCTCAGCCGTTCAGGTGTTTCCAAAGAGTCCGTCCTGGACCCTGTCCTCTACGAACTACTCAAAGCAGAGAACAAATCCATAGCAAAGCAAAAAGGCATCCCTCCCTATGCCTTGTTTTCTGATGCCACTTTGCAGGACATGGCCACCTCCTACCCGACCACTGAGGATGAGTTGAAAACCATGGCAGGCGTGGGGGAGTCAAAAGCACGGCGCTATGGCACAAGCCTGATCAATTGCATCAAAAACCATGTGGAAGCTAACGGAATTGAGCGCGTGTCTGACTTTGCTATCATCAGTAGCGGTCAGCGATCAGCCACCAAGGTGTACATCATTCAAGGCACGGATAGGCGACAAGACTTGGAAAGCATGTCAAAAAACAAGGGGATCAGCATTGAGCAATTGATGCATGACATGGAACTCATTGTACAAGGGGGTACCAAAATCAATATTCAATACATATTGAAGGAGTTGTTGGATGAGGATTCCATTGAGGAACTCATGGAATACTTTTCGGATGACAGTGAGTCCGGCGACATCATCGAGGCGTACCACGAATTTGATGGCACGTACACCGAAGATGAATTGCGAATGGTTCGCATTCATTTCCTTACCACGGTGCTTTAGGTCAAGTATTAATTCAACGTCATCAGTCGGTCAACCCCCTGGATTGATAGCCTGTCAGCAACAATGGTGTCCATCACTGCAAAGGATTGAGAGTAGGCAAGTATGGCTGCCCGCCTTCGGGCAGAGAAAGCGACTGGCTTCCCCTTGAGAGTAGATTTTGTCATAGGCATGTTCTGTCAACCCATAACGCTGCAATGCAAGGCTTATTGTTCAGCAACAAGCACCCACTCAAGGTTACCCTTTCAGTTGCAGCTCCTTCCTTAGGTTGATGACAGCATAGCGCATCCGCCCCAGGGCAGTATTGATGCCTACCCCAGTTTCTTCAGCAATGGCTCTGAAACTGAGATTGGACTGAACCCGTAGCTTCACAACTTCCTGTTGATTCGATGGGAGTTTTGATACAGCTTCCCACATGCTTTCATTGAACTGCATGGATAGCATGACCTCTTCTGCATTGAATTGCTCATCACCCATGCTTAAAACAGCTTGATGGCATTGCTCCACAGAAACCACTGGCGAACGCTTCATTTTCCTGAAATGGTCCATGGCTAGGTTGCCCGCTACCCGGTACATCCAAGGCATGAAGCGTCCAGACTCAACATATTTTCCAAGCTTAACTGCATGAATAAACTTGATCCATGCATCCTGAGCTATGTCTTGTGAGAGGTCCCAGTCTCGGACCTTTTTGAAAATAAAATGAAGGAGTTGATCTCCGTGGAGATCCATCAGATGGGCCAGAGATTGCTCGTGACCATTGAGGTATTGCTGAACCAATTGTGCATCGGTTGCCTTCGCTGTGTGTTGCATGGTATGCAGAATAAAAAGTTAGCGTAGGCTTCAAGCAATAGGCATAGGGTGTTTTCAGTGGATATTTGGTAAATCTATCATTTTTTACCTTAACGTCTGCATGTCGTATCATATGACATCCAAGAAAACAATTGGTGATAGAAATTTTTTTGCAAACAGTGATCTTTTTCGGTCAATAGAGATATTTTTGTCTATTCGACTTATGGCAACTAACAACACCCTTCGCATCCAAGGTGCGCGCATGCACAACCTCAAGAACATTGACCTGTCCTTTGAGCATGGTCAGTTGGTGGTTATCACGGGTGTCAGTGGTAGCGGGAAATCCTCCCTTGCCTTTGACACCCTGTATGCAGAGGGTCAAAGGCGTTACGTTGAATCACTGTCTGCCTATGCCCGTCAGTTTCTTGGTAAGATTGCAAAACCTGAAGTTGATGACATCAAAGGCCTTGCACCTGCCATAGCCATCGCGCAAAAAGTCATTTCGCGCAATCCTAGATCAACCGTTGGTACCGTTACAGAGATCAATGACTACCTCCGGGTATTGTTTGCTCGCATCGGTGTCACCCACTCCCCCATCAGTGGACAGGTGGTCAAGCGACATCGCATCGAGGATGTCCTTAAGCAATTGGCAGACCGTCCAAAAGGCGAACACGCCATCGTCTCATCCCCCTTAGACTTCAGTCAACGAACAGTCAGTGAAGTCATACAGTTGCTAACTCAGCAGGGCTATGCACGCATCCTTGACAAGGAAGGCAACACCCACCGCTTGGATCAAGTTGGCGAAGGCATTGCAGACTTCGCCTTGGTCATTGATCGCCTACCTACCGGCCATTTGGATGACGCATGGGCAACGCGAGCAGCTGATTCCATACAGACAGCCTTTTACGAGGGCGACGGCAGCCTAGTCTTATCCTATGAATCGGGTGAAAATATCAACTTCTCAAATAAGTTTTCCATAGACGGAATGGACTTTGAAGAACCTACACCAACCTTTTTTTCCTTCAACAACCCCCATGGAGCCTGCCCATCCTGTGAAGGTTTTGGATCTGTCTTAGGCATCGATCCAACCCTGGTCATCCCTAACCGGTTCCTCAGTGTGCGAGAAGAAGCCATTGCCGCTTGGAAGGGTGAACGACTGCAAGCATGGAGAGTCCAATTGATGGACGGTGCAGGAGCTTCAGGATTGGATATGGACATGCCCATTGGCAACATGACCCCAGATCAAGAGGCCTTGCTGTGGTCGGGCAACAGCCATTTCAAAGGGCTTGATGCGTTTTTCAAACATGTTGAGGCCAAATCCTACAAAATTCAATTCAGGGTGCTGCTTGCTCGGTACCGCGGCAAAACGGACTGCAAGGTGTGCATGGGTTCTCGGCTCAGGCAAGATGTGTCTTATGTAACCATCCAAGGTGTCAGCATGATTGACATCAATGATTGGTCTATTTCACGTGCATCCGCATGGTTCAAATCCCTGACCTTGAACGAACAGGATGAGTCCATTGCCCGACGCTTGCTGATTGAGGTTCAAAACCGACTAGCTGTCTTGAAGCAGGTAGGTCTGCACTACCTCAACCTGAACCGGCCATCATCCACACTTTCAGGCGGAGAAAGTCAGCGAATCAACCTAGCAACTAACCTGGGAGCCTCCCTGGTGGGGTCGATGTACATCCTTGATGAACCCAGTATTGGCCTGCATCCTCGCGACTCTCAAAAACTTTTAGACGTCCTGATTGCCTTGCGTGACAAAGGCAACACCGTGATTGTGGTTGAACACGATGAGCTATTCATGCGATCAGCAGATACATTGATTGATCTAGGCCCAGGAGCCGGAAGCCTTGGTGGTGAGGTCGTCTACAATGGGCCGGGAACTGGCATTGAAGCAAGTCAGTCACTAACGGCTGATTATCTGACCAGACGAAAGACAATTCATAGACAGACAAATCTTTCAGCGCCAACTGCCTGGGTCCAACTGTTGGGTGCCAAATTGCACAACCTCCAATCGGTTGACTTGCACATCCCATTGAATCGACTATCTGTGATCTGTGGGGTGAGTGGCGGCGGAAAAACAACCTTAATCAAACACTGCCTGGTCCCCGCATTGATCAAGCATTTTCAATCACCATTTACCAATAGGCAAAGTTCTGGACTTGCTGGCGACCTCGCACAGATTGACGCCATGGAGCTGATAGATCAAAACCCCATTGGCAAGAGCAGTCGATCCAACCCTGCCACTTACCTCAAAGTCTACGATGACATTCGATCGCTGTATGCCAGCCAACAAGGCGCAAAAATCATGGGGTTCAAAAGCAAGCACTTCTCCTTCAATACCGACGGGGGTCGATGTGAGGCATGCAAAGGCGATGGCTATGTGGTGGTTGAAATGCAATTCATGGCTGACGTGCATCTGAGTTGCGAACACTGCCATGGTCAGCGATTCAAAGATGAAGTGTTGGATATTGCCATCAATGGCAAGCATATCAAAGATGTCCTTGACATGACCATTGATGATGCCCGCACATTCTTCCAATCTATTGGCAGCAATCGCATTGCCAACAAGCTACAGCCATTGATTGATGTTGGCTTAGGGTATGTCAACATGGGGCAATCCAGCAGCAGCCTGTCTGGTGGCGAAGCACAGCGGGTGAAACTGGCCTCCTTCCTGTCCAAGGGTCAAGTCAGCGAAAACATCCTTTTCCTCTTTGATGAACCAACCACAGGTCTCCATTTTGATGATGTACAAAAACTCCTCAAAGCCTTTGATGCTTTGATCGCCATGGGCCATACTGTTTGTGTGATCGAGCATCACTTGGATGTGGTAAAACTCTCAGATTGGCTGATTGAATTAGGGCCAGAAGGCGGAGATGCTGGAGGCAAAATCATCCATGCAGGCTTAGCATCTGACATCCTATCCTTGAAAGATTCACCAACAGGGTCATGCCTAAGGCAGGCTAAATAAAGGTTCTTGGGCTTGAGTTCAGGCCTAGGTATTTTCTCTGACTCTATTTTTTCAATAAATCCCGCTGACGCACGGCCTCAAAAAGGACAACTGCTGTACTCACGCTCACATTCAATGAGTCAACAACTCCCTTCATGGGAATGCGGATCTTTACGGCATCTGACTCAGACCAGCTCGACTGCAAGCCCTCTGCCTCGGGGCCTACCACAATGGCCAGGGACCCAGATAAATCAGATGATGTATGGCTAGAATTCCCATCCAAATGCATCAATACCGGTGTGATTTGATTGGCTTTCAGCCACGCCATGCAATCCTCCCTGCTGGCCATTGCCGTCTGGCAATGGAAGATGCCACCGAGGCTATTGCGTATAGCTTGTGGGGACATGGGGTCGCATTCCAACTGAGAAAACAACACTGCATCAACACCTACCGCATTGGCAGATCGCATGATGGCACCCACATTTCCCGGCTTTTCTAAACCATCCAGCACCACAATCAGCGGGGACGCTGGCAGGCGCAATAGCGAGAGCTCCATGCTTGGCCGCACAAAAACTGCCAAGCTGTTTACCCCTTGGCTTCGCATGACCATTTTCTCAAAGGCCTTATTGCTGCAGGTGATGACCTTGCTTGGTGAAACAGCCAAGGTCTTTTCACAATCCACCCTTTGAAACAGTGTCCTTAAATGCCAACCTGACTTCAAGGCCCTGGCGATTTCTCGTTCACCCTCTACGACAACGATGTTATCCTGATTTCTGGCAGATGTTTTTGCAAGCCATATTTTGACTTGCTGAATCTTTGGATTGCTAGGGCTATCAATGTGCATCATCCTCCAGTGCGTTTGTAGGTTAGTCCCATGCGGTCCAAATGTTGTTCAACCTTCTCGCGGATGTCGCCTTGCAATAGCAAAACTCCTGATTTCAGGCTGCCACCGACGCTTAGGGATTTTTTTAATTGAGATGCCACGTCATTGAGGTTGCCGCCGTGTGTTGATTCAAAATTCAAGGAGACCACCCACCGACCATTGCATCGCTCACGCAAGATCCCTACTTGACCCTGCATGGGTTGGCTTGATTGTTCATCACCAACCTGACTGGCCACCTCATGCTTTGTGTCATTGGGCTCAGGAACGACGACCCCCAAGGCCTGCGACAAGGCAGAAGCAAAGGGATTGTCACTCGCGACAACCTGTTTTGAATGGTCTTTTCGCTTAGCCATGGATCACGCGTCGATAGATGGCTAAGTATTCATCAGCAACATCCGTGACAGAAAAGCCTTCTGCAGACTTTCTTGCTGCATTGGCAAAGCCTTGTTGGGTAGGGCGATCTTTAAGGATTTCCAAGGCCCTAGCAGCCATGGCATCCACATCACCCACAGCCTCCAAGTAGCCATTTACCCCATGGGTAACAACCTCTGGAAGCCCTCCCGATTTAGATGCAATTACAGGCACATAACTGGCCATGGCTTCCAATGCAGCCAGACCAAAGCTCTCTGATTCCGAAGGCAAAAGAAACAAATCTGATTGACCCAGCACATGGTTCACTTCGGTGGTTTTACCTGCAAATAACACCTTGCCGGTCAGACCCAAGGCCTTCACATGCTGCTCAGCGCCTGTGCGCTCTGGGCCATCCCCAACCATGATGAGTTTGGCAGGGACTTTTGCCTGAATTCTTTCAAAAATATCAATGACATCGCTGATGCGCTTGACTTTGCGGAAATTGGATACATGGGAAATAATCCACTCGCCATGGGTTGACAATTGTATTTGACGGTCGCCTTCGCATCGAAAAAATCGCTTGCTGTCCACAAAATTAGGCACGACCTCAATGGTTCTTTTGATATCAAACAACTCAATGGTATCAGCCTTCAATGAATCAGAAACTGCTGTGACAGCTGACGAATGTTCAATGGAAAAACAAACGGCTTGGTGGTAGGTAGGGTGTTTGCCAACCAAGGTGATATCTGTGCCGTGCAAGGTGGTCACGACGGGTAAATACTGGCCCTTGTCTTCCAGGATTTTCCTTGCCATGTAAGCAGCGTAGGCATGAGGGATGGCGTAGTGCACATGCAACACATCCAAAGATTCCCGTTCAACCATGCTAACCATGGCACTGGACAAGGCCAACTCATAGGGCTGGTATTGAAAGAGTGGGTAATTCTCAACCTGAACCTCATGGTAATACAGGTTAGGGTTGTAGGCATTCAATCGCACAGGCTGTGCGTAGCTCAATACATGCACTTGATGCCCTTGCTCGGCCAAATGGTTGGCTAATTCAGTCGCCAAAACACCTGATCCACCAAAGGTGGGGTAGCAAACGATGCCAATACGCAGCAGTGGTTTAGTTGACAATGTGGTTGTTTTTGTAGGTGATACGACTGGTTTCTAAGCCATCGATTTGGTAATTGACGACCTCCCCGTCGATGTTGCCTTTTTGGTAAGGGTAAATGGATGCCACCTTCCCATTGTCATGGTACCAGGTAGCTTTGCCTTGCTTTTGATTGCTGGACCAGTTCACCCTGCTCTGAATAACACCCGTCACATAATAAGCAATAGCCTCACCATGCAATCGGCCATAGCGCCACGGCTTTCGGTCAAGCAAACGGCCTGCTTGATCATAGGAGCGCTCCTGGCCATGTTTCTGCCCATCATACCATTCACTGTAGTTGATGATTTGTCCTGATGAGTGGAATTCCCACAAAGGGCCGTGTGAGATGCCATCTTTAAACATGCGTATGGATTGTGGCTTGCCATTGCCATGGTACATGACATAGGTGCTGTCAATGTCCCAAGCCAATGCCGCCTGCTGCACATGACCTTGTGCCTGCAAAGCAGTTCCTGGCAGAGCCAGAACGCTAATTAAGCACAGACTGCTGCACCACCTCTTGAATCCGGGTGCGAATGTCCATGTGAGATATTTTCCAATTGTCGGCATCAGGGTATACACGATTAGATAAAAAGACAAGCACGGTGCCAGTCTCTGGGTCAGCCCATGCAAAAGTACCGGTAAAACCGGTGTGTCCAAAACTCAAAGGACTGACACAGCCACACGTAGGTCCAGGGCCATCCTCTTGTGGTCGATCAAAGCCAAGTCCGCGTCGGTTGCCATCCTCGCAAGCCACGCAAGCTGTGAAAGCCTTCACGGTGGCTGCATCAACGTAGGATTGCCCCATGTAACTGCCGCCATCGAGGTAGAGTTGCATCATGCGTCCCACATCAGATGCTTTAGCAAAAAGGCCTGCATGGCCCCCGACACCACCCATGATTGCTGCGCCTGGGTCATGCACCGTTCCACGTATCACTTGCTTTCTGAACAGCACATCGTGCTCCGTGGGTGCAATGGTCATGAGGTCTACGCCATGATCCAGCGGCAAGTAAGTCATAGCTAGACCCATGGGCTCAAACCATTCGCTGGCAATGATGGCCTCCAGGCCCATGCCATGCTTGCTTTCAAGGTAGCGCTGAAACAAAAAATAGCCTAAATCAGAATACCGGTAAGTCTGTGACAGCATCGTCAAGGACGCAATCTGCGTCTGAATGCTGTCTGGCCAATACCTTCCAGCATACACATGCTGTGCGACTTGAATGGGATGGCTATCAGACCTTTCGCTCTGAAGGTAGCTGGCCTTCCATTCACCATTGGAATCCAAACCATCTTGGAAGAAGGGTATCCAGGCAGGCAATCCTGACTGGTGAGCCAATACATCCTTCACGCGAAGCTCACCAACTGCTGTCCCCAATAAATGGGGCAAGAGATCTTCCATGGTCAAGGTCAACAAGCCTCCATCTCCCCGTGTTTGGTGGTCTTGCATCAGAAGTGGCACTGTGGCCAGAATTTTCGTCAAGGAGGCCACGTCGTATAGGTCATCTACCTGTGTCGGCAACTTACCATCCAGGCTGCCCCATGCTTGATTGATGACCTGCTTGCCATGGCGGGCTAAGAAAACTTGACAACCAGGGTAGGCCCCTGCATTCAACCCCTCCATCACGATGCCATTCACGCGGTCAAGGGTGTTTTCAGCCAATCCCATCTGGGACAAGCTAGCCTTTGACCAGGTCGAATGGATCCCTAAATTCACAGGCACCCTGCCAGGGAATGTCCGTTGGTCGGGTGACAACTCAAGCATGTCTAAAACCGCTTGCTGGGTGAATGTTGTGTTTTCATAAGCAAGCACCACGGCATCGAATCGATGCAGATCCAGGCTACGCAAACCATAGGGGTTTCCCATTTGCACCAATACCACAGGATGTCCTGCCGCTTGGAAAGCTTCAGAAGCCGTCAATAAATCTGCTGAAAGCTTCGCTTGCTTCCATGGGTTTTTGCTATCAGCCATGTGCAGCAATGCCACCGCTTGGCCATCAGCTGGCTCACCTGGATCGGCTAAGGAGGCAACTGCACGATCTCCCATGGTGATGACATGGTAAGCGGCCTGTTCCATGATGCCACCATCATCATGCATCAGGGTCAACGCACCTTGCGCTATGGCTAAGGACAAATCGTCCATCAATTTCCGATCCATTGGCGGCATCACTGCATGGCTTGCATCGTGCTTAGGTGGCTTGTGTGCCATGACGCGTTGGAATCGTTCCGTGACTTCTGAAAAGCTGATTCGCCCTTCATGCACAGCCTCCACCAAGGCGTCGATGGCGGCCTGTGGGTCAGCCACAAACAGCAAGATATCATTGCCTGCAATGAAGGCTTGCACCTCCAACTCACCCGGCGACAAATCCTGCGTCAAACCTTTCATGTTCATCGCATCGGTGAAAATCAGCCCTTCAAATCCCAGGCTATCGCGCAGCCAATAGCTGACAATGGGCTTAGAAATAGAGGCAGCCGTCCCTGTTGAATCCAGGGCTGGCACTGCCAAATGTGCCACCATCACGGCATCAACACCAGCCTTCACGGCATGAGCAAAGGGGTTGAGTTCAAGGGCTTTCAATCGATTGAGGTCATGCGCAATGCGCGGCAAGCCCTTGTGGCTGTCGCTATCACTGTCACCGTGTCCAGGGAAATGCTTCGCGCAGGCCATCACTGCTTCTGAATGAAAGCCGGCAATCATCGCTGATGACATGGCATTGACTAGCTTGGTGTTGGAACCAATGGCTCGTTGCCCAATGATTGGATTGTTGGGATTGGTGTTCAGATCCACCACCGGCGAAAAGCTCACATGGATGCCTAGGCTTTTTGACTCTGCCGCTAGGGCCTGACCATAACGCCAAGCCAATGCGGAGTCATGGGTGGCACCAAGGGTCAATGGCCACGGCAGTCGGTTGAGGCTATCGAGCCGCATCGCGGCACCCCATTCCGCATCCTGCGCCATCAACAAGGGTTGTTCTGCTATGTTTTGCAATCGATTGATGGCCTGACGTTGCCGTCCGGGGCCACCTTGCATCCAAATCATGCCACCCACAAGTCCATTCCTTGTCCAATCTGCCAATTGCTCCATGTGAGCTGCATCACCATTGCTGTAAGCTGCCACCATGATACATTGGCCAAACATGGCGCGAAGGTGGGCATCAGCCGCAGAATCTACAAGGGAATGATCCTGAGTTGCGCTGAGCAAAGGCAGAGCAACAAGGGGTAGTAGACGACGGAACAAAAGGGCTTGATACATCATGGGAAAATAGGACATAAAGGGTCTTACCTTTGAGCCTCTATAGGATTTTTTTCAATGAATCATCGTGCAAAACCTCGGGGCTTCCGACTGGAGACCCGTTACACCGACGAACGCAAGGAGCGCTTGCGTTTGATGGAGAAACGTGCCAAGCAAATCGTCGCTGATCCAAGCATCACTAGGGACGAACGCAAGGATGCCCTGAGTCGCGCCTGGCAGTCTCGACGAAGCACAGAAAGTGTTGACCCGAAACGCAACGTGAGATTGGTCCTTGTTCTGTTGGCATTGGTTGGAATCACTGTCCTAACATTAGAATACTTGGCTGCATGAAACCCATTGCGTTATTACCTGAGACGGTATCCAATCAGATTGCCGCAGGCGAGGTCATTCAGCGACCTGCTTCTGCGATCAAAGAACTGATGGAGAATGCCTTGGATGCTGGAGGTAGTCAAATTGAAGTCAACATTCAGCAGGCAGGCAAAGTGTCCATGCAAGTCATTGACAATGGCCATGGCATCCCTGAGGGGGATATGGATCTGGCATTCCAGCGACATGCCACATCAAAAATTCAGTCGGCAGATGACCTATTTGCTTTGCAAACCATGGGGTTTCGTGGCGAGGCACTGGCTAGCATTGCTGCGGTTTCTCATGTGTCAATTGTCACCCGAACAGCCAGCGAAAGCAGCGGCAGACAACGGGACCTTGAAGGTGGTCGCTTGGTTAAATCTAATGGGTGCAGCACAGCCATTGGCACAAAAATCACCATTAGCAATCTCTTTTACAATGTGCCTGCAAGGCGTCAATTTCTGAAAAGTGATGCCGTTGAATACAAGCACATTGCCCGTGTGTTTGCTGACATTGCCTTAGCGCATCCAGACAAGGCGTTCACCCTTCGTCACCAAGGCAAGGTGGAATGGATGCTCACAGCGGAACACCCGCGCCAACGCATCACCCACATCATTGGGAAAAAAGTCACTGACCTGCTGGTGCCAGTCAACGAGCAAACCGACTTTGTTGAAGTTAAGGGCTATGTCCTCCGACCCATCCATGCCAGAAAAACCAAGGGAGAACAGCACCTCTTTGTCAACCATCGACCCGTCAACCATGCCTTGATCCACCGAGCAGTCATGGATGCCTTTGAAGGCTTGATCCAACACGGGCATCACCCCGCCTACATTTTAGACTTGACCATTGCCAGTGATCGCGTCGATGTGAATGTGCACCCTGCAAAAACGGAGGTCCAATTCGATGACGAACGTGCCATTCAGGCCATCGTTCGCAGTGCCGTCAAGCGTGCATTAGGCATTCATCAAGTGGCACCCACATTGGACTTTGAAAACCAACTGGCAGCACAACCCGTGCACATCCCCACGGGTCCGGTTTTGCCGCCCCAGATTGTGGTTGACAGCAGCTTCAACCCATTCCAAGGACAGGACAGCATTGACCCAGGCATCAAAGCCAATGAATCATGGGCATCATCAACGAAGGATCATTTCTTTGATAAACCCATCCATGTACCGGGCGAGGTCCTTGAACTCAGTAGTGAGTGGGCTGCTGAAACGGCAACCGTAGGCAACACAGTCAGCGGGTATTCCGTGATGCATGTCCCTCCCCACTTTGCCGTGACCACCATGCAACGCGGACTGATGACTGTTCACCTGCCTCGTGCCAAACGACGCATCCTTTTTTCACAGTTACTGGCTCAACTGCAAGGGGAGCATCTTGGAAGCCAATCCTGGCTATTCCCTCAGCCCTGGAACGCGCCATCTGGCATGCATTGGGAGTCTTGGGAACCGCGGCTTGAGTCCCTCGGTTACCGGTGGGAACTGCATGATGACAACATGAACTGGCTGGCTGGGCCCAGCTTCCTCAATCCAGATCAGGCCATGTCTTGGCTTGAAAACCTGTTGTTGATTGACCCCGATCAAGCGGGTTGGGAATCTGGACTGGTGAGCCAATGGTTAGACCATTGTGATCCCATGCCTGACCCTTGCCAAGGAGAGCCCTTATCCCTTGTCATTGACCGACTCTTTGCCTTAAGCAACCCCTGGAAGGATGACAAAGGGCGCTCCATTGCTCGTCTGCTTGACTCGTCTGCCATCGCTGCACAATTCACTTCGTAAATTCACCACGTGCTCTTACAACCTCAACGATTCAACGTTTTACCGCCAGTAATCAAGAACCTATTGATTATCAATGGATTGGCCTTTATGGCCACCTTGGTTTTTGGTCAAATGGGGTTTGATATCATTCGCCAGTTTGGCATGTATATCCCCCAATCACAGCAATTTGCTCCCTACCAATTGGTGACACACCTGTTCCTTCATGCCAACATGAGTCACATCTTTTTCAACATGTTTGCCTTGTGGATGTTTGGCAATGCCTTGGAAAACCAGTGGGGTTCACAGCGATTTTTGATTTTCTACCTGGTGACAGGCCTGGGGGCTGCAATGTGCCATTTAGGGGTGAATGTGTACGAGTACTACCATCACATGGCACTCTATGAAATGACAGGATCAGAAGCATCGTTGCAAAGCCTTCGCATGCTTGAATGGGTACCAACCGTGGGAGCTTCTGGGGCAGTTTTTGGCGTGCTTCTTGGTTTTGGAATGACCTACCCAAATCAAAAAATCTACCTCTACTTCTTGATGCCCATCAAGGCAAAGTATTTCGTGCTGGGTTATGGTCTAATGGAGCTCTGGTCTGGCTTTGCCCAAGCCAGCTCAAACATTGCGCATTTTGCGCATGTCGGCGGCATGCTATTTGGCTTCCTATTGATCCGCTATTGGCAAAGCACACAGCGCCGTTTCTAAGCCATGAATGCCCTAAGAATCTGGTTCAAACAATCCAAGATTCACGGCCTAATTGGCCTGATTGCTGTGGTGTTTGCCCTGCAGTCAAGCCTTGAGGTTTTCGGTTGGCTTTGGGGGCTTTCATTGGAAGAAACCATCCTCAATTGGTTCTCACTTCGCAATGATTTTCCAGGTGGATTCCTTCAACCTTGGACCCTATTGACCCATGGCTTTCTGCATCACGGACTCTTTCATGTCGTATTCAACGCGGCCATGTTGTGGTACGCTGGAGGGCTGTTAGCAACCTTCTGGAAGACTGATCGCGTGGTGTGGCTTTTCTTGACCGGTATTGTCGCAGGAGGCCTGGCTTTTTGGTCAGTCAGCCCTGTGATGAGCACAGTGGTTGTGGTCGGCGCTTCCGGGGGTATTTATGCCTTGCTTGTGGTGGCTGCATTGACAGCGCCAGGCATGCGTATACGCTTGTTTTTTAGCGTATCCATCAACCTACAGACCCTTGTTATGGTGCTGCTTGCAGTATCCTTCATTGCAATCTTAGCTGGCAGCAATGTGGGCGGGAATGTGGCGCACCTTGGTGGTGCCCTGTGGGCCTATGTTGTTTTTCACCGACCTGAATGGTTGCCTGACAGCTTACCTAACCTCCCTCGCATGAAGAAGCGTCGCTCAGGCATACACCAAGCCTCCCGACGCCATGTCAAACTTCAAGGTTCTGTGGATCAACGTTTGGATGCCATTCTAGAAAAAATACATGCGCACGGCATGGAGAGCCTCACCGAGGCAGAGAAAGCTTATTTAAGCTCCTATGGCAACAAGCAGTAAGTCCGCCAACCGATTGTGGTATGGCCTGCATGCCATTGCCTTGCCCCTGACCTTGGGTGCAAGCATCAGTTTCTACTTGGGTTCAAACTTCATGGCTTTCCTTGCACCGCTAGCCATTGCTTTGCCCGTGCTGTTTATCTGGCATGCTGTCATTGGCGGATTGGCCTTGTCCCGATTGCACCACTCTGCCCTACTGGCTATTGCCATACTGGCTGCAATCAGTCCCCAATGGATGCCTTTCATGGCCTACCAGTCAGCTAAATCTCCTCATCCTTCAAGCATTCGAATCGCCACGTGGAATGTGCATCAATGGCGCAACATGCCATGGACGGACTTGGAATCCACCGCAAAAGAGATGCAGACCAAGGCGCTGTCACTTCAAGCTGATATCCTTTGCTTGCAAGACATTGGCCAGGCTGGATTGAATGGCCTGGAAGCGCATTACCCTTACCATGTGCAAGCAGGTCAGCTGGCCGTGCTCAGTCAGTGGCCAATCAAACAATGGGATCAGCAAGCATTCACATCGACCTTTCATGGTCATGACCATTTCATGTGGACCAAGATTGTCATCAAAGACGATCAAGGCCAGACAAGAACCCTGACTGTGGCCAATGCTCACCTGGTGACAACCACCTTTGTGGCAAAAGATTTTCTTGAGGATCAGGATCGAAATGGCATGCCTCAAGTCATGCTTTCAAGCTATGGCAAGCTCATGCAAACCGCAGGTATTCGAAGCCGGCAAGTGGACCAGCTGGCTGCCTGGCGAGATCAGCAGGATCAGCCTGTGGTGATCGCAGGGGATTTCAATGACTTGCCATCGAGCTACAGCTACCAAATGCTTACAACGGGCATGAAGGATGCCTTCCTTGAAGGCGGAATTGGATTAGGGAGGAGCTACACCGGCCTCAAAGGCTTGCCATTGCGCATCGATTGGCTCATCATGAGTCCAAGCATGCAAGTGACCGCTTCTGCTGTTGACAAGCAGTCACACAGTGATCACCACCCTCTGTGGACCGATGCCTGGCTGCAAAGCCAACCCATCAAGGACTGACCTGCCGCACCCGCCTGAGGTCCAAAGCATTCATTGGGTGAGGTGGCAAACCAATCCACGACTTATCCAGCAACCGCAAACTTTCATCATAGATCAAGGGAATGATCAAGGCTTGTGATTGAATCTGTGCATCCATGGCTTCGAAAACCGCGAGGCGCTCCTGGCCTTGCATCCCGGCAGCTTGATCCAAATAGGTATCCAAAAGCGGGTCATTCACATGGGCAGCATTGGGCCCTTTGGGTCCCCATTGACGGCTATCAAAGAGCATCATGTAGTTCTGTGGGTCTGCATAGTCTGCAATCCAACTGGCGCGGTACATGGCCAATCGACCTTCTGCCTTTGCTTCCCTGAACGTGGCTGAGGGCAGCACTTCAACCTTGACCGTTAGACCTAACTGGGTCCAAGCAGACTGAACATATTCACAGAGGTCACGGTAAGATGCCGTCGTGGAAAGCAGGATGGGTGCCAATGTGTCAAGCCTATCCCCCAGGGCAGCTTCAAGCAAAACCTTTGCGCTATCAAGGTCATAGCTCCATGATTGAGCTGTGGTACGGTGTCCTGGCATGCCAATGGGGATGAAGCCCTTGTTGCCTGGTTGCCCCAGTCCGTTTTTCAAGTAGCGGATCATGCGATGGCGGTCCAAGGATAAATTCAGTGCCTGCCGCAGCCGTTGATCACCAAGGTAGCTCGGTGAAAGCATGGCCATATTGATGGCCAGGTATTCCGTGTTCAAGAAGGCCGCTTTGCGCAGGGTAAAGCGATCAGACCATTGTTCTTGAAGCTGTCCATCTGCATCCAGCAGTTGATCCTTGTAGCTAGGGTCCAATCCAGAGATGAAATCCAGGTTACCCTTCACGCATTCCAAAAAGGCAGCCTGCCTGTCGGGAATGAATCGAATGGCAACTGATTCGAGGTATGGCAAGCTGTGGCCTTGCTCATCTATCTCATGGTATTGTGCATGTCGCCTAAGCACCATTTTATCCCCCCGACGCCATGCCTTGAGGTAGAAAGGGCCTGAGCCCACAGGGTGTTCTGATAGGGCCAGGCCATAATAGTCTACTGCCTCTTTAGGTAAAATACCACAGTAGGGCATGCTCAGCCTTCCCATCATGGTTGGATCAGGGCGTTTCAAATGGAGTATCAATGAATCCACGTCAAGCACTTGGATCTGTGCAACAGGTGCCATGACCCATGCGCCAGAAGAACCCGTGGCCGGTGCCATGAGTCGATTCAAACTGAAAGCCACATCATAAGCTGTCACGGCCCTTCCTTGCCCGCCAGCAAAGCATGTGTCGTTGTGAAAACGCACATCCTGCCTGAGGCTGAATTGCAATTGAAGACCATCGTCACTGATTGCCCAATCTTTAGCAAGATCCCCATGTAAAACCAGGGAGCTGTCACTTCGAACAAGCGTGCTGTAAAGCTGTGCATTGATCCAATTGCTTGCTTGGTTGCGTGAAAATGCAGGATCCAAGCTCTGAACACCTGAGGCTTCATTGTAACGAAAGACCATGCCTCTTTGCTGTGATTGCGGGCCTGAATGACAAGCCAACAAGCTAAGGAGGGGCAAGAAGAGAAGAAGCTTTCGCACAGGTCAAATATAGGCCTGCCTTCCGCCGTACTTTTGCCCCGTGAAACTCCATGGACAAAGCGTTGCATTTCATACCCTGGGATGCAAACTCAATTTTGCAGAATCTAGCACGATTGCAAGAGATTTGAAGGATGCAGGCATGCATTTGGTTCAAATCCAAGATGGTGCAGATCTTGTGGTCATCAATACTTGCTCGGTCACCAACCAGGCTGACAAAGAGTGCCGGACCATCGTGCGCCGAGCCAACCGGGCCAACCCAGAAGCATTTGTCGTGGTCACCGGTTGCTATGCACAACTCAAACCCTCAGAGATTGCCGCCTTGGAGGGGGTTGACTTGGTGGTGGGTGCCGGCGACAAGTTGCATTTGAGACGTTTCTTGGACGACCTGGATCAGACTAGCGACAAGGCTATTGTTCACAGCTGCGATATACAAGATGTCAACAGCTACCAATCCGCCTACAGCTTTGGCGATCGAACCAGGGCCTTTTTGAAGGTGCAGGATGGTTGTGACTATGTCTGCACCTACTGCACGATCCCCTTAGCCAGAGGCATCAGTCGTTCAGCTAGCATGGAGGACATCAGAAAACAAGCTTCAGACATTGTGGCAAAGGGTGCCTTGGAGGTGGTCTTGACGGGTGTCAATATTGGTGACTATGGCAAGGGAGAGTTTGGCAACAAGCAACATGACCATCGATTCATTGATTTATTGCAAACCTTGGATGGTGTAGATGGCCTGGATCGCATCAGGATTTCCTCGGTTGAACCCAATTTACTCAAGGATGAAATCATCCAATTTGTGGCCAATGCAGAACGCTTTGTCCCGCATTTTCACATCCCTTTGCAATCGGGCAGTGATGCCATTTTAGCCTTAATGAAGCGGCGTTACCGCCGTGACCTGTTTGCCAATCGCGTCGAGTCCATTGTGTCTCGCATGCCGGATGCCTGCATTGGCGTGGATGTCATTGTTGGATTCCCCGGAGAGACCGAAGATCACTTCCTCGAAACCTACAAGTTCTTGGATGCCTTGCCCATTGGTTATTTGCATGTGTTCACGTATTCAGAGCGCTCCAACACTGAAGCGGTAGATATGCCTGGTGTCGTGCCTGTGCCTGAGCGCAAAGCTCGCAATCACCGCCTGCGGCTGTTGAGCGCAAAGAAGCAACGGGCTTTCATGCAAGCACATGAAGGTCAATCCCATCGGGTGTTGTGGGAGATGGGCAACAAAACAGGGCGCATGCAGGGCTACACAGAGAACTACATCCGCGTGTCGGCCCCATTCGATGAGAAACTTAGCGGAAAGGTGGTCACAGTAACCCTGGAGAGGCCCCGACCTGACGGCAGCATGTCCGTGATCATTGACCCTATTTCCCTTGCCAACAAAGCTTGTTGATATTCCTTGAGGTTTGCGTTGGCTACGTCCCAATAAAAACCGAAATTTATCCGATGCCCCCATGCCTATTGAGGGACTGTGAAAATTGCATGACATGACCATTGAAACAACTGCCATCGACGGACTATTGATCATTCGACCTCAGCGTTTTGGGGATGATCGCGGCTATTTTGCTGAAACATTCCGTGCCTCCAACCTTGGCAAGCATCCACCCCATTTTGTGCAAGACAATGAAAGCAAAAGCCGCAAAGCGGTGCTGAGGGGCCTCCATTTTCAGGCACCTCCACATGCACAAGGTAAATTGGTGAGTGTGGTTGCAGGTTCTGTGTACGATGTGGTCTTGGATATCCGCAAGAACTCACCCACCTATGGTCAATGGCATGGAGAAGTGCTCAGCGCAGACAACATGACCCGGTTATGGATTCCTGAAGGCTTTGCTCATGGTTTCCTCACCCTGGAAGACGACAGCCTGTTTCAATACAAATGCAGCGCCTACTACCACAAAGAGTCAGAAGGCTGCATTGCCTATGATGATGCCATGCTGGCAGTGGACTGGAAGGGTGCTTGGGACCGACATGGATCGGGTGATTTTACCCCTTTGGTGAGTGAAAAGGACAAGGATGGATCAGCCTTTGCTTCTTTCCAAAGCCCATTCCATTCATGAAATTTCAATCTCCGCTTTCTACCTTGTTGATCGGCATGGCTTTCATTGGTCTTGTGGTCATCGCTGCGGTTACCAGCCAACGCGAAAGCGCTGAACAGCAGTTGGCGGTCTCCATTGACAATGCCACCAGACTGGTCCCTTTGCCCAGCCACCCCGATTTTGCGGGAGAAGCATTGCCTATGGATGACATGGAGGTTCGTGAACGGCTGAGTAAAGAGCTGCAAGTCAACACCTATTGGCAATCCAACACCTTGCAGCTGCTGCAGCGAAGCGGTCGCTATTTCCCTGTGATTGAAAGCATTCTTCGCCGCAAAGGCATTCCCGAAGACTTCAAGTACCTAGCTGTTGCAGAAAGCGGACTGGACTGGGTCGTCTCCCCTGCTGGCGCAACAGGCATGTGGCAAATCATGAAGGCAACGGCGCAAGAGTCTGGCCTTGAAGTGAATGCCGATGTGGACGAACGCTACCACCTAATCAAAAGCACTGAGGCAGCTTGCGATTACCTATTGGCAGCCCATGAACGATTTGACTCGTGGACCTTAGCTGCTGCATCCTATAACATGGGTAAAGCCGGCCTTGCAAGGCAATTGAGTCGACAAGGCGAAGACAGCTACTACGACCTAACCCTGAATGCAGAAACCAAGCGCTATGTATTTCGCATTGTGGCATTGAAAACCATCATGCAACGCGCGAAAGATTACGGTTTCATCATGACTGCTGACGACTATTGGCTGCCCCTGGAACAACGGCATGTCACCATGGATAGCGCTGTGGTGCAATGGAGTGGCTTTGCACATGACCATGGCATCAGCTACAAAACATTGAAACGATTCAATCCCTGGTTGCGGTCTGCTGACCTTTCCAACCCCTTAAAGCGGGCCTACGAGATTGCTATACCCATGACAGATAACCAAGGTGAACAACTCCCTGCGGACCATGACTGACAACATGGTAGTTATTGGTGCCCGTGAGCACAACCTGAAGAACATTGATGTGACCATTCCACGCAATGCGTTGGTGGTAATCACTGGGCTCAGCGGCAGCGGCAAATCTTCATTGGCCTTTGACACGCTTTATGCTGAAGGTCAACGCAGGTACATCGAGACCTTTTCTTCCTACGCCCGGCAATTCCTTGGCCGCATGGAACGGCCTGATGTTGATGTCATTGAGGGGCTCAGTCCCGTCATTGCCATTGAACAAAAGACGACCAACAGAAACCCTCGATCAACGGTTGGCACAGTCACCGAGGTGTATGACTTCCTTCGCTTGCTCTACGCCAGAACATCCACAGCCTATTCCATGACAACGGGACAGGCCATGGTCAGTGACACTGAGGAAGGCATACAGGAAAAGATCCTACAGCGTTTTTCAGGCAAACGAATCGCCATCATGTCATCCATTGTTAAGGGTCGTAAGGGGCATTACCGCGAACGCTTTGAAACCCTTGCAAAACAAGGCTACCTCAGGGCAAGGGTTGATGGTGTTTGGATTGAAATCACCCAACATTTGAAATTGGATCGCTACAAAACCCATGACATTGACGTGGTCATTGATCGACTGACGCCTTCCCCGGAAGTGAGTGATCGATTGAAGCAGTCCATTGCTACCGCCATGAAGATGGGCAAAGGAAGTATCCTCATCGTGGATTACGCCAACCAAGAAGCAACATCGCATTTCAGCAGGCATCTGATGTGCCCGGAAAGTGGCCTTGCATACCAAGAAGCTGAGCCCAATAGCTTCAGCTTCAATTCGCCCAAAGGGGCATGCCCCCGATGTCATGGCCTGGGTCGACTGAAGTCAGTGGATGAGCAATTGATCATTTACAACCCGAGGCTTTCACTCAAGGAAGGTGCACTCAAACCCTTAGGAACCTTCAATAAATCATGGATCTGGCAACAGATGGACCTGATTTCTCAAAGGTTTGGCTTTGACCTTGATGATTCATGGCAAAACCTGCCTGTTGATGCAAAAAACGCCATCCTTCATGGGTGCAATGAGCAGTTCACATCAGATAACAAGGTGGTGGGCATCAAGCGCCGCATGACCATTGCATTTGAGGGGTTGGCGGCATTCATTGAAAGTCAGCACAAAGACAGCAATAGCAAGAAGCTTGAGCGATGGGCAGATGCCTTCATGGTTGAGGGGGCATGCCCTGATTGCAAGGGGCAACGACTCAAGGAAGAAAGCTTGCATTTCAAAATTGATGACAAAAACATTGCTGAGGTCGCCAGCATGAGCCTGGATGAGCTGCAACAATGGATTCGTGGCCTGGGAAATAAATTGAGCAGTAACCGACAAGCCATTGGGGAGGAAATATTGAAAGAGCTTAGCACCAGGTTGAGTTTCTTAATAGATGTTGGCCTGCATTATTTGAATTTGAATCGATCTGCGAAAAGTTTGAGCGGCGGTGAGGCGCAGCGCATTCGATTGGCCACACAAATCGGTTCAGAGTTGATGCATGTGCTTTACATCCTAGACGAACCCAGCATTGGGCTTCACCCAAGGGACAATGATCGCCTGATAAAAAGCTTAGAATCCCTCAGAGACATGGGGAATTCTGTCATCGTGGTCGAGCATGATGAGGATTTGATGCGTGCAGCCAATCACATCATCGACTTAGGTCCACGCGCTGGCCTTCATGGGGGGCATGTCGTTGCGGAGGGTAACTACGAAGCCATTTGCGCTTCCAATGGCCTGACGGGTCTCTACCTCAGCGGACGAAAAAGCGTTCATTTACCTGCAAACCGACGTCAAGTGACCGATCAATACCTCGAGGTACTTGGCGCGACGGGAAACAACCTTTGCTCCATAGATGTCAAGATTCCCTTGGGCTGCTTGACCGTTGTCACGGGTGTTTCAGGGTCTGGTAAATCCACCCTCATCAACCAAACCTTGCTGCCAGCATTTGCGGGGCCATTGCAAGGTTTGCTGCGTGAACCTGCCACACACAAGGGCATCAAGGGCCTGGACTTGATTGACAAGGTGATTGATGTAGACCAAAGCCCCATTGGGCGAAGCCCTCGAAGCAATCCTGCAACCTACACCGGCTTATTTAATGAGATTCGCAAGCTTTTTTCACAGCTCCCAGAAGCGAAAATTCGTGGGTACAAGCCAGGCAGGTTTTCATTCAATGTAAAAGGTGGACGATGTGAAACCTGTGAAGGTGGCGGCAACAAAGTCATCGAGATGAATTTTCTTCCCGATGTGCATGTCCCCTGTGAAGTCTGCCATGGCAAGCGCTTCAATCGAGAAACCTTGGAGGTGAGGTACAAGGGGCACAGCATTGGTGATGTATTAGAAATGCCCGTGGAAGAAGCAAAACCCTTCTTCAAAGCCATCCCTAAAATCCATGACATCCTCAGCACATTGATGGATGTAGGCTTGAGCTACCTCACCCTAGGGCAGTCTTCCACCACCCTATCTGGTGGAGAAGCTCAGCGAATCAAGTTGGCATCTGAACTCAGCAAGAGGGACACGGGGAACACCTTGTACATTTTGGATGAGCCTACAACAGGGCTGCACTTTGAAGACATTGAAGTTTTGATGGGTGTGATCCAGCAATTGGTGGATCGCGGCAACACCGTCATCATCATTGAACATCAGCTTGATGTGATTGCACAAGCAGACCATGTCATCGATCTAGGCCCTGAGGGTGGCAAGGGAGGCGGTAAGGTTATCGCTATTGGATCACCTGAAGTCATCGCCATGAATAAAGGTAGCATGACCGGCGAATTCTTGTCCAAGCACCTGAAAAAACGAGCACTGTCTTCGATTTAAGGTGTTCTCTTTATATTTCATACCTTGTTATCAAATAGCAAGTTTATGGCAACAAGAGGCAACGAACCCATCAAGAAGGCGTTCAAGAAAAAGACGTGGAATGAAACAAGAACCAATGACGCATGGGCTGTGTTTAAAATCATGGGCGAATTTGTCAATGGCTTTGAGCAATTATCCAAAATTGGACCCTGTGTCAGCATCTTTGGTTCAGCGCGACTAAAGGAAGACAATCACTGGTACCAGATGGCCGTTGATGTTGCAGAAGGGCTTGGCCACAAGGGCTATGGCGTCATATCTGGCGGTGGCCCAGGCATCATGGAAGCCGCCAATCGCGGTGCCCAGAAGGCAGGCGCGCCTTCGGTTGGCTTGAACATTGACCTACCCTTTGAACAGGAGCCAAACAGCTACATTGACCCTGACAAGAGCATTGACTTCGATTATTTCTTTGTTCGCAAAGTCATTTTCGTGAAGTACTCACAAGGTTTTATTGTCATGCCAGGCGGGTTTGGCACCTTGGATGAATTGTTTGAATCCATCACCTTGATTCAAACCAGCAAGATTGGGCGTTTTCCCATTGTGTTGGTGGGTAAGGACTATTGGTCCGGCCTGCTTGATTGGATCAAGTCAACCATGTCGCCTAACGGGCTCATCAATGACAAAGATTTGGATTTGATTCAATTGGTCGACAGCGCAGAGGAAGCCGTTGAGGCCATTGATGAATTCTACAGTCAATACCTCTTCAAGCCCAACTTCTGAAGTCAGATCATAGCTTCTAAGGCCGGATCACAGACACTGAAGCTGACTCACCCTGCCTGCTTTCGTAACGAATCCAATAGGCACCCGGACTTTGCGGGAACGGTACAACCCTGTCATCACCTGCCTGCCATTCAAACTGTCTCAATACCTGACCATTGGCATCAATCAACTGAATACGTAGATCCTGGTGGCCGTCCAGCCCATGCAAGGCCCACGATTCCTTTCCAGTCCAAACATCAAAGCTTGCTAGGGTTAAATCTTCAAGGCTCAAGCCAATTTGCCCAATCAATGTGTCATGGGGAAACATGCCTGAACCCAAGGCATAATGCACAGCTAGGTTTTGGCCCGGTGCATAGTTCCACATCAATGTGTCAT
Organism: uncultured Flavobacteriales bacterium; assembly: GCA_963925545.1. GTDB lineage: Bacteria > Bacteroidota > Bacteroidia > Flavobacteriales > Schleiferiaceae > TMED14. Next base: position 60,726 of record CAWUSA010000011.1, on the reverse strand, counting down.
TGGTGGCGTTGAGGCCATAAAAAAGGACTTGATGGCTCAAGCTGTCAACATACAAGCTGTCGCCGCCAGCTTTCCAGTACAGCATGTCATGCCCCGGCAAAGCACCCCAGGCTGTAGAGCCCGTGCTGAGGTCCAAGGTGCCAACGGTTAATTTCAAACGACTGACATCGGGGTAATCTGCTTCGAGAACAAACAGCCCCTCTTCCCTATCGGTGACCAACAAGCGATTGCTTGGCAAATAAGGGTAAGCCCCCCAAGCCCCAAAGAAGCCCCCACCCGACACGGGTGAGCTATCATAGTAAGCTGCCAACACGGGTAGTTCAGGGTACTCCACATCCAAGACATGGACGCCAAAGGTGTAATAAGAGGTCACCAAATGCTGACCATCCACATGTGCATTGTGAGGAATGACACCGGTTCCAACTTGTGGTCTCACCCGGAAGTACTCATTCACATTGCTCAAGTTAGATACATCAAATCCAGCAATGAAGCCATCCGCGATTTCATCCGTCGTGTACAAGGTGTTGCCATCATCACTCAACCAGCAATTGTGAGCAAAACTGCCAGGTGTAGCAAAGGTGGCAATCGTCAATGGGCTGGTTTTGTACGTGACATCCACAACAATCACCCCACCCCAAAGGGCTGCACCCCATAGGGTGTCATTGCGGGCGTAGCCGTCATGGAAGTAGTTACCTTCATAGACACCAACAATGCTTGGATTCCATGGGTCTGTGGCCACATCAATCATGACTGCGCCCCCAGAGGTGCCAATGTTTGAACCGAAGGCGTACAAAATGCCATTTTCATCGACAAAAATGTTGTGGGCCTTTTGAAAAGTATCCACGATGCCTGTGACGGGGTTAGTGTAGGTTGGCTTGACAAATCGGTACCTGCTTTGCGCAAGGCTGTCCATGTCAATGATCAATAATCCATCTGGGGTGTTTGGGGTTCCATCATGCACCACATAGGCATAATGGCTCCAGGTCTTCAAATCACGCCAGACGCTTGTTGCGCCAGGTACCCACAGCGCGGGTATAGCCTGCTGACCCGATGTCAATTCAGCTACCAAGGTGCCCTTTTCATTGCCGACCAAGGCGTATTCTACGCCATTGCTATCAGCATAGCCCCAGACGTCATTGCACTTGCCATTGCCAACTGGCACATTCCAATCAGTGGTCGGGAAATGGATCAACTTCACGAAATTCAGACTGTCATTGCTAGGCTGAGCTTGAAGCATCAAACCAGACATCAGAATGGCACACAGAATAAGTATGGGTGATTTCATATCAAAAATTTAAAGTGATTTGACCTTCCTCATCCAAATCTTTCGATTCAAGTGATTCAGGCTGAGGTTTTTCCTGATTGGTAGGGCTTGTTTTCTGAGATATGTCTGGTTCATCAGGAAAGTCCACTGGGTCGCTGATACTAGAAATAACTGCAGGATTTTCTTTGATCACCAAATCTTCCACCGCATCATTGCTTGTTTCAACGATAGAGATTTGTTTAACTGCCCAACCCGTCAGTTGATTGCCTGCAGCCTTCCAGCCCTTAACCGAAATGAAATCATCCAATTGGATGGTCTCGCTGTCCTTGGTCTTGCCTTTGACCTTTTTGTAATCAATTTGAATGGAAACATGGTCATGGTCATCCAGTAACTCAATACGGTTCCCTGGATGCTTAGGGATCAAATGATCCCAAGCATCGCCTTTGGGCTCTAAAACAAAGCGCTTAACTATGTGGCGAGACTTGTCTGCATCAAAGTAGACCAAAGTGTAAGCAGACGTAGAGAATTTCTTCAATTGGTAGGGCAGCACATCAAAATGCGTGCTGAATTCTGGGGTGATAACCCTGAAGCGTCCAGATTGCTCTACCTGAATCAATCGATCTTCACCTTGGAATTCACCCAAAGCACGACCCCTTTCCTGGTCATTGAGCTTCATTACCGATTCTTCAAAGTAAATCTTCCTTGCAGCAAGGGTGCTCAAGCCTTTCGATTTGACATCAATGCGTTTGACTGCAAATTTTGTCAATGTTTTGCCCCGGGCACTACGTCCTCTGATGGGTATATCTGCGAAATCTGTATCAAATTTAAGCTTGCGTACTGACGACCCTGACCGCAGTGCCACCGTAACCAACTCAGCTTCACCATTGAGGTTGACGCTGAGGTAATGAATTTTGGACGACTTATTGCCTTGGGTCAAGGAGTAAGCCTTGTCACGTGTGATGCTTTTGATAGGGAAGCGCTTGATGAATGACTTGCCTCTGGCTCCATCACGGTAGATCATGTTGTAGACGGTCCGCTCATCACCTTTATGGAAAACGGCCACATGAACGATGTCCTGACCAATGAATTTCTTGTCATCCACCTTGGTGACCATCATGGTCCCGTCAGCTAAAATGACCACCAAATCATCAATGTCTGCACAGTCCCCTATGTATTCAGCTTTTCTAAGGCCCGTCCCAACAAATCCCTCCTCTCGATTGACATAGAGTTTCATGTTAGCCATGGCAACCTGGGTCGCAACCACTGAATCGAAGCTGCGCAACTCAGTTTTTCTTGCCCGCCCTTTGCCGTACTTACCTTTCAATGCCGTGAAATAGGCAATGGCATGGTCGATCAAGTGAGCTAAACTGTGCTTAATCTCCGCGATTTTCCCTTCCAATGTGGCCAATTGATCATCTGCCTTGGATGCATCAAATTTGGAAATCCGCTTGATTTTAATTTCTGTCAATCGCACGATGTCATCCTCTATCACGTCTCGCAATAAATGCGAAACATGCGGTTTGAGTCCTTCCCAAATATTTTCAAGCACTGCTTCCCAAGTCTCTGCCTCTTCCATGGCACGGTATACTTTGTGCTCAATAAAAATGCGCTCCAAGCTGGCAAAATGCCATTGCTCCTGTAACTCCTTCAATTGGATTTCTAATTCCGCCTTCAGCAAGTCGACTGAATGATCGGTGCTGGCTTTCAGGTAGTCTGAAACCTTAATGAAAACCGGCTTGTCCTCTTGAATTACACAAAATAAGGGTGATATTGACATTTCACAATTGGTGAATGCATACAGCGCATCCACAGTTTGGTCTGGTGATACCGCAGGATGAAGCTGAATGACAATTTCAACGGATTCAGCTGTATTGTCTTCCACTTTTTTGAGTTTCACCTTGCCCTTGTCATTGGCCTTAATGATAGAATCAATCAAACTGGTCGTTGTTGTTCCATAAGGAACCTCTGAAATTACCAAGGTGTTTTTATCCTGAACAGTGATTCTTGCCCTCACACGGACCTTGCCACCTCTGACACCATCCTGGTAATTAGACATATCCGCAATACCGCCCGTTGGGAAGTCAGGCAAAATCGTAAAAAATCGGCCTTTGAGGTGCTTGATTGTGGCATCAATCAACTCATTAAAGTTGTGAGGCATTATCTTTGTTGACAAGCCAACTGCTATACCTTCAGCCCCTTGCGCAAGCAACAAAGGGAATTTCATAGGCAAGTCGATGGGTTCCTTATTCCGACCATCATAGCTGCCTTGCCATTGAGTAATCTTTGGATTGAAGGCTACATGCAATGCAAACTTACTGAGGCGGGTTTCAATATACCTAGCTGCTGCAGCGCTGTCACCTGTGAGAACATTACCCCAGTTTCCCTGAGTGTCAACCAATAGATCTTTCTGTCCTAACTGTACCAAGGCATCTCCAATGCTGGCATCGCCATGTGGGTGGTATTTCATGGTTTGACCGATGACATTGGCCACCTTGTGAAAGCGGCCATCATCCATTTCTCTCAAAGCATGCATCAATCGCCGTTGAACAGGTTTCAGGCCATCATTCAAGCCTGGTACTGCCCGCTCAAGGATGACATAGCTAGCATAGTCCAAGAAGTAGGTCTTAAACATGCCCCTAACCCTAGATTCCACAGGAATCGCAGGAAGCAATTCACCCTCATCTCCATGGCCGTCCATGGCCTCATTCAAGGATTGATCACGCATCGTCTATGTCCTTTTCAACAACCAAATTGTCGATAATGAAGGTTTGCCTCTCTGGCGTGTTTTTACCCATGTAATAACTGAGAAGCTCATCGATTTGCTCCTTACCCATCATGACTGGCTCCAATCTGATGTCTTGCCCAATGAAGAGTTTGAACTCACCGGGGGAAATCTCTCCCAGGCCTTTAAATCTGGTAATTTCCGGGTTGTTCTTCAAGTCATTGATGGCTGTTTGTTTTTCTTCTAAACTGTAGCAGTAGTGGGTAGTTTTTTTATTTCTGACGCGGAACAAAGGGGTCTGCAAAATATACAAGTGCCCTTCTCTAACCAGCTCAGGGAAAAATTGCAGGAAAAATGTAATGAGTAATAAACGTATGTGCATGCCATCAACATCCGCATCCGTGGCAATCACCACATTATTGTATCGCAAGTCCTCCAGTCCATCCTCGATTTGCAAAGCTGCTTGCAAAAGGTTGAATTCCTCATTTTCATAAACTACCTTTTTGGTCAAACCATGGCAGTTCAAGGGCTTGCCTTTCAATGAGAAAACAGCCTGCGTCTGTACATCACGACTCTGCGTAATAGATCCTGAAGCTGAATCACCCTCTGTAATAAACAAGGTGGTTTCCAAACGGCGGTCACCCTTTGCATCGCTGTAATGAATCTTACAGTCCCGCAATTTCTTGTTATGCAGGTTTGATTTCTTGGCTCGATCTCTGGCCAACTTCTGGATACCAGACAAGTCTTTGCGCTCCCTCTCTGCACGCAAAATTTTCTTCAGTATGGCTTCCGCTACATTGCTATTCCGGTGCAAAAAATTGTCCAGTTCACGGCGCATGAAATCCAAAATAAACTTGCGCACAGATGGGCCCTCTGGCCCCATGTCATTGCTGCCAAGCTTAGTCTTTGTTTGTGACTCAAACACGGGCTCCATCACCTTAATGGAAATGGCTGCGATCACACTGGACCGGATATCTGACACATCAAATTGCTTGTTGTAATGATTGCGTATGGTTGCTACCAAGGCTTCACGAAAAGCACCCTGATGCGTGCCGCCTTGTGTTGTGTGTTGACCATTAACAAAGGAATAGTACTGCTCACTTTGTGATCGTTCAGCATGGGTCAAGGCCATTTCTATGTCATACCCCTTCAGGTGGATGATGTCATGCATAACCTCTCCACTGAGGTTGTTACTCAGCAAATCCTTAAGTCCATTTTCCGAATAAAACTTTTCCCCATTGAGCATGATGGTCAATCCAGGATTGAGGTAGACATAATTCCACACCATCCGCTCCACATACTCCATTTGGTATTGGTAGTTGTGAAAAATATCAGCATCGGGGGTGAACTGCACCAGGGTGCCCTTGCGTGAGCTATTGTCGTTTACTGACGGGTCATCCACCAAGATGCCACGCTCAAAGGTGGCTTGCTTGCTTTTCCCATCTCGGATTGCCTTGACAGTGAACCTTGAAGACAGGGCATTGACTGCCTTGGTCCCAACCCCATTGAGACCTACTGACTTCTTGAAGGCCTTGGAGTCGTATTTGGCGCCCGTGTTCATTTTGGACACCACATCCACAACCTTACCTAAAGGGATTCCGCGACCGTAATCTCTAATGGACACTGAACCTTCCTTAACACTGATCTCAATGACTTTACCTGCGCCCATGACAAACTCATCAATGGAGTTGTCTATGGTTTCTTTGATAAGGATGTAGATGCCATCGTCAGCCGATGAGCCATCGCCCAGTTTGCCAATGTACATACCAGGTCGCAAGCGAATATGCTCCTGCCATTCCAGGGAGCGAATATTGTCTTCAGTATACTGTGTGGTTGACATAAGCTAGCGGTGCTAATCTAATGCAGAACACCAAGCTCACAACGGCCTTGTACGGCTTTTAATTCACCGATTTCATTGAGTTATTCACAGCTACAACTCAGCTACTTGCAGGGGGACCCATGACCTTTTTTACAGAATCCACCACATGTCCATCCATTCGAAGCTCTTCAATCTACTTCTTTAGAAAAAGCATCTCGCAAATTCACCTTACTATGCTTGTGGTATCTTTTGGTTTCCTTCGCTTTTCGACGGATCTCTATTTGTTCTTCTTCAGGAGCATGGATCACCTCGATGCATTGAGGTGTGCAGCAAGCTTCATGCTTTATCTGGCATTCTTCACATTGAATAAACAAAAGGTTGCACGCTTTATTTATACAGTTTGTGTGACGCGCAGAGGGCTGGCCACACTGGTGACATTCCGAGATCACTTCTTGTGAAATCTCTTCACCAAGTCGCGCATCAAAGACAAAATTCACTCCGTGAAACTTATTGGGCAGGTCCTCCTGATCTATTTGTCTAGCATAGTCTATGATACCACCATGAAGCTGGTTCACGTCCTTGAATCCATGGTGCTTTAAATAGGCTGAAGTCTTTTCACAACGAATACCCCCTGTGCAATAGAGCAATACCTTTCTGTCTTCTTGACCTTTGAGTTTCTCTAAAACCATAGGCAATTCATCGCGAAATGTTTCAGTATCAGGTAAAACAGCTCCCTCAAAATGGCCAATCTCACTTTCATAATGGTTGCGCATGTCTACAACAACAGAGTCTTCCTTTTCTACAGCTTCATTCCATGACTTTGCATCCAGGTGCTGGCCAACATTCGTTACGTCATAGTCACCTGGCTGCAGTCCGTCTGCAACAATTTGCTTACGAACCTTTACTTTAAGCTTTAAAAACGATTTACCCTCCGTTTTATCAGTTACAGCGATTTTAAAGGGTACATCATGAAAGAACCTATTCGAACGAATAGCCTTTTCGAAATCACCCCAGTGTTGCTGAGGGATATTCATTTGAGCATTGATTCCTTCATTAGAAACATAAATACGGCCCAAGCAACCCCATGAAGACCATTGCTCAAACAATTCATCACGCAATTCTTGCGGATTCTCTATGATCACATACTTATAAAACGATAGGGTGATTCGATCAAAACCTTCTGTTTCAAGCTTAGCCTGCAGCTCTTCCCTACTAAGTTTGTTGACTAAATTTCGTTTCCCTGCATTAGGATCCATATGATGGCATATTTATTACGACAAAGATAGGCTGTCTTTAACCCACCCCATTTTGATCTTTATCCCATTCATAGCATGAACTCAACCATCCTTGCACTAGGTGTGGCTAGGTAAATATTCTGTGGTGAAGTTGATCGATGACCGCGCTAGCATGTTAAGCTATTCAATGCCAAAGCAGATGGAGTGACGGCCTGCTCAAAGGGCAGATTCCATGGATCCAAAGGAGCCCAAAGTGGCCATTATTTCTAGTTTTTTATGCCATCAGACATTGAATCGGAAATGCATCACGTCACCGTCTTTCACTAGGTACTCCCGTCCCTCGACGCGAAGCTTGCCCGCGTCTTTGACAGCAGACTCAGAGCCCAATTCCGCATAGTCATCGTAAGCAATGACTTCTGCACGAATGAAGCCCTTTTCAAAGTCACTGTGTATCACACCTGCAGCTTGAGGGGCAGTGAAGCCTTCTTGAATGGTCCACGCACGCACTTCCTTGACACCTGCAGTGAAATAGGTTTGCAATTTGAGCAGATCATAGGCCTCACGAATCAATCGGTTGACACCAGGCTCTGTTAAGCCCATGTCATCAAGGAACATTTGTCGCTCCTCAAAGCTGTCAAGTTGCATGATGTCCGCCTCAGTAGCTGCGGCTAAATGGATCACCCCAGCACCTTCTTCTTTCGCTATAGCAGTTATCACAGACACATATTCATTGCCTGATTTGGCTGATGCCTCATCAACATTGCAAACATAGAGTACTGGCTTGTCTGTCAACAACTCATAACCTTTAAGCCACGCTTCCTCCTCTTCATTTCGATCATAGGAACGTGCACTTTTACCTGCATTGAGTAGGTTGAGAACAGCCTCTGCCATTCGGACCTCACGCAAAGCTTCCTTGTCACCTGTTTTACCAATTTTTCTTGCCTTATCCAATCGCTTTTCAACGCTTTCAAGGTCCTTGAACTGCAATTCCATGTCAATGGTTTCTTTGTCGCGAAGTGGGTCAATGGAGCCATCTACATGGGTGATGTTCTCATTGTCAAAGCAGCGAATCACATGCAGGATAGCATGACATTCACGGATGTTTGCTAGGAATTTATTGCCCAACCCTTCTCCCTTGCTGGCGCCTTTAACTAAACCGGCGATATCCACAATTTCCACCGTGGCAGGCAAGACCCGCTCAGGGTTGACCAAGGACTCTAGCTTTTCCAAACGGGGGTCTGGCACATTCACTGTGCCAAGGTTTGGTTCAATGGTGCAGAATGGGTAATTGGCGGCTTGTGCCTCCGCATTACTCAAGCAATTAAATAGGGTAGACTTGCCGACATTGGGCAGTCCAACGATGCCACATTTCATTGTTAGGAAATTCAAAGTTGAGGCGCAAAGATAAGTTGGTTGTGTCCGTATTTTTGGTAGGAATTTGTAATCCCCTTCGCGCGCCATGAACGCATCCTTACCTGATATCGCATCCCAAGTCCGCAGAGACATCTTACGCATGGTTCACGCCGTGCAATCTGGCCACCCAGGAGGATCCATGGGCTGTGCAGAGTTCTTTGTGGCACTGTACTTCGACGTGTTGAACAAACAAGTGAAACCCTTTGCTATGGACGGCAAAGGAGAGGATCTTTTCTTTTTGAGTAACGGCCACATTAGCCCGGTTTTTTATTCAGTTCTGGCACGTTCTGGTTATTTCCCCCTGAGTGAGTTGGCAACCTTTCGAAAAATCAACAGCCGCTTGCAAGGGCACCCAACGACCCATGAAGGCTTACCTGGCATTCGTGTCGCATCTGGCAGCCTTGGCCAAGGGATGAGTGTTGCCGTGGGAGCTGCGCAAGCTAAACGCCTCAATGGTGATGGAAACTTGGTTTATTGTCTGCATGGCGATGGGGAATTGCAGGAAGGTCAAATTTGGGAATCTGCTATGTATGCAGGCGCCAAATCCGTAGACAACCTCATTGCCACCATCGATGCCAACGGGCAGCAAATTGATGGCAGCATCGATGATGTGCTTGCGATGGGAGATATTGCATCGAAATTCACAGCCTTTGGCTGGGCTGTCATGCACATTCATGAAGGCAATGACATGGCTGCTGTTGTTCATGGCTTGCATGCCGCTAAAGGCATGACTGGCAAAGGCAAACCCGTTTGTGTCATCATGCACACTGACATGGGGCATGGCGTTGACTTCATGGCCGGCACACACAAGTGGCATGGCATCCCTCCTAGCGATGAGCAATTGGCTGATGCCTTGTCTCAATTACCTGAAACCCTTACTGACTACACAGCTTAAATGATGCGACGCCATCTCATAGCCATCCTTGCCATCCTGTCATCAGGACTGATGGCTCAATCTGCCTTGCCGGAACCTGAGCCAGCATTGAACCGCATCCTCTTCATCATGGATGCATCCAACTCTATGTATGGACGGTGGGAGGACTCTGGCACCAAGATGGAAGTGGCTCAACGCTTGATGGGGCGTTTGCTTGACAGTTTAGCTCAGGTAAAAGACCCACATTTTCAATTGGCCCTGAGGGTTTATGGTCACCAAAAGCCTGTGCCACCACAGGATTGCGGAGACACGCGACTTGAGGTGTCTTTTGGTAACTCCAGCATACCTCGAATCAAAAAAGTCTTGCGCCGTTTGCGGCCTATGGGCACAACCCCCATTGCCTTGTCCTTGTCTAAAGCTGCTGGAGACTTTGCTTCTGCACCCTGTCCATCTGGCAATTGTCGTGACATCGTCGTGCTCATCACTGATGGCAAAGAGGAATGTGGTGGTGACCCCTGCGAAGCGTCCCGGATTTTACAAAAGCAAGGCATCACGCTCAAACCTTTTGTGATTGGCGTTGGCCTTGACCAAAGCCTCATTGATGCCTTCGATTGTGTGGGTACTTTTTTTGACGCTCGAGATGAAGGTACCTTCAAGCGTGCATTAGGTGTTATTGTCAATCAAATCCTTGACGAAACCTCAGCACAGGTCAACCTGATGGATGTGCATGGTCACCCTTCAGAGAGTAACATGCCCGTGGTTTTACGCAATGTGGTTACTGGCAAGGTGAGTGAGGCATTTGTGCACACCTTGAATTACCAAAACAACCCTGACACTATCCAATTGGACCCATTGATCACATACGAGGGGGTGGTTTACACCATTCCACCTGTGACCATTGATTCAGTCATGATTAATCCCGGGAAGCACAATCACATTGGCACGGAAACCCATCAAGGGAATTTGACATTGAAAGTTCCTGGACTCAAATCCATGCAAAACCCACCCCTGGCTGTCATTCGCAATCAAGGAGAAACAACCATACTGCATGTGCAGCCGTTCAACAGCAGCGTGCGATACATCGCTGGCACCTATGACATCGACATCCTAACCCTGCCCCGCTACCAGGAAGAGGTGACAATTAAGGCTGGGCAAACCCAATCCCTCACCTTTCCCGCCCCCGGAAATGTCACCGTGCAAATGAAAAGCTCCGGCTATGGCTCCATTTTCCTCATCAAGGGGGGGCAATGGACATGGGTGACGCACCTACAAGACCATCTCACGCGGCAACAACTGAGCTTGCAACCAGGTAATTACAAGTTGGTATACCGCCCTAAAAGCGCCATGCAAACAAGTTACTCAATCACAAAAACCTTCACCGTGACATCCGGGTCTTCCACCCTGGTTCGCATTTAATTCCCTCCCATGCACAATCACCACAATACAGGCAACAAAGACACACGATCTGGTTTTGGCATTGGCCTTCACGAACTTGGCCAAGAGAATGACCAAGTCGTTGCTCTGTGCGCAGATCTGACGGGTTCCTTGAAAATGAATGCCTTTGCTGATGACTTTCCCGATCGTTTCTTTCAGGTTGGCATCGCAGAAGCTCACATGATGAGCATGGCTGCTGGACTAACCATTGGCGGGAAAATCCCTTTCACTGGCACCTTTGCGAATTTCTCAACTGGCCGCGTTTATGATCAGATTCGTCAATCCATTGCCTATTCAGGCAAACCTGTGAAAATTTGTGCTTCACATGCAGGCTTGACCTTGGGTGAAGACGGCGCAACCCACCAGATTTTGGAAGACATTGGCTTGATGAAAATGCTCCCAAGCATGACAGTTATTGTGCCCTGCGATCACAATCAAACCAAGGCTGCAACCAAGGCCATTGCTGATTTTGACGGGCCCGTTTACCTGAGATTTGGTCGACCAAAAGTGCCCAATTTCACCCCAGCAGATACCCCCTTCCAGATTGGGGTTGCCGATGTGTTGACAACGGGAAGCGATGTCACCATTGCTGCCTGTGGTCACTTGGTGTGGGAAGCCCTTGAGGCTGCCAATGTCCTTGAGGCTGAAGGCATTTCTGCTGAGGTGATCAATTTCTCTACCATCAAGCCGTTGGATAAAAAGGCCCTGCTGGCATCGGTTGGGAAAACGGGTCGATTGGTCACCGCTGAAGAGCACCAACGGAATGGCGGTCTTGGTGACAGCCTGGCACAGCTATTGGCCTTGGAGATGCCTAGCCCTGTTGAAATGGTTGCCGTCAATGACAGCTTTGGCGAAAGCGGCACACCCGCTCAACTCATGGAGAAATATGGCCTGGACACAAAAAGCATCATTGCCTCCGTGCATCGCGTCATGGCGCGTTAATTTATGGCCTGCTAACCTTGGCGAGGTTCTTGCATCCTGACAGCGCATGAGTTCAGAACCAACCATTCGTACGGCCTTTGACCGCGGTGACTTTCGTCTAGCCTTTGAGGCAATGGCAGAAGCTTATGCCAGCGTTTTTTTCCGAACAGCTCTACGCATTGTTTTGGATCATGACGCCGCCAATGACGTGGTCCAAGAGGCCAGCATTAAAATGTGGCAAAAACTCCCCTTGTTTCGTGGCGATTCCATGTTCAAAACATGGGGTTATCGCATTGTGGTGAACGAAGCATTGACACATTTAAGGAAAAACCGACGCTATGTATCAGGTGACTTCAGCGGTCTCATTGCGCCAAGCAGCCCCCTTTACAACGGTGATGATATCCTTGAGGAACTCTACCGAGCTATGGCAACCTTGCCAGATAAGCAACGCATCACCTTTCAGTTAAGGTATTTTGATGACAATGCTTATGCAGATATCGCTGCCACCTTGAATCGGTCAGAGGGAGCCTGCAAAGCCAACTACCACCATGCCGTGAATAAAATTAAAAAACATTTCAACGAATTAAACCTCACAGGACCTTTTGCGTCTATTCTATAACAACGATGAAAACTCAACCTACAGCCCCTAACAAGGATGGCATCACCATCAGCCCCATCGATCACGATGGCTATGTTGCTGCCATGATGACTGCCATGGATCAGTCCCAGGCTCAGCCTGCTGCTCCCTTAAGCTTTTGGCCCATTGTGAAATCCCTTAGCCCTTATGCCATTGCCGCTTCCCTGGTGTTGGTCGTTTCGCTCAATCGGGAGACACTACATAGCCAGGATCAATTCATCACCGATGAAATTGCTTGGGAAGCTGTGGAATCTGGTTTCATTGATATCGACCTAGAAGATTTGACTGCATCCTTGACGCAGGATGATCTCCTTTACCTTACCAATAAATCCAATTATTAACTTATCAATCATGAAATACCTTTTCATTGCCCTGATTGCCGTAAGTAGCCTGACATCCGTTGGTCAAAAACCTGAGATGCATGACGGCAAGCGTACCTCAGAAATGCACGAACGCTTGCAAACTGCACACATCGGTTTCATCACCAAAGAGCTCTCATTGACTGAAGCTGAAGCACAAGCCTTCTGGCCCGTTTACAATGCCCACAAAGCAGAGAAAAAGGCCCTGATGGGCACGCGCGACATGAAGTCCATGCACAAAGACCAGCAATCCATGGACAAACTATCCGAGAAAGAGGCCTTGGTACTTTTAAAAAAAATGACCGCACAACAGGCAGCAATGATGTCCCTTGAACAGTCCTACCAATCAAAGTACCTGGAAATTCTACCTGCCAACAAGGTGGTGATGCTTCATCATGCAGAAATGCAATTCAAGAAGCGCGTCATGGATCGCTTCAAGGATGGCCATGACGCAAGGGCAAAGAAAGCCAATCACGGCAAGCGAAGCAAGGGCTCAAGACATCCAGGCATGACCTGGTAACAATAGCCATGAGCTGTTACGGGGTTCTGATGCATTCCACCTAACTTTGGCGAAGACCTATGGATCTTCGTCAACTTTTTTTGCAACATATCGCGCCAACGGTTCCTGAACCATTGGCCATGGAATTCACCCATGCAAAGGGTGTCATGCTTCACCGCGCAGATGGCGAGCCATTGATGGATTTGATTTCCGGGATTGGCGTGGCCAATGTTGGGCACTCAAACCCTAAGGTGATACAAGCTGTACAAAATCAAGCAGCATCTTACATGCATTTGATGGTCTACGGTGAGATCATGCAGCAACCACAAGTGATGTATGCAGCAAAGCTCTGTCAAGCCCTCCACGCCTCCCTGAATTCTGTTTACTGGACCAACTCAGGCACAGAGGCCATCGAAGGCGCCATGAAAGTGGCAAAGAAGGTCACGGGACGAACGGGTTTCATCTCTTTTCAAGGCAGCTACCATGGGTCATCACATGGGGCCATGTCTGCCATGGGCAATGAAGACTTCAAGCGGGCCTACCGCCCCTTTCTACCTGACTACCACTGCTTTCCTCTGGGTTCTATTGAGGCCATTGAGGCCATTGGTCCTGGAACAGCGGGGGTTTTGATTGAAATCATTCAATCGGAATCTGGCTACGACGTGGTTGACCCCGTCTACCTAAGATCCTTGCAAGCAGCCTGTCAAAAGCATGGTGTGATGTTGATTGTCGACGAAATACAAACTGGATTTGGCCGAACAGGTAACCTGTTTGCTCATCAAAGCATTGGCATACAACCAGACATCCTATGTCTTGCTAAGGCATTAGGGGGCGGCATGCCCCTGGGTGCCTTTATCGCGCGACGAGAACACATGCTAAGCCTATCCACTGCACCTATCCTAGGTCACCTAACCACTTTTGGCGGTCACCCTGTGAGTTGTGCCGCCGGGTTGGCAGCTATGGAAATACTTGAAACCTCTGGATGGATTGATCAGATTGCATCCAAAGAGGCCTTGATTCGATCGACCCTGGTCCACAAGGGCATTGTAGCCATTCATGGCAAAGGTTTGATGTTAGGTATCGAGTTGCTGGATGAAAACCTAGCCATGGCATTGGCCGGAAGGTTGATGGAGAACGGTTATTTCCTAGATTGGTTTCTATACAGCAGCAAGCGATTGCGCCTGAGCCCACCCCTTTGCATCACTGAAAAAGAACTCAAGCAAGCATGCCATGCGTTCTTAGCCCATCTTCAACAATTGATCGATGAAAAACCAGCCTAATAAAGCAGCCAAAAATGGCATCATGCAAGGGGCTTTCCTGCTCAGTTTAGCCTTCCCATTGATGTTTGGTGGCCCCGCCATGTACTTTTGGATTGGTGCCCCAGCATTGGCCAATGGTGAATGGTTCACCCCTGCCCTTTGTATCCTAGCCATGGCATCTGGCGTTGTGATTGGCTTCATTGGAATCAAGACCATTCTCCGTGGAATTTTTGAAGAGTGAAAGTGACTTGACTGCATTAAAAAAGCCGCCCTGAAAAGGCGGCTTTTTTATTTCATGCAATGATTGGCATCAAGCTTCCCCTGTGGGGCCACCAAACCCAATGGGAATGGACGGCTGTTCCAATTCGGTTATGTTGCCATGACTGGCCTCATAACGCTTGATGTTGTCATTGAGTGCACCCAACAATCGCTTCGCATGCTGGGGTGATATAATGATTCTGGATTTTACCTGTGCTTTTGGCACACCTGGCATCATCTGAATGAAATCAATCACAAACTCTGAAGGGGAATGGTTGATGACAGCTAGATTGCTGTAAACACCGTCCGCCTTCTCGGGCGTTAATTCAATTTGAATCTCCTGGTCTTGTTTTTTTTCTGACATCAGTCCTTGGTTTCTGCTAAGGTATCAGAAACAACTTCAGGAGCATCCTCGGCAATAACCTCAGGAGCAACCTCAGGAGCAACTTCAGAAATGACCTCAGCTGTCTCAACATCTACAGAGCGCGTTGCCAACATGGCTTCATACTCATCAACATTGCCAACGACTGCATCGTAGTAGTACTCAAGTCCTGTGCCCGCAGGGATGCGGTGACCAACAATGACATTTTCCTTCAATCCTCTCAAGGTGTCCCGTTTGCCTGCAATAGACGCCTCATTGAGCACCTTGGTCGTTTCCTGGAAGGATGCGGCCGATACCCATGATTTGGCCTGCAAGGAAGCCCTTGTGATACCCTGAAGAATCAACTTCGCTGTGGCAGGGCTTGCATCACGCGCCTCTACCAACGCCTTGTCATTGCGCTTAAGCAAAGAGTTCTCATCGCGCAATTGACGTGCGCCAATGATTTGTCCTGCAGTCAACTCCTCGCTGTCACCTGCTTCAATAACCACCTTTTTGTCAAAGATGTCATCATTGGCCAACATGAAGTCCTGAACATGCGTAAGGTGTCCTTCCAAAAGCTTGGTGTCACCTGCATCAACCACATTGACTTTGCGCATCATTTGACGCACAATCACTTCAAAGTGCTTGTCATTGATTTTCACACCCTGAAGACGGTATACATCCTGAATTTCATTCACGAGGTACTCCTGAACAGCTGTTGGGCCTTTGATCGCTAGGATGTCTGATGGTGTAATGGCACCTTCACTCAATGGTGTGCCGGCACGTACAAAGTCATTTTCCTGAACCAAAATCTGCTTGGATAGCTTGATCAAATACTTGCGCTGATCGCCCGTGCGGCTTTCAATGATGATCTCACGATTACCTCGCTTGATCTTGCCGTAAGACACAGTGCCATCCGTGGTAGCTACAACAGCTGGATTGGATGGGTTACGTGCTTCAAGCAATTCCGTGACACGGGGTAAACCGCCCGTGATATCACCCGCCTTGGAGCTTTTGCGTGGAATCTTAACAAGAATTTTACCTGTTTTGATGGTCTCTGTATCATCAACCATGATATGCGCACCAACAGGCAAAGTGTATTGCTTGATTTCCTTGCCCTTTTTGTCCAAAATCTGTACCATTGGTACAAGTTTCTTGTTGCGGCTATCTACGATGACCTTGTCTTGGAAACCGGTCTGCTCATCGATCTCAACTTTGTAGGTGACACCCTGAACCACATCAGCGAACCCAATGGAACCACCGTATTCGGAGATGATGACAGCATTGTAAGGATCCCATGTACAAAGAATCTCTGCTTTCTTCACCTTGTCGCCATCCTTGACAAGCAATGTTGAGCCATAAGGCACATTACCTGACATGACAACAACACCAGACTTGGCATCAATCACACGCAGTTCACCTGTTCGGCCAATCACGATGCTTGACTTTTTGCCTTCAGAGTCCTCACCGACAACCGTTCGAACATCCTCCAATTCAATTTTACCTTCGAATTTTGCAGAAATATTGCTGACCTCAGAAATGTTGCCTGCTGTTCCACCAACGTGGAACGTACGCAAGGTCAACTGGGTACCCGGCTCACCAATGGACTGCGCTGCAATCACACCTACGGCCTCACCACGTTGAACCATTTTTGCTGTTGCCAAGTTGCGACCATAGCATTTGGAGCAAATACCCCGCTTGGTCTCACATGTCAATGGAGAACGCACCTCAACTGTCTCAATGGGTGATGCATCCAAAGTAAGAGCCATGTCATTGCTGATCAATTCACCTGCTTTAACATAAACATCGCCAGAAATTGGGTCAATAACATCATGCAAAGTGATACGGCCTGCAATACGGGCACTCATTTTCTCATAGACTTCATCGTTCTTGATCAAATCAGATATTTCTAAACCACGCAGGGTTTCACAATCCACTTCATTGACGATGACATCTTGTGCGACGTCATGCAAACGACGGGTTAGGTAACCTGCATCAGCCGTTTTCAAGGCTGTATCTGCAAGACCCTTACGCGCACCGTGGGTTGAAATGAAGTACTCCAAGATGGAAAGACCCTCCTTAAAGTTTGATATAATCGGGTTTTCAATAATCGCCCCGCCGCTTGAAGCAGACTTCTTAGGCTTGGCCATCAAACCACGCATACCAGAGAGCTGACGAATCTGCTCCTTGGAACCACGTGCACCAGAATCCAACATCATGTAGATGGGGTTAAATCCTTGGCGATCGTTGGTCAAATCCTTCATGGCTGCCATGGTCAAACGCGCATTGGCATTGGTCCATACATCAATGACTTGATTGTAACGCTCATTATTGGTGATCAGACCCATGTTGTAGTTCATGAGAATAGATTCCACCTCATCATTGGCATTTTGAACCAATGACTCCTTCAACTCAGGGACGTTGATGTCACCCAACGAGAAGGACAAACCACCTTTGAATGCCTGGCTGTAACCCAAATCCTTAATCTCGTCAAGGAATTGTGCGGTGCGAGGCACATCGGTCTTGGTAAGGATGTGCGCAATGATTTCACGCAAGGCCTTCTTCGTCAATACTTCATTGATAAAACCGACTTCTTCAGGAACATATTGATTGAACAATACACGACCCACAGATGTCTCTATGATTTTGTTGACCAATTGGTCATTCTCTATCACTCCTGCACGCACTTTGATGTAGGCATTGAGCTCAACAACTCCTTCATTCAAAGCAATATTCACCTCTTCAGCAGAGTAAAACGTCATCCCTTCTCCCTTGGTAGGGTCATTGGGTAGATTTCGCTTGGCCTTGGTCATGTAATAGAGACCCAATACCATATCCTGTGAAGGGACAGTGATCGGAGATCCATTAGCTGGGTTCAATATATTGTGTGAACCAAGCATCAAAACCTGGGCTTCCAAAATAGCTGCAGGGCCTAATGGCAAATGAACAGCCATTTGGTCACCATCAAAGTCAGCGTTGAATGCTGTACAAGCAAGCGGGTGCAATTGAATGGCTTTGCCTTCAATCATTTTTGGTTGGAAAGCCTGAATACCTAAACGGTGCAATGTTGGTGCACGGTTGAGCAAGACAGGGTGTCCCTTCATGACATTCTCAAGGATATCCCATACCACAGCTTCACGGCTGTCTATGATCTTCTTTGCAGACTTGACCGTCTTCACAATGCCTCTTTCGATGAGCTTGCGAACGACAAATGGCTTGTACAATTCAGCGGCCATATCCTTTGGTAAACCACATTCATGGAGCTTGAGGCTTGGGCCAACAACAATGACTGAACGTGCAGAATAATCCACACGCTTTCCCAGCAAGTTTTGACGGAAACGACCTTGCTTGCCCTTGAGAGAATCAGACAGGGATTTCAAGGGGCGGTTGCCCTCAGTCTTAACAGCCGAGCTCTTACGCGTGTTGTCATAGAGGCTGTCAACAGACTCCTGCAACATGCGTTTCTCATTGCGCAAAATCACTTCAGGTGCCTTGATCTCCAACAAGCGCTTCAAGCGATTGTTGCGAATGATGACACGGCGGTAAAGGTCATTGAGGTCAGATGTAGCAAAGCGACCACCATCCAATGGCACCAATGGGCGCAATTCAGGTGGAATCACAGGAACAACCTTCACAATCATCCACTCAGGGCGATTCTCAATGCGGGTGTTGGATTCACGCAGTGACTCAACAACATTCAAGCGCTTCAAGGCTTCTGCCTTTCGCTGCTGTGATGTCTCATTGTTAGCCTTGTCGCGTAATTGGTAGGACAGGCTGTCCAAGTCCAGGCGTTGGAGCAACATCAACAAAGCTTCAGCACCCATCTTAGCAATGAACTTATTGGGATCTGAATCATCCAAGTAATGGTTCTCCTGGCTGTTTGGCAAACCATCCAAGGTGTCCAAATACTCCTCTTCTGTCAAGAAATGCATGTGCTCATAAGCATTGCCTTCAGCATCCTTAGCTAAACCATTTTGAATGACCACATAGCGCTCATAGTAAATGATCATGTCCAACTTCTTGGTTGGCACACCAAGGAGGTAACCAATCTTATTGGGCAATGAACGGAAATACCAGATATGAGCCACAGGTACCACCAAATTGATGTGACCAATGCGCTCACGGCGAACATTCTTCTCAGTAACCTCAACACCACAACGGTCACAAACAATGCCCTTGTAGCGAATGCGTTTGTACTTGCCACAAGCACATTCGAAATCCTTCATGGGACCGAAGATGCGCTCACAGAACAAGCCATCACGCTCAGGTTTGTGCGTGCGGTAATTAATGGTTTCAGGTTTAAGCACCTCGCCACGTGACTTCTCCAAAAAGGTTTCTGGAGCCGTCAGGCTGATGGTGATAGCGTTGAAGCTTCCTGTGGGTTGGTATTCGTGCTTTCTCATGTGAAAATACTTTATGTTCGCTTTAACAGGTAATTAATCCAAGGTAACTTTGAGTCCAAGACCCTGCAACTCATGCAAGAGGACATTGAAAGACTCCGGAATACCGGGATCTGGCATGCGGTCTCCCTTAACAATCGCTTCATAAGTCTTTGCACGTCCAATCACATCATCCGACTTGACAGTCAAGATTTCGCGAAGGATGTTTGACGCACCAAATGCTTCAAGCGCCCATACTTCCATCTCACCAAATCGCTGGCCACCAAACTGTGCTTTACCGCCAAGTGGTTGCTGCGTAATTAATGAATACGGTCCGATGGAACGAGCGTGCATCTTGTCATCAACCATGTGTCCCAATTTGAGCATGTAGATGATACCAACAGTCGCTTTTTGGTCAAATGCTTCACCTGTACCTCCATCAAAGAGTTGGGTGTGGCCAAATTCAGGCAAGCCCGCTTCTTTGGTGTATTCAGTGATTTGATCCAATGTTGCACCATCAAAAATCGGCGTAGAGAACTTCTTGTCCAATTTCTGACCTGCCCAGCCAAGAACGGTTTCATAAATCTGACCAATGTTCATCCGTGAGGGTACACCCAAGGGGTTCAGTACAATGTCAACTGGCGTGCCATCTTCCAAGAATGGCATGTCCTCCTCGCGAACAATCTTCGCAACGATGCCCTTGTTACCGTGACGACCAGCCATCTTATCTCCCACCTTCAGCTTGCGCTTCTTGGCGATCAACACTTTAGCCATCTTCACAACACCTGCTGGCAATTCATCACCAACAGAAATGGTGAATTTCTCCCTGCGATTCATGCCTGTCAAGTCACTGACTTTGATCTTGTAGTTGTGCAACAGACTCTCAACCAAGGCATTCTTGTCCTTCATTGTTGTCCATTTGCCCCCAGACATGTGCGTGAAGTCTTCAATGCTGTTCAACAAACGCAAGGTGTATTTGCTACCCTTGGGAATGACTTCCTCATTGAGGTCGTTGTAAACCCCCTGACATACGTTGCCTGAAATGATTTTTGCCAACTTCTCAATGAAGCGTGAACGAACATCTGACAATTCAGCTTGGAACTTCTTCTCCAGAACAACCAAATCCTCTTTGTCTTGAAGTCGTTGACGCTTATCCTTCACGGATCGGCTGAAGAGTTTCTTGTCAATAACTACACCACGCAAAGAGGGTGAACATTTCAAGGATGCATCCTTGACATCTCCCGCTTTATCGCCAAATATGGCGCGAAGCAATTTCTCCTCTGGCGATGGATCACTCTCACCCTTGGGTGTGATTTTTCCAATCAGAATATCACCTGCTGAAATCTCTGCTCCAATGCGAATCATGCCATTCTCATCCAAATCTTTGGTGGCCTCTTCAGAGACATTGGGGATATCTGCCGTCAATTCCTCCATGCCCAATTTGGTGTCGCGAACATCCATGCTGTACTCGTCAATGTGGATGGATGTAAAGATGTCCTCTTTAACAACCTTTTCACTGATCACGATGGCATCCTCAAAGTTGTAACCTTTCCATGGCATGAATGACACCAATAGGTTACGTCCTAAAGCAAGTTCACCATTTTCTGTAGCGTAACCCTGACAAAGCACTTGGTTCTTCTTAACGCGATCGCCCTTTCTTACAATAGGGCTCAATGTGATACTGCTGCCTTGGTTAGTCTTCAAGAACTTAGTCAATCGGTAAGATTTTGTCGATGATTCAAAACTCACTAGCTTCTCGTCTTCTGTTTGATCGTAAACAATGGTGATCTTCTGTGCATCAACATAATCCACAGTACCGACGCCTTCAGCGTTGATCAATACCCTTGAATCCTTTGCAACCTGCTGCTCAAGACCTGTTCCGACGATGGGCGATTGTGGGCGCATCAACGGCACAGCCTGACGCATCATGTTAGATCCCATCAATGCACGGTTGGCATCATCATGCTCCAAGAATGGAATCAATGAGGCTGAAATTGAGGCAATTTGGTTGGGTGCAACGTCCATCAAATCCACTTGCTTTGGCTCTACCACAGGGTAATCTGCCACGTCACGTGCTTTAATTTTCTCATTGGTGAAGTTACCTGCATTGTCCAAAGGCGCATTCGCTTGTGCAATGATGTTCTCTTCCTCTTCCTCAGCACTCAAGTAGATTGGATCACTGTTCAGCTGAACAACGCCATCTTCTACCTTTCTGTAAGGGGTTTCAATGAATCCCATCGAGTTAACTTTCGCATAAACACATAGGGAAGAAATCAAACCAATGTTTGGACCCTCAGGTGTCTCAATAGGACAAAGTCGGCCATAGTGTGTGTAGTGAACGTCACGAACCTCAAATCCTGCGCGCTCACGACTCAAGCCACCAGGTCCTAGTGCAGACAGGCGACGCTTGTGCGTAACCTCTGACAAGGGGTTGGTTTGGTCCATGAACTGGCTCAATTGGTTGGTACCAAAGAACGAGTTGATGACTGAACTCAAGGTTTTTGCATTGATCAAGTCAAGGGGTGTGAAAACCTCATTGTCACGAACATTCATGCGCTCACGAATGGTACGCGCCATGCGAGAAAGACCAACACCAAACTGGTTAGACATTTGCTCACCAACGGTGCGAACACGGCGATTGCTCAAGTGATCGATGTCATCAATTTCTGTCTTCGCATTGATCAATTCAATCAAGTACTTGATGATGGAAATGATGTCCTGCTTGGTTAAAACCTGCTTCTCATTGTCAATTTTCAATCCCAATTTCTTGTTCAAGCGGTAGCGACCTACCTCACCGAGGCTGTAACGCTGCTCTGAGAAGAATAATTTGTCAATGATGCCACGTGCAGTATCAACATCTGGCGACTCAGCATTTCGCAATTGGCGATAGATGTGCTCAACTGCTTCAACTTCTGAGTTGGTTGGATCCTTTTGCAAGGTGTTATAGATGATGGCATAATCTGCCTCATCAACATCAACTTTATGCAACAGGATGGTTGCAACACCTGCATCAGTAATTAATGGCAAATGGTCCTTTTCAATGATGGTGTCGCGATCAAGGATGACCTCATTGCGCTCAACAGATACCACTTCACCGGTGTCCTCATCAACAAAATCCTCAACCCATGACTTCAATACCCTTGCAGCCAACTTGCGACCAACTGATCGCTTCAATGCGGCTTTAGAAATCTTCATCTCATCAGCAAGGTCAAAAATCTCTAGGATGTCCTTATCACGCTCAAATCCAATGGCACGGAAGAGTGTGGTGACGGGTAATTTCTTTTTCCGATCGATGTAAGCATACATGACGGAGTTAATATCTGTCGCGAATTCAATCCAAGATCCTTTGAAAGGAATGACTCGTGCAGAGTATAGCTTGGTGCCATTGGCATGGAAGCTCTGGCCAAAGAAGACACCAGGTGAGCGGTGCAACTGTGAAACGATAACCCGTTCAGCGCCATTGACGATGAAGGTGCCTCGTGGTGACATGTAGGGGATGGTTCCCAAATAAACGTCTTGTACAACCGTCTCGAAATCCTCGTGCTCGGGGTCGGTACAATAGAGTTTAAGGCGTGCTTTTAAGGGCACACTGTAGGTCAATCCACGCTCAAGGCATTCTTGCTCAGAATAGCGTGCGGGATCAACAAAGTAATCGATAAATTCAAGCACAAATTGATTGCGAGAATCCGTGATAGGAAAGTTATCATTGAAGGTGTGAAAGAGTCCCTCATCTTCACGGTTGTCAGACTTGGTGTCGATTTGAAAGAAATCTTGGAACGACTTGATTTGAATTTCCAGGAAGTCTGGAGTGTCAGCCTGCGCAAAGGTTGAGGAGAAGTTGATACGCGGTTGAGATAGTGCCATAACGAGGATCTTGAGTTAGTTCAATGAGATGTTGCGAGAAACGCAAAAAAGGTCTAGGCCTGGGGACATGCCCCAGGACCTAAACCTGATAGGTGAGTAAAGCTTACTTAAGCTCGACTTCAGCACCAGCTTCTTCAAGAGATTTCTTGAGAGCCTCTGCCTCGTCTTTGGACACGCCTTCTTTGATGGCGGCCGGAGCTGAGTCAACTTTTCCTTTGGCTTCTTTGAGACCAAGACCAGTTAGTTCCTTAACGATCTTAACGACCGCCAATTTAGAACCACCAGCAGCGGTTAGAATAACGTCAAATTCTGTCTGCTCTTCAGTTGCTTCGTCACTGTCCCCGGTGGGTCCAGCAACAGCAACAGCTGCAGCAGCAGGCTCAATGCCGTATTCATCTTTGAGGTAAGTAGCGAGTTCTTGGACTTCTTTTACGGTCATGTTGACCAAAGAATCTCCTAGGGCTTTAATATCTGCCATGGTTTTGTGATTTATGATGGATTAATTAATTGAATATGCACAAGTGGAAGCTGAGTGCGTAAAAGTTAGGACTTCCTTTCTTCCAAGGTCTTCAAAAGACCAGAAAGGGTTTGACCAGATCCTGTCAGTCCAGACATGACCGACTGCAACGGGCTCTGCAAGAGCACGAGGATGTCGCCGATCAGTTCTTCTTTGGACTTGAGGTTGCTCAAAGCCTCGAGTTGGTCATCTCCTACGTAGATGGCCTCCTCGACAAAGGCACCCTTAAGAATCGGCTTCTCACTTTTCTTGCGAAATGCCTTGATGAGCTTAGCGGGTGCATTACCAGCTTCAGCGATCATCAGGCTTGAGTTGCCTTTCAGGGTATCGTATAGCCCTTCAAATTCCTTTGAAGAGTTTTCCATTGCTTTGCGAAGCAGGGTGTTTTTCACAACCTGTAACTTCACATCTGATTTGGCTGCTTGGCGACGCAAATTGCTCGTTGTGTCAGCATCCAATCCTTCGATGTCTGCAATGTAGATGGTTTTGGTGTTTTCAAGTAACTCTGTGAGTTGCTTGATCGTAACCGTTTTTTCTTGACGTGTCATGATGTCTTGCTTAAGCGTTTTTGAATTCAACGGACAAACCAGGACCCATGGTTGGACCCATGGTCAGGCTCTTGATGTAAGCACCTTTAGCCGATGTCGGCTTCAAGCGAACGATGGTATTGATCAATTCAGCAGCGTTTTCCTTGATTTGCTCTTGCGAAAAAGAAACCTTAGCTACTGATGCGTGGATAATGCCATAACGATCAACCTTGAAGTCAATCTTACCAGCCTTCACTTCACGAACAGCCTTAGCGACGTCCATCGTGACGGTACCCGACTTAGGGTTAGGCATCAAGCCGCGAGGGCCTAAAACGCGACCCAAAGGACCCAACTTACCCATTGCGGCAGGTACTGTGATGATGACATCAATGTCAGTCCAACCACCTTTGATCTTTTCAACGTACTCGTCAAGACCAACATAGTCAGCACCAGCCTCTTTTGCTTCAGCCTCCTTGTCAGCAGGAACCAAGGCGAGAACTTTAATGTCCTTGCCAGTGCCATGAGGAAGACTCACTGTGCCACGAACCATTTGGTTGGCTTTGCGAGGATCCACACCCAAACGGATAGCTAGATCGACTGAACCATCGAATTTACTTGTGCTGACTTCCTTCACGAGTGAAGAAGCCTCATCGAGTGAGTACACCTTGCCAGGTTCAACCTTAGCGAGGGCAGCTTTTTGATTTTTTGTCATTGCCATGATGCGATGTATTATACGGTTTCAGGACGTTTGCCAGAAATGGTGATGCCCATACTGCGCGCAGTACCGGCTACCATGTTCATGGCTGATCCAACAGTGAAACAATTGAGGTCAATCATCTTGCCTTCAGCGATGGCCTGAACTTGTGTCCAGTTCACCTTACCGACCTTTTCAATGTGCGGCACACCTGAGCCACTCTTCAATTTTGCCGCTTCCAGCAATTGAACAGCCACAGGGGGTTGCTTGATGATGAAGTCAAATGACTTGTCAGCGTAGACAGTGATGACTACAGGGAGAAGTTTGCCCGCTTTGTCTTGCGTACGAGCATTGAATTGTTTGCAAAATTCCATGATGTTCACGCCCTTTGCACCCAAGGCAGGACCTACAGGTGGCGCAGGGTTCGCGGCACCACCACGGACTTGCAATTTCAATAAGGCAGATATTTCTTTTGCCATGATCAGTTATTCAGTTGTTATTTAATTCAGTTAACATCAGCATGCTGGAAGCGCAGCTTTTGTTGGTTTGAGTTCGTATCAATTATCCGTCTTTCTCGACTTGCATGAAGCTGAGTTCAAGAGGTGTGCGTCGGCCAAAAATCTTCACAGTGACTTCCAGCTTGCGCTTATCCTCCAATATTTTTTCAATGTTGCCGCTGAAATCACGGAAAGGGCCATCAATGACCTTGACCGTTTCTCCAACAACAAATGGGATGGCAACCTGTTCAGAGGTTTCAGCCAGCTCGTCGACCCTTCCTAACATGCGATTAACTTCAGTAAGTCGCAATGGAACAGGCACTCCGCCTTTGGTCTCACCCAAGAAACCAATGACATTGTTTACTTTTTTGATCAAGTGAACCAATTCACCAGTCAATGTGGCTTCAACCATGATGTAGCCTGGAAAGAAGTTGCGCTCTTTAAGCACTTTCTTGCCATCACGAATCTGGTACACCTTTTCCGTTGGAATCAAAATTTGGCCCAAGAGATCATCCATACTGAGATGCTTAACCTCAGCTTCAATGAAATTTTTGATCTTATTCTCCTGACCACTGATGGCGCGGAGTACATACCATTTCATACCTTCTTGACTAGCCATCTTATGCGAATAATCGATAAATGACATCAAGCACTGTTGTGATACCCTTGTCCATGACAAAGACCAACATAGCAAAAATGACAGATCCAATGATGACCACAATGGTACTCTTCTGTAAAGCCGCCCATGATGGCCAAGTGGTTCTTAGCACAAATTCCTCGTAAGAGGCTTTTAAATAAGATCTAATTGCTTGCATCATTGTTTTTAATTCTTAACCGTTTTTGCACGGGTGGAGAGATTCGAACTCCCATCAACGGTTTTGGAGACCGCTATTCTACCCTTGAACTACACCCGTAGACATGAAAAGGCGTCCCGGGAAACCGGGACACCTTTCACCTTCTTCTTCTGGTAATTAGTCAAGCACTTTGGTGATCTGACCAGCACCAACCGTACGGCCACCTTCGCGAATCGCAAAGCGTAGACCTAAGTTCATTGCCACAGGGGAAATGAGCTCAACAGTGATAGTGAGGTTGTCACCAGGCATAACCATCTCAACGCCGTCTGGTAAGAAAATCTCACCTGTGACGTCTGTGGTGCGCAAATAGAACTGAGGACGGTACTTGCTATGGAAAGGTGTGTGACGACCACCTTCTTCCTTTTTCAAGATGTAAACCTCAGCAGTGAACTTGCTGTGTGGAACTTGGCTACCTGACTTGCAGACAACCATGCCGCGACGGATATCAGACTTCTCAATGCCACGCAACAATAGACCAACATTGTCACCAGCTTCGCCAGTGTCAAGGATCTTGCGGAACATCTCTACACCAGTGATGGTGGAGACCAATTTCTCGTCACCGAAACCGATGATGTCAACTGAATCGCCAGTGTTACCAACACCTGTCTCAATACGACCTGTTGCAACGGTGCCACGACCAGTGATAGTGAATACATCCTCAACAGGCATCAAGAACGGCTTTTCACGATCGCGAACAGGCTCCTCAATATAGCTATCAACAGCTTCCATCAATTCGTTGATGGCACCAACCCACTTAGCATCACCGTTCAAACCACCGAGGGCAGAACCTTGAATAATTGGTGCGTTGTCACCGTCGTATTGATAGAAAGAAAGCAATTCGCGGATCTCCATCTCGACGAGCTCAAGAAGCTCCTCGTCGTCGACCAAGTCAACTTTGTTCATGAAGACAACCATGCGAGGAATGCCAACCTGGCGTCCCAACAAGATGTGCTCACGGGTTTGTGGCATAGGGCCATCAGTTGCAGCAACAACTAAGATCGCTCCGTCCATCTGTGCAGCACCCGTAACCATGTTCTTCACATAGTCAGCGTGTCCAGGACAGTCAACGTGTGCGTAGTGACGATTAACGGTCTCATACTCAACGTGAGCAGTATTGATCGTGATGCCACGCTCCTTTTCTTCAGGTGCGGAATCGATGGACTCAAAGTCCATTGCTGTCGCAGTCCCTGAATCAGCAAGCACGCGAGTGATTGCTGCAGTGAGTGTGGTTTTACCATGGTCAACGTGACCAATGGTACCGATATTAAGGTGCGGTTTGTTCCGCACGAATGTCTCTTTTGCCATTGTAAATAAGTGTTAATAATAGAGAAAAAATTGAACCAAAGAAGGTACGTTAAATGTTGTTGTTGAGCCAATGACGGGAATTGAACCCGTGACCTCTTCCTTACCAAGGAAACGCTCTACCTCTGAGCTACATCGGCTGGTGTGGAGCGGAAGACGGGATTCGAACCCGCGACCCTCAGCTTGGAAGGCTGATGCTCTACCAGCTGAGCTACTTCCGCTGAATGTTGTGGGAGTGGATGGACTCGAACCATCGATGCCCGAAGGCGACAGAGTTACAGTCTGGTGCAATAGCCACTATGCGACACTCCCGAGTGCTGCGACATGAAGTATTTCAACGAACAACGCAGACCCGGATGACATAGAGCCAGCAGAGGGACTCGAACCCCCGACCTACTGATTACAAGTCAGTAGCTCTACCAACTGAGCTATGCTGGCTGGTTAAGCTTGTCGACGATCCGCGCAGTGCGATGAAAAGAACGTTGCTGCAAAGCAGCGATTCCCGATTTTTCAAACGGACTGCAAATGTAGATAATGTTAGGCGTTCTACAATGCCCTTCTAAACAATTTAAATTTACCCTGCTTTCTCTTTGACTTCCTCATGATGCGGCGAGCGGAAGCGGTGGCCATGCGCATGGATTTTTCAAAGGAATTAGACTCTTTGACCACCATGATATCTTCACCTGGGACGTGAACCTTCAATTCAACGATTTTATTGTTTCGACTTTTATTGTTGTCCAGTCGCAAGTATACCGTACTGCTTTCAGCCTGATCACTGACACGACTCAGGCGGGCAATGCGTTTATTGATGTAGGCAAGCAGCTTTTCACTGGCCTTGAAATGAATGGATTGGACATTGGTCTTCATGCTTTCAGATTTAAGCATCCTTGCGGCCTCGCGGATGCGATTGTTCATAAACGCGCTTCAGCTGTTCAATAGACGCATGGGTGTATATCTGCGTGGCCGACAGATTGCTATGCCCTAAGAGCTCCCGAATCACCGACAAATCGGCACCCATGTCCAACAAATGCGTCGCGAATGTGTGACGCAGTATATGTGGACTTTGTGTCTCGATGCTGCTAGCACCTTTAAGGTAACTATTAATCAAACCATAGACAAATCGCTCGCCCATTTTTTTCCCTTGACGGTCCGTGAACAACCAAGACTTATTTTCTGGCCATGCCGCGCAATACGCATGATATGATGCCAGCCAAACCGGAAGCAAGGGTAAGAGGCGTTCTTTGTTCCGTTTGCCAAGTATTCGAACTGTTTTCGATTCAACATCAATTGCTAAATGCCGCAAATTGATGAGTTCCATGCGCCGCAAGCCTAAGGTATACAAGGTTAGCATCATGAATCGGTCACGCAAACCAATGATGTCATCAGCGTACTGCGAATCACCCAACAACGTATCAACCTCATCAAGGGTTAATGCTCTGACTAATCGTTGCTTTTGCTTCAAAGCCATGATGCCGTCTGACATGGGGTTACTTTTCCCCGAGACTTGCTTGTAAAAACGGCCGAATGTCCTGAGAGATGAGATCTTGCGATTGACACTCCTTGGATCCAAACCTTGATTTGAGAGGTAAATAACCCATCGCCTGACATGGGCCTTTTCAACCAAGGATAAATCCAGCTCGTCACCTTGTTCGCAGGCAAGAAAATCTAACCACTGTGTCAAGTCCGCTTTGTACGCTTTCACGGTGGCGGGGGACAATCGCCTTTCCAGGCTTAGGTAGTCAATGAAGGGTTGTAACATCGTTGCTTGAAATCAAAACGCCCCGGGAAGATAATCCCCAGGGCGTCAATTTCGTGTCGAGAGACAGGATTTTATTCCTGTTCAGCGCGGCGAAAACCTTCAACGTAGACTGCCTTCATGTTCTGCTTACGCTTCACAACAGACGGCTTATTGAATTGTTGACGGCCACGGAGTGCGCGCATTTTACCTGTACGGTCAAACTTGCGTTTGAATCGCTTCAACGGGCGATCAATGCCCTCTCCTTCTTTTATCTTAATAATCAACATAGCGTATATATCTTCTCTCTTTGGGACGGCAAATGTACATCAGAAAGCATCATTTGAATCGTGTGATTGATTTTTTCATTCCAAGCTGAAATAACGAGGCCATTGCAGCTGTTGTGTCGAGTCTGCCACCGCCAATGCCCACACCTCATCCCAAGCCATCAAAGGCCTCACCCTGCTTCGGTATCGATGTATTGCTGTGGCACAATCCCAGCCAATGAGCGGATGTCTCCCCATGAACTCCTTGGTCATTTCATTGAAAGAAAAACAGGGAATAGGCTGGAACTCCCAACGAACACCTTGATCATAGCCTGGTGGCAACACCGAGGAATCCAAGCCACCCCAACGATCTTTGATCATCAATAGGCGCTCAGCCTTCCAGTCAGGCCAGCCAGCTTGATTGACCAACCAATCAGGCTGCACACTGTCAGCCATGACATGCTGCCTTTCGAAAACCCTGCTTGCTTGACGCCGACTTTGCCATGCAGTCACAGCCGGCTGCAAGTAAGCTGGCCTTTGCTTTACAATCAAGCTGCTATCAATGGCCCAATGCTCCCATGGCTGAACCATTTCGCCTTGGTTGCTTGCATAGCGAGCAAGAAAAAGGGCGGAAAAAATTCCCGCCCAGATCCATTGAATATATCGTCCATTCCGTCTAATCATTCCGGATCATTGTCAGAATAGGAGTCTGGTTCTTGTCGATCTGGTGCAGTGAGCACGCGGTAGAAAAAGTAAACAGTCACTACAGTTACAGTGACTTGGGTGATTAACATCATCCAAAATGCAGAATTTGTCATGATTTTTTGGGGTTTCTATGAATGGTGGCATAGTAAACCATGCCCATGATAAAGATAAAGAGACCTAGCAGTAGCAGTCGGGATAAATGCTTGTAGAATATAGGATTCACAAAAGATCCATTCGCAATGGCATCTCCAGCCTTCACAACTTGGCCATTGCCAACAAGAACCTCATCACCACGTTCAAAATCGTAACTGGCTAAAGCGTCCTCGGCTCCCTCGCTATGAATCAAGACCTTGGTGAGGCTCTCCATTTCAATGATTTCAACCACACCAGAGACTTCAGCCTCAAAGTGATCAGCAATAGCTGTGCGATTGTGCACCACATCGACATTCATCACCTTGCCAATGATGCTGCCACCATCGAATTCCCAACCATTGTTCCAAGCACCTTGCCAATCATTGTTCACGGGCTTGATGAGGCTCATGACAAAAACCACCAATAAAATGGTTGGGGTCACATACTTTAATATAGGCTTGTAGATCCTAGGCAAAGTCAGATCTGAACCTTTTTTGATTTCAGCCCAACCTTTATCAATGCCAAAGACCCAACCAAACAATATGGCCTCCGCTAGGGCAAAGACCACCAAGCTGACAGTGCCCGCCCAATAATCGTATTCATCAAAGACCCCCTCTTGGAAGAAGATCACCGTTGGCAAACCCATCACCAAGGTCACAAGACCAAAGGTCAAAGCTGAATTTTTAACGCTGTAACCAAACTCATCTTGCATGAAGCCCATCCAGGGAGTACCCATGGCTAACGAACTGGTGATGCCAGCAAAGAACAGTAGACCAAACCACATCATTCCAGAGATAGAACCCAGCAATGTTCCCCACTTATTGAATAGGTATGGCATGGTTTCAAAGGCCATGGAAAATCCTGCATTTTCGCGAACCCAATCCAAGCCAAGGTAGCCAACTGCAATAGGGATAACCACTGATGCGCCAAGCACAATTTCCACAAATCCATTCATCCAACCGGCTGCCATGGCATTCAATGCAATGTCATCCTTTGGCTTCACGTAGGAAGCGTAGCAATGGATCGTTCCCATGCCTACGGATAGGGTGAAGAAAATTTGACCAGCAGCTGCCAACCAAACATCTGGATTCCATAGGGTATCAAATTGTGGTTGCCACAAGAAATTCAAGCCCAAAAAGGAATCGCAATCCGTGCAACCAGCAACCGCCCCTGAATCGCCTAACGTGATGCCGCGTATAGCCAACAAGACGCCAAATAAGATCAACAATGGCATACCAACCTTGGCAACCTTTTCAACACCACCCTTCAGCCCTTTGGACAGAATGTATGTGTTCAATGCCAAGCAGATCACATAAAAGAAAACCGTCTCAAAAGGAATACCTAAGGTGCTTTCCGTGAGGTTTACATAGGTTGCAAAAAAGTCCACAACCTCTGATTGATTCATGCCAATGAACGTACCCTTCAATGAATGAAACACATATGACAGTGTCCAAGACTCAATGTAGCAGTAGTAGGCTGCAACACCAATGTTGGTGAATATCCCAAAGACCCCAACGTATTTCCAAAAGCGGCTCTTGCCCATTTTGTCCACAATAAATGGTGTGCTATGGTTACCAAACATGCCGCCAAATCGTCCCGTTGCCCACTCCATCCAAAGCAGGGGAATGCCCATGAGAAGAAAACAAATCAGGTAAGGAATGATGAATGTCCCACCGCCATTTTCTACGGCTTGCACGGGGAATCTTAGGAAATTACCCAGGCCAACGGCGTTGCCAGCCATGGCCAAAATGAGTCCGACGCGGGTACCCCACGTTTGCGTTTGTGTTGACATAAAATGGATTGAGCGATTAGGTGATGCTCAAATATAGGGAATCGCATCCAAGACTTCAGCAAAACTGTGAGGAGAAAAGGAAAAATCCTTCGTTGCTTTGTCAATATTGAACCCTGTCACTGGCGGACGGACGGCCGCTTGATTCAATGTCTCACTACTCACTTCATCGATCAAGCTTGCATCAAGTCCCGCATGGCGAGCCACCCGATGCACCAAATCCAAAATACTCATGGACTCTGGACCGCTGATGTGGTAAACTCCAAGTGAATGGCTATCAATGATTTGAAGGCAGGCTTCTGCCAGGTCCATGCTCCATGTCGGTGACCGGTATTGGTCATTGACAACCTGGATTCTTTGACCTTTTGCCAAGGCTTCTCGTGCCCATAAAATGATGTTGCTTCGAGACAGCGTTGGCACATAACCAATGACCAAAACTGTTCGCGCAATGGTCCAAGCACAGGCTGATGCCTTGACCAAGGTCTCTGCATCTAGCTTTGATTGGCCATATACACTCAATGGGTTTGCCTCTGCATCCTCTGCATAAGGCCCATCCTTGCCGTCAAAAATGAAATCCGTACTCAACAATAGCAAATGGGCATCATGTGCCTCGCAGGCAGCAATGACATTTGCCGTCGCTTCAACATTGAGTGCTTGACATTGGTTGGGGTTACGTTCACAATCATCAACTTGTGTCATAGCCGCTGCGTGTATGACCGCATCAGGACGAAAATCCTCCATGGCCCGTTGCAAGTCTCCATCAACCATCAAATCCACCGTGGCATACGTTGCACCAAAGCAATCACCTCGCTGGGGTCCTCTGCCAGTTGCTAGCAAGGTGTGTCTACCCTTTCCCGCATGCAACAAGGATTTACCAAGCAAGCCATTGGCGCCTGTGATTAAAATCCGTTTCTCAGAAGATGCCATGTTAAGCCGGCCAGTATTGTCGCATGCTCGCATGCAATGAAGATGCCTCTTTTGCTGCAGCAGCAGCATAATCTAAGCCTGATGAGGCATAAAGGATGGAACGCGATGCATTGATCAATAAACCAACCCCTCGTTGATCCTTGAAGGCACCAGCGTTCATGACGTCTTGAACTGTGCCACCTTGTGCGCCTACGCCGGGTACCAGGAAAATATGTTCAGGGAGCCTTGCCCTGACCTTTGCTAAGGCCTCGGGCCGGGTTGCACCCACGACCACCATGAGTTGATCTGGACTTCCCCATTCATCGTACTTATCCAACACCAACTCATGCAAGCGCCGGCCATCTGCCATGGTTTGCATTTGAAAGTCCTCTGCGCCAGCATTACTTGTCAACCCCAAGCCAATGGCCCATTTACCTTCCATGAAAAATGGTGACACACTGTCCTTGCCCATGTAGGGCGCAACGGTGATAGCATCAAAACCCATTTCACCTAAAATACCTTGAGCATATTGACTTGCGGTGTTGCCGATGTCACCTCGCTTGGCATCTGCAATGGTGAAAACATCCATGGATGACAGATGCTTTGCCACCTCATCCAAGGCCTGCCAACCATAACGACCCAAGGCCTCAAAGAAGGCGAAATTTGGCTTGTATGCGACGGCATGACCTGCGGTGGCATCAATGATGAGCTTGCAAAAGGTTGCCACACCCTCAGCGTCCGCTTTGAGACCCTGAGGCATCCGCTTCAAGTCAGGGTCAAGCCCAACGCAGAGCAAAGATTGCTTTGCTTCAATGCTTGCTAAGAGCTGATTGCGTGTCATTCGCTTCCTTCCTTCAATCGTTCTGCGTTTTCTGCGAGCTGCAAGGCATCAATCAACGGGGCAATGGCACCATTGATGATCTCTGGCAAGTTGTATAAAGTTAAGCCGATTCGGTGATCTGTCACACGGCTTTGCGGGTAGTTGTAGGTGCGGATTTTTGCACTGCGATCGCCAGTACTTACCAGGGATTTCCGCTTGGCAGCGATGACGGCATCCCGCTCAGATCGTGCCTTGTCCCATATCCTTGACCTCAAAACCGTCAAGGCCTGAGCGTAATTTTTGTGTTGTGAGCGGCCATCCTGACACTCAACGACAATACCTGTTGGCGCATGGGTTAATCGCACACCGGATTCAGTCTTGTTGACGTGCTGCCCTCCTGCTCCACTGGAACGGAAAGTATCCTTTCGGATATCCTTGTTGTCAATCACAACATCCAATTCATCTGCTTCTGGCATGACTGCCACTGTAACAGCTGAGGTGTGCACACGGCCTTGTGACTCTGTCGATGGGACACGCTGCACACGGTGAACACCCGACTCGTACTTCATTATGCCATACACGCCTTCTCCCCGCAATTGAATAGTCGCCTCTTTGTAGCCACCATGGGTAGCGTCAGTAGAAGAAATCCATTCAGCCTTCCAGCCCTTGTCTTCAATGAAACGCAAATACATGCGAACAATTTCGCCAGAAAAAATACCAGCTTCATCACCACCAATACCAGCTCGAACCTCTAAAACGGCGTCCTTCTCGTCTTCAGGATCTTTGGGTATCAGCATGACACGAATGAATTCTTCAAGATCTTGAATAGCTGGGGCTAGCTCATCGTATTCCTCCTGCGCCATGGCTTTCATGTCCGGGTCTTTTTCCGTTTTCAACATGCCTTTAGCCTCACCATAACGGGCAAGTTTATCCATGTAATCATCGCGCACCTGCATGATGTCATTGAGGGACTTGAATTCACGATTTAAAAGAACAAATCGCGCTGAATCAGAGGCGATTTCCGGTTGCATCAGGAGATCATTCACCTCATTGAAGCGAAGCCAGATGGCATGTAGCTTGTCGGTCAAATTATTCATCAAGCTTGGTATATTTCAATGCCTTCAACGGTATGAATATGCACTTCAGCCACATCACTTGCTTCAACACGACCAATAACCTTCGCCTCAACCTGGAATGATGCAGACACATCAATGATGGCTTGCGCATGCTCAGGGTCAACATAAATTTCCATGCGGTGTCCCATGTTAAACACCCGGTACATTTCACGCCAAGGCGTGCCTGACTCCGATTGGATTAAAGCGAACAATGGCGGCACATCAAATAGCTTATCCTTAATGATTTTACCAGATTTCACAAAGTGAAGAACCTTGGTTTGTGCACCACCACTGCAATGTACCATGCCTTTGATATGAGGGCGAAGGCTTTTCAATAATTCAATGATGATTGGTGCATAGGTCCTTGTTGGAGACAGCACCAATTGGCCTGCAGGCAATGGACTACCTTCAATAGGGTCTGTCAATTGCTTACTGCCTGAATAGATGAAAGATTTGTCTGTTTCTGGTGAAAAAGATTCTGGGTATTCAGTCATCAAGTACTTGGCAAACACATCGTGGCGTGCAGACGTTAAGCCATTGGATCCCATGCCGCCATTGTACTCGCTTTCATAGCTTGCCTGACCACTTGAAGACAAGCCTACAATGACCTGACCTGCTGCAATATTTGCATTGTCAATGACGTCCTTGCGGGCCATTCTTGCCATGACGGTTGAATCAACAATCACGGTGCGAACCAAATCACCAACATCGGCTGTTTCGCCCCCCGTAGATTGGATATCCATGCCTGCCTTCCGCAGATCTGTTAACACAGATTCAGTTCCATCAATCAGAGCACCAATCACTTCACCTGGAATCAAATGCTTGTTTCTTCCAATGGTGCTTGAGAGCAGAATGGGGCCCGTGGCGCCAACACATAGTAAGTCATCCACATTCATGATAACGGCATCTTGCGCAATGCCACGCCAGACAGATAGATCTCCTGTTTCCTTCCAAAGCATGTAGGCTAAAGAGCTTTTGGTTCCTGCACCATCCGCATGCATCACTAAGCAGTGATCATCTGATCCACTGAGCGTATCAGGGACAATTTTACAAAATGCCAATGGGAACAATCCCTTGTCGATGTTAGCAATGGCTTTATGAACCTCTTCCTTGCCAGAAGAGACACCGCGGCTTGCATATCGTGCACTTGGATCCATGTGGCAAAGGTAATGCCGGGGCCTCAGCTTATTGCACCAACAAGTAACCTCCAGCAGACAATTCTTTGCCGTATTCTGGGTTGAGTGCCTTCAAGGCTTTCAACTTCATTCCCAATTCCTTGGCGATGGTCTTCCAGGTTTCATTGCGCTGAATCTGGCGATGATCTTTATCAAACCATGCATAATCACCACCGTCAGTCAC
The DNA here is from genome assembly GCA_963925545.1 of uncultured Flavobacteriales bacterium. GTDB lineage: Bacteria > Bacteroidota > Bacteroidia > Flavobacteriales > Schleiferiaceae > TMED14. The sequence continues at coordinate 24,210 of CAWUSA010000011.1, read as the reverse complement.
CTTCATCTGCATGCCTGGGAATGGTCGAACGCCTCGAAGGCCACCATTGAGCTTCTTCAGCGCGGCCAATGTGATGCTGTTGGATTTGCAAATCACTGAATAGGATTCGCGATCACCGACGACATAAATGACGCCACGCACTGCAACTTCATCGCCCTTGCTCTGACCTGCTTCATCAGCATTAGCTATTGCCGCCTCATCAACGGGTGGCACATAGTCATCGCGAAGCACACGGAAATCTGTGCGTCGATTGATTTGGTGTGCAATCTCTTGATTGACCTTGTTCATCTTGCGAATCAAGGCCTCAGTTAATTCTGTGCCTTCCTTGAAAGCACCCTTGCCATAACCCTCGTAATTGCCAGTAATCACAAATGGTGTGCCCTCACCCATACCTACAGCCTCCAGTCGGTCAGCTCTGACGCCTTTAGAGATCAGGTATTTCACACAGGTGTCCGCGCGCTTTTGTGATAGGATAACGTTTTTATCATCCGCGTCACGGTAGTCGGTGTGGGAGCGCAACTGAATAACAATGTTGGGGTTGCGGACCATGGTGCGAGCCACCGTGTCAAGTGCAACCTGAGCAGTTGGTCTCAAGTCCCATTTAGCGAGGTCAAAATTGACCTCTGGCAGCACAATGGGGATCTCGATGGGATCCATAGATCCTGTCACAGACATGGTATGCATGTACACATTGCTAGCCTCTTGGAAGCTGTAATTTTCAAGCGTTAGACCCATGGTATTACCCGCCGTGCCATTCCGCAAAAACTTCTTGCGCTCAAAGGCGAAGCTGTACGTTTCATCGGCTTGAAGGTCATCTGAATCCACGGTAAAATTGCCATACCCATCGGTTTGAACAATCTGTGAAAACCCATTTTTTCCTCGAACCTTCACTGTCACACCAGCAATGGGACTCTGGTCCTTTGAGCTGAGCACATTGCCACTGATTTGGTGCTTCTTAGGCACTTGGTACAAGGACCATATGTCATTGCTTCCTTTACCGTCTGAGCGGTTGCTCACAAAGTAACCATCCATGATATCCCCCGGTCGAAGAATCAAGTTGAAGTCGTCTGCGGGGCTGTTGATGGGTGCCTGCAAATTCATAACCGAACCCTTTGGCAGGTTATCTTTACCTAAGGCAATGCGGAAAAGGTCATAGCCACCCATCCCTGGATGACCCGTTGAGGCAAAATACAAATAGCCATCATGGACATAGGGGAAGAGTTCATCGCCAGTGGTGTTGACCAATGGGCCCATGTTCACGGGCATGCCCCAACCACGTTTTTTCTTATCAAAGGTGGTGATCCATAAATCCTTGCCGCCTCGACCATCTGTCATGTCTCCAGCAAATACCATGACCTTGTCATCAATCAAATGAGGGTGACCCACAGATTCAGAGGAATCAGTCGTCAAAACAACAGGACTAGGGTCCTGCCAATTGATGCCGGCTTTGCGGGTTTGGTATATACCACAACCCAATTGAGCTTGCTTGACATCCATGCATCGCGTGAAATAAAAGGTACGTCGCCTGGCGTCAAATACCCCTGAACCTTCATGATCCTCTGTGTTGATGATCTCCGTCAACATGACTGGATCAGAAAAATCCTGTAATCGAGCCGTATTGGCTTTAGGTGTCTTTCTAGACTTGCGAGATTTTTTAGTCGACTTTGGCTGACCATCATCGCCCAATCGCTCGGCAGAGTAGATGTCAGAAAACTTCTCCCCTGTCCACCCATCTTCCCTTTTTGTCATACCGCCTGAACGCATGGAAGAGAAGAACAGCTCGTCAAAGGAACCTATCCTACCTGCAAAGGTCAGACTGAAGTCGTTGGCTTCTGAATTCAATGACGTCACGTTACCCACTTGGTACAAGGTCATAGCCATGGTCCATTCAATGGCATCCTTGCTTGATGCAATACCAATGGCCGCACGAGCATCTTTCGGAAAGGCTTTAGCAAATTCCTCGTAGGCGTCGATTGCATCAGCGTATTCACCTTGAGCCTTCAACATGTCCGCATGGCCTAAGTAGGCCTCCTCGCGGTTAATTTTCAACTTGACTGCACGTTTGTACTGACTGGCTGCATTGCGGTAATCGTAAGTGTACCGGTAACAATCAGCCAGCTTCAATGCGATTTCTGCTTTTTCTGTACGCACTTTTGACTTGCCATAGGCCTTTTTGTAACGTCGAATAGCCTCTGAATATTCCATAACCAAAAAGAACTCATCGGCTTGTTTAGAAACACGTGATTGCTTCTCCGCCTCATCTGATTCTGCCTCAGTTGCTTGAGCAATAGCGGGAGTCACAAATAAAAAACTCAAGGAAAAAAGCAGAATAAATTTGCGCAAAAAAGGAATCATAGGGTGTGTCGTAGAGAGTTCAGGTCGAGGCGAAACGGTCAGATTTTGTCAAGACCCCAAGATAAGGTTTATCCACAAAATAGCCCCGCTTATTTCAATGGGGCTATTTGAGTCAGTTAAGAGGCTTAACTCACTTCACATAAAGCATCTCTCTATACTTTGGCAATGGCCACAGTTCATTATCTACAGTGAGTTCTAGCTTATCTACATCGTAGCGGATGGCATCAAAATAAGGAAGGACATTGTCACAATAGGCCAGAGCCTTCTCTCGCGTGTCATCGATTAAATTGGCCTGCTTTCTGGCCTCTGTCATGTCCATTACAGCCCTTAAGATGCGGCTGATACGACCTGATATTTCACGAATAGTTTCCAATTGCTCCTTGGCATGCAAAGCATAGTCCTTACCAAGTAACTCCTTCAATCGCAATACATTTTCACTCAAGGTCGATTGGTACCTGATAGCTATTGGGACGATGTGATTGCTTACCAAATCACCCAAAGTGCGAGATTCTATTTGGATGCGCATAAAGTACTCCTCTTGAAGAATTTCATAACGGGCATGTAGCTCGACTTTGTTCAATACACCATTGCGGACAAACAAAGCTTCAGCTTCCGGGGTGATGTAAAAATCGAAAGCACGTGGTGAATCAGGGGTGTTGTTCAAGCCGCGTTGCTTCGCTAATTCCGTCCACTTATCAGAATAGCCATCGCCTTCAAATCTCACAGCCTTAGAAGCTTTAATGCAATCCTTCAACGCATTGAATAGAGCATCATCCTTCTTCATTCCTCCAGCAATCAACAGATCCACATCAGCCTTAAAAACCGTGAGCTGATCAGCCACAATCAAATTTAAGATGGTCATAGCATGTGCGCAGGTCGCAGAAGAACCAACTGCTCGAAACTCAAATTTATTGCCCGTGAATGCAAAGGGGGAAGTCCGGTTCCTGTCAGTGTTATCCAGCAGTATTTCAGGGATTTTACCCACCACATTGAGCTTGAGTTCCGTTTTCTTCTCAGGAGACATCTTGCCACCTTCCAGCTTCTCAAGCTCATCCAATACAGAGGTCAGCTGACTGCCTATGAAGGCAGAGATGATTGCTGGCGGTGCTTCATTGGCACCTAAACGATGATCATTGCCCGCGGAGGCAATCGCTGCACGCAACAAGTCTGAATGATCATGGACGGCCTTGATGGTGTTGATGAAAAAAGTGAGAAACTGCAAGTTCTTTTTAGGAGTCGATCCCGGGGAAAGCAGGTTGACACCCGTATTGGTGCTTAGTGACCAGTTGTTGTGCTTGCCTGATCCGTTAATTCCTGCAAAAGGCTTCTCATGCAATAGCACGCGGAAATCGTGGCGACGTGCCACCTTATCCATGATATCCATGAACAAAGAATTTTGATCCACTGAGATGTTAGCCTCACCATAGACAGGGGCAAATTCATACTGGCCTGGCGCAACCTCATTGTGGCGTGTTTTTACAGGAATGCCAAGCTTGTGACTCTCGTACTCAATTTCACGCATGTACGCCAACACCCTTTCTGGAATGCTGCCAAAGTAATGATCATCCATCTGCTGACCCTTTGCTGGAGAATGGCCCAACAGGGTTCTACCCGTCATCACCAAATCGGGTCTAGCGTCATGCAAGGCTGCATCCACCAAGAAATACTCTTGCTCCCATCCCAATGAAGCATTGACTTTGGTGACCTGTCGATCAAAGTACTGGCAAACATCAGTGGCTGCATGATCCACAACCTGAAGAGCCCTAAGCAGGGGTGTTTTGTTGTCAAGGGCCTCGCCTGTGTAAGCAACAAAAACCGTTGGGATACACAAGGTGCCATCCAGGATAAAGGCATGAGATGTTGGATCCCAGGCCGTGTACCCCCTAGCCTCAAACGTGTTTCGTATGCCACCATTGGGAAACGAAGATGCATCTGGCTCTGCTTGAATCAACATGTCCCCATTGAATTTTTCAATGGCAAAACCATCAGAGGTTGGCTCAAAAAATCCATCATGCTTTTCAGCTGTGGAACCGGTCAAGGGCTGAAACCAATGGGTGTAATGGGTCGCCTCATTAGCGATGGCCCATGCCTTCATGGCAGTCGCCACCTGATCTGAAATGTTGCGGTTGATTTTGCTGCCATGCTCAATGGCGTCATTGATGCTAACATAAGCCTCCTTGGACATGAACTCATGCATGGCCTTCTTGTTGAAGACATTGCAACCAAAATATTCGGATGACCGCTTGCTGTGCTGAGTGAAGGAGACTGGTTTGCGTCCACCTGCAAGTTGGAGGGCGTGAAATCGTGACTGTGCCATAGTAAATGTATTTACTGGCAAATGTACCCCTTGTTTTTCACGATTCGGGTCCTGATAGTTGACTTATTTAGGGAACACCCCCCTATTTTTTCAACAATTCATAATAAAAGTTGTTTATAACCTCTACAAGCCGCGCTTGATGGAGTCTTCAACTTCTTTGGTAATTTTCTTGATGGCCTTGCTGGGGTTTACATCCTCAGGGGTTGCATTAGCAATCTCTGACTTGATGTCATTGGCTGCGTTTTTAACTGAGCGAAGAGCCTTGCCAGCTGTGCGTGCAAATTCAGGCAATCGATCAACACCAAAAAGCATCAGCACCGCGAAAAGCAGAAAGACGATTTCTCCGGTGCTGATGAATAATACCATGTGGCTAACCTATGCTTTTTCCTTCGCTTTCTTTCCTTTCAAGCTATCGTACATCACTGGTGAGGCAATGAACAAGGATGAGTATGTTCCAACCACCACACCTAGCAAGATGGCAAAGATGAATCCGCGAAGGATCTCTCCACCAAAGACAAAGATGATCAACAATACAATGGTTGTTGTCATGGATGTGTTGAAGGTCCTGCTCAAGGTGCCATTCAAGGCGCGGTTGAGCGTCTCCTTGTCAAGGGTTGATTTGCGCCGCTTGCCCGAAAAGTATTCGCGGATTCGGTCAAAGACCACCACCGTGTCATTCAAAGAATAACCAATCACTGTCAAAATAGCAGCAACAAAGGCTTGGTCAGCTTCCATTGCGAAAGGCAGTATGCCATCCAGCATCGAAAAGACACCCAGCACAATGATGGTGTCATGTACTGTTGCCGTTACAGCTCCCAATGAGTACTGCCACTTATTGAATCGAGACAAGAGGTACAAGAAGATAGCTATCAAAGAGAATATGATTGCATAAACCGCTGTATTCTTGATATCATCGGCAACTGTTGGACCTACCTGGCGTGAAGCAACCAAGCCTGTGGCGTCATCAGCTGTTGGATTCAAAAACACTTTCATTTCCATTGGCTGAGAATAAAACCTAGACAAGGACTGATAAACCTGAAGTTTCAAGGCTTCTTCAACATCTGGGCCATTTTCATCAATGCGGAAGTTAGTGGTGATGACCACCTGGTTAGGCGAGCCCAAGGTTTTAACTGTCGGCGTGAACACGCGGCCCTCTTCATTGACAAACTCAAGAGCCAAGGCACTGGAAATATCTGCTACATCGACATCCTGGTCAAAGCGGACCTGGTACGAACGACCACCTTCAAAATCTACACCCAAGCTTAGACCCTTGGTTGACAAGGAAACCAATGACACAACAATCATCAGACCTGAGAAGATGTAAGCCATCTTACGCTTGGACATGAAATCAAATGAGGTGCCCACAAATAGCTTTTCAGTCAACTTAGTTGAAAAGGACAATTTTGCTTTCTTGGTTAGGCGCCATTCGAAGAACATTCGCGTGATAAAAATGGACGTAAACAAAGAACTGATGATACCGATAATCAATGTTGAAGCAAAGCCACGAATAGGCCCCGTTCCCACAGAGAACAAGATGATCGCCGTCAACAAGGTGGTGATGTTGGCATCCAAAATCGCACTCAATGAAAACTTGTAACCATCCCTGATGGCCTCTTTTATCACTTTACCAGCACGCAGCTCTTCTCGGATGCGATCATAAATCAACACATTCGCATCGACTGCCATACCAATAGTCAAGACGATACCCGCCATGCCAGGCAAGGTCAGCACTGCGTTGAGAGCGTCCAATACACCGAAGATAAAGAACATGTTGATCAACAACGCCAAGCTGGCACCTATGCCAGCATTACTATAGTAGAAAATCATGTAAAACAAGACAATAAGCAAGGCGAAAAGGAAGGAATTCATGCTAGCTGCAATCGCTTCCTTACCAAGGCTTGGTCCTACGATGTCTGATTGAATGACATGTGCCGGTACTGGCAGCTTACCTGCCTTTAATACATTGGCCAAGTCAGTGGCCTCGTCCAAAGCAAAACCGCCTTCGATTTGTGTGCGTCCACCTGAAATCTCAGATCGCACAACGGGGAAGCTGTACACCAAGTTATCAAGCACCACTGCAACATGGCCTTGGGGGGTTTGAGCTGAGGCTACAGCGGTCAAGCGCTGCCATGCTTGTGCACCTTGACCATTCATAGCCATGGTCACAACGGGGTTGTTGCCTTGATCAAATTCCTGACGGGCATCCACAACCACCGAACCATCCAGTTCAGGTTCATTGTTCCGGTTTCCACGAAGGGCAAGCAAGAAACAATTGTCAGACCCCGCCTCTGGACGACTCCAAGCAAATTTCACATAACGGCGATCGCCGGGAATCAATTTACGCACCACATCGCGGGATAAGTAATCGTTAACCTTCGCCGTGTCACGAGACTGGGCAACACCAATGATGGCACCCGGCAGTGGGGAGAATGTCTGCTGATCAATGTACAGGGCAAAGACATCCAGTAAGGGATTGAAGGTTGAAACCGTTGAATCCTGTGAAGCAACATCTTCGGAAGTTGCTTCATCAGAACCTGCATCATTGTTGTCTTCCAATTGGAAAATTGGCTCATCATCTGTGGCAACATCCCCGTCAGTTGATGTGACGCTGAACGAGGTGCTTCAATGACAGAACGTAGTCGAACATTTGCATCAACAATGAATTGCATCCACTCAGAACCTTGATCTACACGCCAGAACTCTAAACGAGCTGTTGACTGCAGTAATCGCTGCATCCGCGCAGGGTCTTTCACGCCAGGCAATTCAACCAAAATTCGGCCTGTGCCGTCAAGTCGTTGAATGTTAGGCTGAACAACACCAAATTGGTCAATTCGAGCTTTCAATACCGTATACACATTGGTGATGGCTGCTTCTACATCACCTGCTAGGGCAGTTTTGATCAATTCATCGGTTGCATTGAACCCAATACCGTCTCTATCGGTCATGTCCTTTGTACCATACAAAGCAGGATCATTCAACTTGCGATCACCTCGAATGGCATCCATTGAGGTGAAGAACAATGTCAAGTAAGCATCTTGACTATTGGTCTGAGCGGCATCAGCTTCTTCAATGGCTTGTCGCAATTGCGGATCATCTGCGTCACCTGCAAGACCAAGTAGCACGTCGCGAACGCTCACTTCCAAAATGACATTCATGCCACCCCTTAGGTCAAGACCAAGGTTCATCTCCTTGGACTTCAATTCTTTGTAGGTAAACGAAGCCACACCTAGGTTATAAACCGTGTGGTCTGACAAGGAATCCAAGGCGTAATTGAGTCGCTCTGGATCGTGATTAACTTGTTCTGCAATTTGACTCTCTACGCGTTGGGTCATCCAAGTGAATGACAATTCATAAAGAGATGCCAAGGTAAAGGCGATGGCAAAGAGGCGAATGATAACTTTGTTCTGCATGTAAATATTCCCTGAAAAATGAGGCCGCAAATATAAGTGTTCTTACCTTAGCATCCTTATGATATACCGCATTGCTCTCCTCTTGTTTTCCCTTGGACTGACCGGTTTCAACAGCTTGAAGGCGCAACCGACCTATGCCTTTCAGGCTTCAAGCCAAGCAAGCCTCATCAATGCCCTGTCTGATTCTCTTTTAAACCCCTTTGCTGGCGGGCTGAATAACCCTCAGCTGCACACAATGGACGTCAATGGCGACGGGCAGCAAGACATGGTCGTCTTTGATAGGGAAGGTTATCGCTGGCTGGTTTTTGATTGGCAAAATGGCCAATGGGTTTTTCAGGCCCAATGGGCATCCTGCTTCCCAGCAGTAACAGACTGGGTGGAACTCATTGACTACAACTGTGATGGCATTGAAGATTTGTTTTGCGCAGCCATTGGTGGCGTAGGCCTCTACGATGGAAGTCGGGTCAATGGCCAACTAACATACACCTGGTCATTGACGGGCAACTACATCACAACCAACTACAACACAGGCGGCAACCCCGTCAACCTCTATGTCGCATCCAATGATCGACCTGTCATCAAGGACATGGATGGCGATGGCGACGTCGACGTGCTCACTTTTGGACTCAACGGCACATCCATTGAGTTTCACCGCAACCTATCTGCCTGTGGCATCAACTTTGAAGTGGCAGATTTATGCTGGGGAGATTTCACGGAATCAGGTGTCACCAATGGCTTGATCATTGATGCATGCACCGGTAGCGAGATTCCCATAGACCCTTTCCAACTACCAGAAGGCAGCCAGCATGCCGGTTCAGCCATGCTGTCATTTGACCTGGATGGCAATGGGCTCTTGGACATTCTCTTGGGCGATATCAGCTTTCCTCAAGCTGTTGCTGGCTTCAATGTTGGCACCGCTAGCCTTGCGAACATTGAGTCACAAGACTCATCCTGGCCCAGCAATGACATCCCCTTGCACCTGCCCGTTTTCCCTAGTTTTTCTGACATTGATGCAGACAGAGATGGACTGATAGACATTGTAGCAGCCCCCAACATGCCAACAGGAATCAGCGACACCAGTGTCTGGCTGTACCGCAATGCAGGTAGCTTGAGCAGCCCAGACTGGACACTCATAGATTCCAGCTTCTTGCAGCAGACCATGTTAGATCTTGGTCGCTATGCAGTTCCATTGCTGGTCGACCTCAACACCGATGGTTTGATGGATCTACTGGTTGGAAGCGCCCGGGGATTACTCTACTACGTCAACACAGGCACAGCCGCGGTACCAAAGTGGGCACAAAGTCCCTTGGTTGGAAGCAATCATGGCCTCTTGGATGCCGATTGGACTTCACCCACCCTGGCCGACTGGAATGGTGATGGGCTCAAGGATGTATTGGTGGGGCGAAGTGACGGCACATTGGCTCTGTTGATTAACAATGGCAGTTTTTTCGTACCCGCATTCAATGGGGTATCCACCAATCAATTTGCTGGCATTGATGTGGGCCAAATGGCAAGCCCTGAATGGCATGATTCGGATGGCGATGGGGACCTGGATCTCTTTGTTGGCAACCAACAAGGCCATGTGGCACATTACATCAATAATGGCGGGACTTACAGCTTATCCAATGCCAACTTTGGCGGCATCGAAGCAGATATTTATGGCTTGTATTCAGGCAGAGCCATTCCTCGCATTGTAGATTTTGGCGATGGGCCTATCATGTTTTTAGGGACTTCCGAAGGTGGTATCATGCAACTTGATAGTTTGAATTTCACCCTCAATGCACCTGCAGTGGTCAATCACAACATTGGCAACGCCAGCACGTCAACAAGTAGCCTCTTGGAAACCCCTTTTGGCTCCAGCAAGCGAACCGGTCGACACCAATACCTTTACCAAGCATCAGAGCTCAACGCATCAGGCATCGGCGCAGCAACCATTACCCACATCGGCTTCAATGTGATCAGCAGCAGCGCCCCCTACCTCAGTCAGGGCTTCACCATCACGTTAAAGCATGTCAACGAAGACAGCTTAGTCAATTTCAGTCCTGGTGGGCAAACCGTGTTCAGCTACATTCAAGTGCCAAGCCTTGGCTGGATGACTGTCCCTTTGCAACAGGTCTTCAATTATGATGGATCGTCTGACCTGATGGTTCAAGTTTGCTTCAGTAAGAATTTGCCAAGCACCGACGTGCATTTAAGCGCCCACACCACAACCAACCCATCCCATGTCTATGGTGATGTGTTCAACAACAACTCCATGATTTCCGATGGCTGCGCCATGCCTACACTGGGTCATGACAGCTTGCGAATCGATATGGCATTCACCATGGTCCCCAATATGCCAATCAGGCATGTCGCTGCAAAGGATGGCCGCATCAATGCGCCAACATTGGCTGACATGGATGGTGATGGTCATCCTGAAATGGTTTTTGGCTTGTCCACTGGTGGCTTGCGATTCATGCGTGGAGACAGTGCCAGCATTTCGTTGATTGAACTGACAGGAGCCAATCAAGGCATGGCCGTCTGGCCAAACCCCGGTCAATCTTCCTTCAGCTTGATTGGCAATGGCAATCCTGTTAATGTGCATCACATCAATGGGCAAACCATGGTGACGCAAGCTACCGTTGCTCATGAAACCCTGACCATTGACTGCCGGCAATGGCCAGCAGGCTTGTATGTCATTCGCATGGGTTCCTATGCAAGCAAATGGATTAAGCCATAAAAAAAGCCCGATGAGATCACCGGGCTTTTCTTTGCTTTTTCTGTCCGATCAAAGATCAGCCAACACTGCATTCATGGCGCGAACCTTGTCTGCGCTTGCATTGAATGCTGCTTGCTCTTGGTCGTTCAACTGGTAGTCAACGATGTGTTCCCATCCATTGGCACCAATAACCACAGGCACACCCAAGCAAATATCCTTCTGACCGTATTCGCCATCAAGGTATACACAGCAAGGGAAGATTTTCTTTTGATCCCTGACAATGCTTGCGGTCAAGGCCGCACCAGCTGCGCCAGGCGCATACCAGGCAGAGGTTCCTATCAAGCCAGTCAACGTGGCTCCACCAACCATAGTTGAAGCCTTCACAGCTTCCAAATCAGAGGCACTCATGTGTTCCGAGACAGGGCTGGACTGGTAGCTTGCCAGGCGTGTCAATGGGATCATGGTTGTATCTCCATGACCACCAATCACTACAGCTTGCAGGTCACTGGGCGGGCATGACATGGCTTGACTCAAATAGTACTTGAATCGGCTGCTGTCCAGGATGCCTCCCATGCCAATGATGCGATTCACTGGCAAACCAGACTCCTTTGCTGCCAAGTAGGTCATGGTGTCCATAGGGTTGGAAATCACCACAAAAACTGCCTCAGGCGAATGCTCAAGCGCTGATTTCACAACAGACTTCACTATGCCTGCATTGGTTCCTATCAACTCCTCACGCGTCATGCCTGGCTTCCGGGGGATGCCTGAGGTGATCACAATCACCGACGATCCTGCTGTGGCGGCATAGTCACTGGTCACACCTGTCACCTTGCCGTCAAATCCGTGCAAGGTGGCACATTGATTCATGTCCATGGCCTTGCCTTCAGCAAAGCCCTTTTTAATATCTAAAAGGACGATTTCCTCTGCAAGGTTCATGCGAACCATGGATTCAGCACAGGATGCGCCGACATTGCCTGCGCCTACAACGGTAATTTTCATTGGTAGATGGATTGGTTTGTTGCTTGATTAATGATTGTCACCCTGTTAGGCGTCAATTTTCGCATACTTCGCATTGGCTTCAATGAAAGCGCGGCGCGGTGGCACCTCGTCACCCATCAACATGGAGAAGACTCGGTCAGCTTCTGCGGCGCTGTCAATGATAACCTGACGCATGGTTCGCTCCTCTGGGTTCATGGTGGTATCCCATAGCTGATCAGCATTCATTTCACCCAAACCCTTGTAGCGCTGCACAGAGATTCCTGTTTGATCCATGCCGCCCAACTCAACAGCTGCTTTATCGCGCTGATCGTCATTCCAAGCATAGCGATGCTTGTTGCCTTTTTTCACCAAGTACAAAGGCGGTGAAGCAATGTAAACATAGCCAGCCTCTACCAACTCCTTCATGTAGCGGAAGAAGAAGGTCATGATGAGTGTCGCAATGTGCGAACCATCGACATCAGCATCACACATGATGATGATTTTGTGGTAGCGAAGCTTGGAGGTATTCAAAGCCTTGCTGTCCTCTTCTGTGCCAATACTGACACCCAATGCAGTGAAAATATTGCGGATTTCTTCATTCTCAAAAGCCTTGTGTTGCATGGCTTTTTCCACATTAAGAATCTTGCCCCGAAGTGGCATGATGGCTTGGAATTTCCGGTCTCGACCTTGCTTGGCCGTTCCACCCGCAGAGTCACCCTCCACAAGGAATATTTCGCAAATTTCTGGATCAGATTCAGAACAGTCAGCCAATTTCCCTGGCAAACTTGAACTGCCCAGAACGGTCTTTCGCTGCACCATTTCTCGTGCCTTTTTTGCCGCCACACGAGCCTTAGCCGCCAAGATCACTTTCTGTACAATGATGCGTGCCTCATTGGGGTTTTCTTCCAAGTAATTGGTCAGCATAAGACCCACCAAGCGATCCACCGCACCTGCAACTTCTTTGTTGCCCAATTTGGTTTTGGTCTGGCCCTCAAACTGAGGTTCCATCACCTTCACAGAAATGACCGCTGTCAGCCCCTCACGGAAATCATCGCCAGCGACTTCAACCTTCTCTTTGGTTAACATGCCAGATCCATCTGCATACTTCTTCAAGGTGCGAGTCAATGCCCGGCGAAAACCTGCCAAATGGGTGCCTCCTTCATGGGTGTTGATGTTGTTCACATAGGAATGCAGATTTTCTGAATAGGATGTGTTGTACAACATGGCCACTTCCACAGGGGTGCCCTCGTTCTCCCCCTCGAGGTACATCGGAGCTGGAATCAATGACTCACGATTTTCATCGATGAACGTAACAAATTCTCTGAGTCCGCCTTCAGAATGGAAGGTCTCACCTTTCTCCTTGCCATCTTCATCCTTCTCTCGGTGATCTATCAAAGTGATGGTGATGCCTTTATTCAAATAAGACAGTTCACGCATGCGATTTGCAATGATGTCGTAATGGTACACCGTCTCTGTGAAGATGCTGTCATCGGGCAGAAAGGTCACCTCAGTGCCGCGGTAATCCGACGCGCCAACCTCTTTCACTGGGTAGCTTGGCTTACCAATTTCGTACTCCTGGCGGTATTGCTTGCCATCGCGGTGCACATCGACTTGCAGGTGTGAAGACAAAGCGTTCACACAAGACACACCCACACCGTGAAGACCACCAGACACCTTGTAAGAGTCCTTATCAAACTTGCCACCGGCATGAAGGACCGTCATAACAACCTGAAGGGCTGACACGCCTTCCTTGGCGTGAATAGCGATGGGTATGCCGCGACCGTCATCTTTGACCGTGACGGAATTGTTCTCATTGATGGCCACATTGATTGTGGTGGCATGCCCTGCAAGGGCTTCATCAATGGAGTTGTCAACCACCTCATAAACCAGGTGATGGAGTCCCTTCACATCGACATCTCCGATGTACATGGCTGGGCGTTTGCGTACTGCCTCAAGCCCCTCTAGGACCTGGATACTATCCGCATTGTATTGTTCTTGATTGCTCATAAGATTTCCCGGTAATTAGCGGTTCCTACAAAAATAACCCAGAGCCAATGCCTGCAAGGCATCTAAGTGGGAAAATACGCTGTGTTTATCAACATTTTGTCAACACATCAAGCAGCCGATAATGTGCTTCTCTTGAGCAGTTATAGGTGCTAGAATTTGTACATCAAACCCACATGCGCACGGATGCCTTGAACAGGGTAACCAGCAATGACTGGCTGCTTGTGATTCAGCAGGTTATTGACGGACAATACCGCATTGAGCTGGCTGTTGTACGTGTACACCATGCGTGCGTTGATACCAACGAAGTCAGCTAAGGGAGTCCGGGCAATATCATCGCCTGCATAATCCACATAACCACGGTAAGTCATGTCCGCATCAAATCGAATTTTATCCTCCAAATTGACCATGACCTCAATACCACCTTCAAACAGAGGCAAATGGTCAATGTTTTGATTGGTCTCCTTGTTGATGGATTTCAATCGAACCAAGGAGTGGCCACGCAACTCAACGGACTTGCCAACCTTCAAGGTGAGTTCTGCTGAAGGCGCAATGACACTAGCTCTCACATGATCCAAAAAGAGACGGCCTGAATCCAGTCGGCGGAGCTGATCTGCCTCAACCGGCCTGACAAGCATGGCATAGTTGTCGTAATCCCTTTTGTTCAAAGCCATCCGATAGCCCATAGTGTGGGAGATTCGGCCAGAAATACCTCCGTAAAGATTAGCATGCCTAACCACCTCGTATTCAGAAACTTCAGACAAGAAAGGCATGTTCTTCACGCGAGAACGCATCCCATCATTGTCAACCCCACCTTCCATGCCAACATAGACATTAAGCAAGCGCTTCACCAAGGGGAACTCTATGTGAATCACTGGCGGAAAATATGGGAGTGACCCCGAAATGCTATCGGTGAAGATCATGTTCATCCCTATTCTGAAATGAGTCTGTCCCACCGAATCCGCAATGGTCGGTGAGAGATGTAGGGCCCAGTAGTTGTTCTGATCCGGCCTTGCTGTGCCGCCCAATTGATTCACAGAAGCACGTAAGGGCATTTCAATCACCAAGTCTTGCACGGGGAATTTCCAATCAATCAAGGCACTCAGCCCGGTTTCCACCTGCCGACCGCCCTGATCTATCCAGTGATGGGCATTGAGGGTAGCGCCTCCATAGACCTGCTTGCGACGGAATTGTGGTGCCTCATAGCTGACAGATGCCTGGTAATCCTGTACCCATCGGCCTGGGGCTTCCGGGTGATCCAAGCTGTCTTTCATGCCGTAAAATGCGTAGCGATTCCACGATGCATCAATGGCGCTCCGAATGCGTGATCGACCCAGCACAGAGGTGAATTGGCCCCGCAAAGCATTCTCAATCCATAGGGTCTTTTCATAAGACGTCGCAGGCTCGTTGTAAAGCTCCTCAAAGCCTCTGAAACCACCCTGTGTTGACATGTGATCACCTGCCACACCCCATGTCAAATTAGGGTTTCTGGAAGACCCTAGAGCAAAGCCAGTAGATTCGGTTGACCGTGAGCCCACATTGAGGTAAACATGGTTGCTTGGCAAACGTTTCAACCGCGTTCTAGCAATATGAATGGGCGGAATCAATTTCATCTGTGTCTGAGGATCCAAATAACGCGTTCGAATAGCAATTTTGATGGGCAATTTTGACACCGTGCTGTCGAGCACATGGGGCTGACCTGTCAACTTGAAGGGCTGCGCAACAGAGGCTTGAAATTGCTCAGTGACTGAAACCTCTACACCGCCAATGCCTTCTTCTTGTGCAGAAAGGTTGATGGTCAAGGTGGCTAAAATAGCCAGGGTTATCCAAGGTTTATTCATGCCTGAGGTTCGTTGAGATTAATCAATGTATCGGCACTAGACTCTGCCGCTTCTTGTGCTTTCAGCGCGGCCTTGATAGCCCCGGCTTGAGTGACAATTTCATCACTGTATTGCTCGTCAATCAAGAAGTCTAAGGTGTAATTGGCCTGAAAAAAGTCATTGAGGTCAGCGTAGTTTTTCGCCAACACAAGCAAAGAGTTGTAACGCCATTCAGCTTGACCCGGGAGGTTATCAATCAACCAAAACACCTTGGTGTTGGATTGCTGGTAATCCAAATCCATCTCCCGCAAAAAGACGGCTTCTTGGAAGGCCGCCTCTGCTTGCGCCGCAGGTGAAGCCAATGCTGCCAATGCCGTGTTAGCCCTGCGAGCTCGATCCCCTGCAATAGGGTCGTTGGGGTTGTTGGGGTTATTCCGAAATTCATGCATGGCTGACCTGGCCATGACCAAGGTTGCATAGTCACGGTCTTGTGGTTCATTGCGATCGTTGGCATTGACGACCTCTGCATAGCTGTATGCAAGGTCATAGGATTGGTTTTCCTGGGTGGCATTGGCATTGTCCCAATAACCAACCATCAAGGTCACATTGGCCAAACGCACCGCATCTTCAGATTCTGATTGAGCCAACACCTGTTCAGCTGCAGCCATGGCAACGGGCATTTGCTCCAGCTCATTGGCTAATTTCAAGACCCAGGTCCATGCAGACAAACGGCGACTGTTGCCTGGTGAGTCATCATTGGCGACCCATTGGTAATCCTCAAGGCTTGATGGGTAGTTCCCTTCAACGCGATGAGACTCGCCTTTAAGGTAGTGGGCCTCAATAGCAAAAAAGCCATCTGGGTAACGCTTAAGGTAGCGACCGAAGGCCTTGGATGCTTCATCATAGTTGGCACTGGCGTACTTGTTGTATGCAGACATGTAGGCCACGGAATCTAACTCACTGGCGCGGACATGAACAAAGGCCAAGCCTTGAACCCACTCTAAGTAACTGTCAATTTGATCCAATTCGTCGTAGACCATCTTAGCTGCCAATACCGCGTCATCTGCCTCAGCTGTCCCTGGGTAGGTGACAACGAAAGTCCTCAGACCCTGAATGGATTGCTCAAGCTGACCTGCGTTGCGCTGTGCCAATGACACATTTAGCAAGGCTCGTCGCCCACGTTGACTGTTTGGCTTCAAGCGCGCAAAAGCCTTGAATGCCTGCTCTGCAGCAAGATTTTCTCCTTCACGCAAATGGGTTTCAGCCCGCTCAAAAAGGGCGTCTTCAGCATACGATCCACCACGGGTCTCCAATTGCTTCAAAACAGCAATTTTTCCTGATTGATCATTGAGCAGCCCCAGACACATGGCTCGCTGGTAGTCTGCGTAAGCTATATCCACGCCTTGAAGCACACTGGCTTTCTGGTAGAATTGCTGCGCCACAGCATGTCGCCTGAGCAAGAAATACAAATCAGCCACTCGCAATGTGGCATCCTCCTTTTTTCTGCTGGCCTTGGGGGCATCAGCCAGATAAACCCTGAATGCTGCCGCCGCATCTTCATGTTGACCTAATTGATACAAGCAATAGGCCTTGTTGTATAAGGCATCAGGTCGCTCAGTTAAGGTGTAGGATCCCGGCGTGTTGAGAAAGGATTCAAACCGAGACAAGGCTTCTTGGTGATTGCCCTTGCGATAGCTCAACTCACCCATCCAGAAATGACTCAACGCCACATAGGTGATGTTTTTCGGGTAGGCCAGGCTTTTCTGGAAATACTCCACTGCATTGTGCCAATCACTGACATGGTAGTACTCCACCGCACGGTAGTATGCCACGCGCTGGTAAGCCTCCATCATGGCCATGCTTGCCATGCCCGTCTGAAGGATAGACTCCATGGCCTTGCTGTAATCCTTGGATGAGATATACAGGTTGGCGAGGTACTCGTTGACCTCTCGTCGGTACTCAGTCTTGGGATAATCCTTCAAAAAGTCTTGAAAAGCCTTGATGGCATTACCAAATGGCGAAGCTGACTGGTAGGTGAGCTTTGCTGCTTGGTAAGCAGACTCCTCTTGTATGACCTTGTCATGATCACTTTGACTGGCTGCTTTGAATGCGGTCAAGGCCTCCTGTGGCTGTTCCGCTCGGATGTAACAATCCGCCAATAAATAGTATGCGTTTTGAGCCATGGCATTGTTGGCACCTGTGATCTTATTCAGGGACTGCATCGCCTCTACGTAGCGCTCTGTTCGGTAGTAAACCACACCAAGAATGTATTGATCTGAAGCAAACAGCTTGCCTCCCTGAGCCTTGTGCAACTCGAGGTAAGGCAAGGATTCTACATAGCGTGATTTGCGGTACAAGCTTTGCCCGATCAGCTTAGCAATCTCTGGTGCACGTCGAGTGGTTGCTTTAGACAACAATTGCTCACCCAAGCCAAGTAATTCATTGTCCATGCCGTTTCTCGCATAGATTTGAGCCAGGTAGTACGGCACCACAGCACCAAACTGCTGGTGGCTCCTCAAAGGCTCAAAGCAAGCCAATGCAGTGACATCATTGCTGTCCAAGTAGGCAATGTGCCCGTAATAGTACTGTGCAGACTTGGCATCAGGGTAATCGCTTGCTTTCACCGCGGCCAACTGTGGTCGGGCCTGATCGTACTCCTTCAATAAAAAGTAACTGTATCCTAATTTGAATTGAACAGCAGCACGTTGCGACTTGGGTAATCTCACACCATCCAGTTGTTTCAACCATTTTTTTGCATCCTTGTAGCGCCTTCGGTTGAAGGCGTACTCAGACATTTCAATCAACAATTCCACGCGCCTAGCTGACGTCGGGTAGGACTGAAGGAAGCCATGAACTTGCTCATCTGAATCCCGGTTCATCAGCTTGATGGCGCATAACACCTTGTAACAATGGCTCTGCTCAGCAAGATCTGTTTGCTTATCTACCCGACGCAAGATCGATTGAAAGCCTTCAGATGCAGAGCTGTAAAGTGCCCTGTCATACAGGGAGCGGCTCTCAGCATAATCTGCCTCAGGGGTTTGATTCGGAAAATGGGCTTGCGCGGCTGAAGTAAAAGACAACAGACTGGCGAGGAGGAGAAAATATATGCGCTTCATGGAATCATACAAAGGTAGGAAGGTCAGGCAAAATCCTCGTACTTTGTTGAATAAATCATGCCCATGTTATCAAGCAAGCCCGTCCTGCAACTTTCGCAGGCAGAAATTCATCAAGAAGACCATGTCATTTTGCAAGGAGTCAACCTCGAACTCCATGCCGGGGATTTCATGTATTTGATTGGATCCACGGGGTCTGGCAAGTCCAGCTTACTGAAAACCCTCTATGCTGACTTACCGCTAACCCAAGGTGAAGGAAACATTGCTGGCTTTGATTTGAAGAACTTGAAGCAATCAGACATCCCCATGTTGAGGCGGTCACTTGGCATTGTTTTCCAAGATTTTCAACTATTGATGGATCGCTCCATCTTCCATAATTTGGAATTTGTACTTCGTGCCACAGGACAAAAAGACAAGGCAAGCAATGCCGATCGCATCCACGAAGTACTGAAACGTGTTGGTATGGAAACCAAGGAGCACAAAATGCCCTACGCGTTATCCGGTGGCGAACAACAACGCGTGGCCATCGCTCGTGCCTTACTCAACAAGCCGCCGCTAATTTTAGCTGATGAGCCAACAGGAAACCTTGACCCTCACACATCTGAAGAAATCATGCATTTAATGGAGGAGATTTCTGCTTCAGGTAGCACCATTCTCATGGCTACCCATGACTATGCCCTATTGTTGAAGTTTCCTCACCCCACAGTTAAATGTGCGGGAGGCACGCTAAGCGCTACGGTGCAACGCACCCTTTGAACGCTTGCTCCGCAATCTGCTGCATGGCTGCGATCTGCTGCAAATCTTTGCTGCGTTGACCAACTGCCTCGGTGTCCCAAACCTGTATAGCTAGGAAATCCAGTTGCTTCAATGCATCTTGCCAGTCACCATAGGCATGGCATGAATGAACATAAGGCAGGCCTTTGATTGCCAAGGCATGTGCCAGGACATGCCCGCCTCTGACCATGCCGTGCAACAACTTAAGCTTAACACCTAGTGCGTGATTGGCATGAACCAACACCACATGTGCAGCTGCCAATGCTTTATGCAATTCCGCATCGCTGGGGCTGTCAACATAGGTCATGTGTGAAATCCCAACCAGGGAATCAACGAGCGATGCATCCAGCCCATGCCCCATCACTTGCACCTCATACTTTGTCAGTGAATTTGCCCATTGAATCACAGCCAATACGGCTGACCGGTTTTCATCCACGGAGAATTTGCCATGGACCAGTAAAATAGGTCGATCAGGCAATGCTTGACAGGGTTTGACAGCCTGTTCCATGTCCGCCAGTGGCGGAATCACAAGCATGCGCCGGTCTGAAGTCCATAAATTGGCATCCCCTGAACTGATGGCCCACACATCCCCATGCCAGCGGCTTGCCAATTGCTTTTCATAGGCCTTGAGGCGGCGAGATTCCAATTGGTGGTGCCACCCCGGCCATCCAGTGGCTGAACGTGCCAATGAGGCATAGTAAGCAGACTCTGGGTTATGCAATCGCAAGATGGCTTGTTTTGGGTGCGCGGGTCCCGTGCAATGAGGTCCATTGACCAACACCATGCCCCGTTGCACCTGTGCACGATGATTGGCCATTGAGCTTTTCCTGCTGCTGACAATCCACGGAAGGTGAAGCCGCCACAACAAAGGCAAGGACTGTCGCTGCATACTTTGCAAGGTGATTCCCTGATCAAATGGCTTGCTATTAGGCAATTGACCCCAGGCGTGCAAAACAACTTGCAACCCGGAAGCCTGTGCCATTCTGATCTGGCCAGATACCTCAACCGTTCCACCATACAATGGGGCTTCAAGGCGATCCATGGACCACACATGCAAGGTTGACTTGCCTTCAATTCGATCAATGATTGCATCCCATCCAAGCGACTCCTTGCCCCAATGGTAAACATGGGCAGCCTTCCTAGAGGCTAACGATAAGCTGACATGGTTAGCCATGGCTAGGCGCGCTGCAGCTAAAATAGCCTGAGGATTGACATCCTCAACCACTACACCTGCCTGACTAGACCTCACCACCGACGCCACCTCCTTCAGGTCACTCACTACCACAGGTAGGCCCGATTGAAAGTAATCAAAAAGCTTGTTTGGCAGGCTCCACTGGTAATTCTTACTCAAGGGCTTATCCAAGGAGAAGCCTAGGTCTGCAGCCTGTCCGTATTGCTTCAATGTTGCCAAATTCACGCGGTCGATGAAACGGATATTGTCATGGTTGGCATACAAAATCTTCAATGCTGGCAACGCATCGCCAGAGCCCACAAAAAGCAAAACTACCGAGCCATCCAGAGTGGCCGCTTCAGCCAGTTCCTCCGCCCCACGCTCCATGTTAATGCCAGCACCCTGCATCAACCAAATCACGCCATCCTCTGGCAAACTCAATGCTTGCCTGGCTGTTTTTTGGTGCAGATTGGTCTGATCAGCATTGCCTTCCTTAGAAAAAGGCAAGCCAGCATCAGGAAGCAAGGGCACATTGCGGATGACATCAAAGGACTGACCGTATTCCTTGAGGTATTGATTTGCGATGGATGCATTGACCGTTACATGTGCATCTGCGCGGGGAATGCCATAAGACTCAACCTGCTTCCAACACCAACGAACCAAGGGTCGCTGACGCAGCTCTGGTGTCCCTAGAAAGTATTCATGGCTATCATAGATCAAGGGCTTTGATCGGGCATAGGCCAGCAAAGCATTGGGCAGCAAGCTATCCACATCATTGGCAATATAGCAATCTGGATCAAGCTTGCTCAAGCTTCGAAACAAGCGCCATTGGTAGGCTAAATAAAACAGGGGACCCCGGTTGAACCAACAAGTGAAACGCTCAACATCTGCTTCCATGCCTACCGCAACCGGTTCAGGATTGGGGTAGGTTCGGCCAATGAAGGTGATGTCATAACCCCTGGACTTCCACACCAAGGCCGTGCGCCGGACGCGTTGATCGCTGTGCAAATCGTTGATGACAGATATGGCTATGCGTGGCATGTTGGCTAAGGTAAACCCTTAGGCAAGATTTCCATCGCACAATCCCCATCCTTGACGACCTTTGTCCACATGGACCCCAAGCACATTGCTATTGCAGATTACCATTACGATTTGCCCAAGGACCGCATTGCGACCAAGGCTTTGGAACCACGCCATGCGGCTAAAATGTTCACGCGGATTCAAGGAGAAACTCAGCATTTTCATGTGACTGATCTGCCTGAAGTCATCCGGGCTATTGGACCCTGTCATGTGGTTTTGAACGAAGCTAAAGTGGTGAAAGCCCGGATGTTTTTCCTGCCACCCAGCGGCATGGGGGCCAAGGTTGAGGTCTTCTACCTTGAGCCTGCTGATCAATCCATTGAGTCAGCCATGCAGGCAACCAAACAACTCAAGGCCTGGGTCAAAGCCAAGCCTGCAAAGAAGTGGAAGACTGACAGCACATTGCACATGGGGGATCAAAACCAACTGAAGGTTAAACGGTTGGCAACCATGGACGATCGGATTCTGGCAGATTTCACCTGGGACAGTGCCTTGAGCTGGGCAGAGATCTTAGCTGACATTGGTGCCGTCCCTCTCCCACCCTACTTCAATCGACCAGCTGATGAGGTGGATGACAACCGCTACCAAACGGTCTTTGCCTCTGTGGAAGGCTCAGTTGCCGCACCCACAGCAGGGCTACATTTCAGCGAAGAGCTCATGGGCAATTTGACCGGAGCCCAGCTGCATCGCCTCACCCTGCATGTTGGCGCAGGCACCTTCATGCCCGTCAGTAGCGAAACCATGGAAGGCCATCCCATGCATGCGGAGACCTTTGTTATGCCTGTTGAAAGCCTGCTTGCATTGACTGATGGTCAACCCATCATTGCCGTTGGAACAACTGCGGCAAGAACCTTGGAATCCATCTATTGGATGGGTGTGGATTTGATGCAAACTGGTCAAGCCTCTATGGACCTCGAACAATGGAGACCCTACCAACAAGCTGGCAATGAGCCTTCCATGAAGGATAGTTTCCAAGCCTTAGCTCAATGGGCCAAGAAGCAGCAGTTGTCCCATGTATCAGGTCGCACGGCATTGATCATAGCACCGCCCTACCGATTCAAAACATTGAACTACTTGATGACCAACTTTCATCAACCACAAAGCACCTTGCTTTTACTGGTTGCAGCGGCCATAGGTCCTCAATGGGTATCCTTTTACCAAGAGGCCCTGCTACAAGGCTACCGTTTTCTCAGCTATGGAGACAGCCAATTCCTAGAAGTCAATCGCCGCTAACGCAAAAAAAATGGTGCCCAAAGAGCACCATTTTGAGAAGTTATAGAATGTAGCTTATTCGCCTTCCACGCTGTTCACGTAAAGTACGCCAGCTGAGCCATCGAATCGCTCAGACCAAATGACGGTCACAATATCGTAGCTGTAGTCAAGGCCTTGCAAGGCTGACAATGCACCCTTCCAAATTTTGATCTGGATTGGCGTGTATTGTGAACCAAAGATGTCTCCATCAAAGTAAGCCCTGCCTAGAGGGTTGATGGTGTCAAGGGTGATGCCCCAGTCAAAATCAGCGATGCCTTCAACGGCAGGAATGTGATCGTACTGGTAGATGTCGCCAGAAGTCACGCCAACAGTTGGATCAGTCACAGCCCATGTTGAAGGGGTGCTTCCTGACCCAGTGGTGACCCATGGAACTGTTGAAACTTGGTTCAAATCGACCACTGTGCCACCTAGGTTGTACTCTTTAGCATCAATACCGCTGATCAGCATGTAGCTCTGCACGTAATAGGATGTGGTTTTACTCGTCTCAAAAAACTGCACTTTCACATCCACAGTGATGGTGTCACCTGCTGCATTTTCATGGTGCGTGTGTGCCACACCAACTGTGGTTGGGGTTGCAGACACCGCTGCAGCAACAGGACCTGAGATACTTTGGCCCGCATCCGTATTGTTTACATAGAAGTTTGGAACACCTGATGTTGGGAAAGCCGCATTCAATTTGGTGCATACCGCTGTCTCAAGAAGGTCACCCGTGTGAGAAACAAAGGCTACCACACGCGAACGCTCAGTATTGTATATGTTCTGCTCTTGCTTCAATGAAGCTGTACCATTGGGGCAGTACTGACACCATGCGCCCGTAGTCTCAATAACCAAGGCGTTGGACTCGTTGTACACAACTAAGCTGTCAGTGATGTAAGGGTCAGGGGTTGGCTCAGTAATGACTGGCTTGTCGCAAGACATAGTCAATGCTATCAAAAGGGTAAGAATAATAATTTTTTTCATGCAGCCAAATTACAACTAAATCTGTGTGCACACAATTACAATGGCTTAAGCCAAATTGATACAGGCAAATGATCTGAGGACCCAGCCAGGTAACGATTCCCCTGAAAACTTCGGTGAATTATCATCCGCTGATTGGTTTTTTTCAAACCAAAGGGAACATGCCGGACATTGGCTTGCCAGAGGCTTTGATCGACCAGCCAGACATGATCCAACCATGACCAACGGTTGCGGTAGATGTAGGTGCCTGGTGGCCCTTTT
>CAWUSA010000010.1:0-64385 GCA_963925545.1 uncultured Flavobacteriales bacterium | reverse complement strand
CTAAGGGCTAAAAACAAAAAACCCCTGACATCAATGATGTTAGGGGTTTAGTGGCTCCTCCTCTTGGACTCGAACCAAGGACCCTCTGATTAACAGTCAGATGCTCTAACCAACTGAGCTAAGGAGGAATGTGTTCCCGTTAAGGGCTGCAATATTACAAAGATTCATTCGGTGAAGCAAAGCTTCCCCCTATCTTTGCTCTGAATTTTAAAAAATCGTGAAGATGAGCTTGTTGATCGTAGGAACCGTTGCCTTTGACGGATTGGAGACGCCCTTTGGCATTCGCGAGAAAATCCTTGGTGGCTCTGCCTTGTATGGCTCGTTGAGCGCAGCTCTGTACACCGACGATGTGCAATTGGTGTCCGTTGTGGGTGGCGACTTTCTTGCCTCAGACATTCAGTTAATGGCAGATAAAGGCATCAATGTCGATGGCCTGGAGGTGATTGCAGATCAGAAAACCTTCTTTTGGAAAGGCAAATACCACACGGACATGAATAGCCGTGACACCATAGAAACGCAACTGAACGTGCTGGAGAACTTTGTCCCCAAGGTTCCTGAGTCTGCAAAGTCGTGTGACATTGTGCTTTTGTGCAACCTCGTTCCGGCGATCCAAATGATGGCGCTGAAAGCCATGAATAAGCCAAGCCTTGTCGTGCTGGACACCATGAATTTGTGGATTGACAACACCCTGGAAGATTTATTGGCTATCCTAAAGGAGGTTGACGTTTTGACGATTAATGATGAAGAGGCACGCCTGCTGTCTGGAGAGCACAACCTTGTCAAAGCAGCAGAGCGCATCAAGGCCATGGGCCCATCTGTCCTGATCATCAAAAAGGGCGAACACGGCGCCTTGTTATTTGGTCCAGAAGGAAGAATTTTCTTTGCGCCAGCGCTACCCCTTGCTAATGTGGTAGACCCCACAGGAGCTGGAGACTGCTTTGCTGGTGGATTTGTTGGCTACCTCGCTCAAACCAATGACTTCTCCTTTGACAACATGAAGCGTGCCTTGATGGAAGCAGCCACGATGGGCAGCATTGCCGTTGAAGCCTTTGGCCCAGAGCGCATCTTTGAAGTGACCCGTGAAGAGGTCAGGGCTCGTCGCGCACTGTTCACGGATTTGGCTCAGGTCAACTAAGCCATGCGCGCAGACCGCTATCTCTGGTCAGTGAGGTTGTTCAAGACCCGAGGTCTGGCGGCTGAAGCACTAAAAAAGGGCAAAGTCACCATGGATGAAATCCGCATCAAGTCCTCACGGGTGATGCGACCTGGTGCGCAGTTTCAGATCACTTACCTAGGGTACAAGCGACAGTTCAAGGTGTTGGCCCTTCCCGTATCCCGTGTTGGGGCAAAGCTTGTCCCAGACTTGCTTGAGGAGACCACGGCACAATCTGAATTGGACCGAAGAGACCAGCTTGCGGCGGCCAAAGGGTTTGGCTCTCACCGCGTTGTTGGTCGGCCTACAAAAAAAGACCGAAGGGACATCGAGGACTTCATGGGCTGAGGTGCATAAAGCCACAGAAAACAACGATTTAAACCAGCTGTAAGTCGGCGACATCCCTTTCTGATAAAGACTTACCGTTAAACGGTTGATAACATTTAAAGCCGTTGATAACATTTACTCCTGAGGCGTGATGGTTGTGCCATGATTTCCCATATTTGTTTAAATCATCCAATTAACCTAAACCCCTTATGATGAAACATGTATTAACAATCAGTGCGGCCATTCTTGCTTTTAGTATGAATGCCCAAGTTGAGGGAGAAGTGATCGAGCTAACAGAGCTTGAAATCGTCTCCTCGCGCTACGATGAAAAAGCACCATTTACGGTAACCAACATCGACAAAAAGCAAATCACTAACACGCTTGCTTCGCGAGACATTCCTGAGGTACTTAACACCTCTCCTTCTATTTATGCAACCAACCAAGGTGGTGGTGCTGGCGATGCCAGAATCAACGTTCGTGGATTCAACCAACGCAATGTAGCTATCATGATTAATGGTGTTCCCGTGAACGACATTGAGAATGGCTGGGTATACTGGTCTAACTGGGACGGCTTAGGTGATGCAACAAGCAACATTCAAGTACAGCGCGGATTGTCTGGTGTAAACTTGGCGGTACCATCTATTGGTGGCACTATCAACATCATCTCTGATCCTGCTCAATACAATAAAGGCGGATCCGTTCGTCAAGAGGTTGGAAGCTATGGTTTCTTGAAGACAGCTTTGAGCTTGAACTCAGGCCGCATCAATGACAAAATGGCCGTTAGCGCCACGTTGGTTCGCAAAACTGGTGATGGCTTCGCAAAGGGCACATGGACAGACGCATGGGCTTACTACATGGGCGCATCCTACCAGGTTGACGACAAGAACAAGCTGGAGGCTTATGTGATTGGCGCACCCCAGCGTCACGGACAGAACTTGTACAAGCAAAATATTGCTCGTTACTCGCATGACTTGGCTGACGGCATGGAAGGGTATGACCCTGCAGCGAAGGACGACTACAAAGAGTTCGGTCGCGACTTCAACCAGAACTATTCACCGGTTGACGCTAGCTACGCTGGTCAGCAGCACTTCAGCATGTACAACACAACGATTGGTGACCGCAAGGTGACGGATCATTTGAATGAGCGTGAGAACTTCTTCCACAAGCCTCAAATCAACTTCAACTGGTATCACACGGTCAATGACGACATGACGTGGAGCAATATCTTCTACTACAGCGGTGGTAAAGGTGGTGGCACAGGTACCTACGGTTCTGTGAAAACCGATTACGGCGATGGCGGTGGCCTTCGCAATTGGAACGATGAAATTGCTCAAAACCAGGACGTGTCTGACGGCAGCCCTGCTTCAACAGGCATTTTGCGTAATTCAGTTAACCAGCAGTCTACATGGGGTGTGATCTCCAAGTTGTTCCACCAGGTGAATGATGAATTGAAATTGACTTACGGTATTGACGCTCGCACCGCGAAAGTTGGTCACTGGAGAGAGGTTCGCGACCTATTGGGTGGTGAGTACTTTAACTACACAGGCAACGATTTTGATACTGACGCCGCATCACAGCAGAAAGGCCTGGGCGACAAGGTTGCCTACTACAACACGAATACTGTTGCTTGGCTGGGTGGATACCTTCAGGGTAACTACGAAAGCGGCCCCATGACAGTCAACTTCATGACAGGTGTGACTGCAGCTTCCTACAGCTACACGGATCATTTCCGCGCGGCAGGAGCTGATGATATGGCTTCAGAGAGCGGTGAGTTTATGCAGGAGAACAATAACCTTCCAGGTGTGCAGTTCAAAGGCGGCGTGAGCTACCAGATCAACGATGAGCTTCGCGCATTTGTGAACGGTGGTTGGGTTAAAGCAACGCCAACGTACGACAAAGCCATCAATGACAATTCTGGCCGCAAGTACGAGCAGACTTTAGCAAACAACGAGACATTCCAGTCTGTTGAAGTTGGTATGGGCTGGAGCGCACCGAACGGCATCCTTGCCTTGTCGGCAAACTACTACAACACCACGTGGTTGAATCGTACAAGGTCCTTCTTTGTTTTGGACAGTGCAGGTGCTGAGAGTGCGATTTATCTCCAAGGCATGAATGCCAATCACTCTGGTTTAGAGTTTGAGGCTTCAATCAAGCCAATGGATGATCTTCGCATTGATGTCGGTGCATCATTCGGTAACTGGGTCCTAATGAATGACTTGGATGGCGAATACACTGATTACTCTTCAGGCGCTGCAGTAACGACAGATGTTAACTACTACGTTGGCGGTCTGCATGTTGGTGACGCACCACAGAACCAGATTATGGGCTCTATCATCTACAGTGGCATCAAGGGGTTGAACGCTCGCTTGTCCATGCGCCACTATGATAAGTACTTCTCTGACTGGAATGTGTTTGATCGTGATGACGCTGCTTCTGCAGATATTGAGTCATGGCAGATTCCTTCATTCACCTTGGTGGATTTGAACTTGAACTACCGCTTGCCATTTGATTTCAACGGGACGACCGTTGATGCATTTGTTCACGTGTTGAACCTCACTGACGCCCTATACATTCAGGACGCTGTGGACAACTCTAGGTACAATGACTATGACGGTGATCATGATGCGGATGACGCTGAGGTATTCTTGGGTCTTCCACGTCGTTTCAACCTAGGTATGAAGATCAATTTCTGAACGATTTGAATGACTTGAATTCTTAGGAATTCAGACAAAGCCCCCGGCCATGTGTCGGGGGCTTTTTTTTTGTCTTATAGTTGGCTTGCCTGACTATCTTTGGCCCTTATGTTGATACAGATCCTCCAATTCGTTCTTGGCCTTTCATTGCTTGTGGTATTGCACGAGCTTGGCCATTTTATTCCTGCTATTGCCTTCAAAACACGGGTTGAAAAATTCTATCTGTTTTTTGATCCATGGTTCTCATTGTTCAAGACCAAAATCCGCGGGACGGAAGTGGGTATTGGCTGGTTGCCACTGGGTGGCTATGTGAAGATCTCAGGCATGGTAGACGAGAGTATGGATAATGATCAGATGAGCCAGGAGCCTAAGCCCTACGAGTTTCGATCTAAACCAGCTTGGCAGCGATTAATCATCCTCTTGGGTGGCGTGACAGTCAATGTCATTACCTCCATCATCATTTATACCGGCATGATGGCTTACTATGGTGAGACCTATGTTGCTACAGAAGACCTCAAG
Organism: uncultured Flavobacteriales bacterium; assembly: GCA_963925545.1. GTDB lineage: Bacteria > Bacteroidota > Bacteroidia > Flavobacteriales > Schleiferiaceae > TMED14. The sequence continues at coordinate 59,693 of CAWUSA010000010.1, read as the reverse complement.
GGAGGCATCATGGTCAACGAACTTGGCCAATCCTTTGGCTTAGCCAATGGCGATGTAGTGATGCTTGTTAATGGCGAACGCCCTCGTCGGTTCAGAGACATTGGGATTGAAATTCTGCTTGGTGAAGGCGGCGATGTGGTGGTTGACCGATCGGGCCAACTAATCACCCTGCCCATCACCAATGCCTTCATTGCTGAAGTCTTGGAAGCAGAGAGCCCCATTGTGGCCCCACGCATGCCATACATTGTCAAAGACTTCACTGCGGCAAGCTTTGCTGATGAAGCGGGGCTAAAGGCCGGAGATCGATTGATTGCGCTCAATGGTCAAAGGATGCACTATATGGATGAGTATTTTGCAGCCATTCCACCTTACCGCGGTAAGTCTATTGAGCTCACCTTCATGCGAGGTAGTGACATGCTTGAGGCTATGGTACCCGTGAGTGACTCTGGCCAGATAGGTGTGTTCTATGAGACTGACCCAAAGGCAATTTTCCCGATCACCACCAAGACTTATTCAGGTATGGCCGCGATTGGCGCGGGCTGGAACAAGACCACATCTACATTGAGCTCCTATGCTCGCCAAGTGAAACTCATGGTTACACCAGAAACCGGGGCCCATAAGAAAGCCGGCGGTTTCATAACCATCTTGCAGCAATACCCTAGCACATGGGACTGGCAAGCATTTTGGGGCTTCACCGCCTTCTTTAGCTTGGCCCTTGCCTTTCTGAACATCCTTCCCATTCCTGCATTGGACGGCGGGCATGCCATGTTTGTCATCTATGAAATGGTTGCCGGCAAGCCGGCAAGTACTAAGGTCATGGAGGGCGCTCAAATGATTGGCTTCTTTATCTTGATGGGGCTGTTGTTGCTTGTTAACGGCAATGATGTGATGCGCCTGTTTGGCAGTTGATTAGCCCAGGGCAACATCTAAAGTCATCATGATGAGAAAGCCACCGATGAATCCCAAGGTAGCAACATCCGTGTTATTGGCCCTTTGGGTTTCAGGTACAACCTCCTCGATGACTACATATATCATGGCGCCAGCAGCAAAAGCTAAGGCATAAGGCAAAAACGGCTGCATAATCATTACTGTGGCAGCACCGATGACACCTGCAACGGGTTCCACGATAGCGGATAGCTGTCCGTAAAAGAAGCTTTTCCTTTTGGAGACACCCTGTCTTCGAAGAGGAAAGCTAACAGCCATGCCTTCGGGGAAATTTTGAAGCCCAATACCAATAGCAAGGGCGACAGCTGCACCAATGCTCGCGCCATCAACGCCTGCTGCAGCTGCACCAAAGGCCACGCCAACGGCTAACCCTTCGGGGATGTTGTGCAAGGTGATGGCAAGCACCAATAGCGTGGTGGATTTCCAATCTGTTTTGATGCCCTCTGCTTCATTTCGGTTGAAGTTGATGTGAAGGTGGGGAATCAGCTTATCCAATCCATAGAGGAACAGGGCACCAGCCAGAAAGCCAATTCCTGGGGCAAGCCATGGAATTTTCCCTTGCGCCTCAGACATCTCAATTGCCGGGGCAAGCAAGCTCCAATAGCTGGCAGCCATCATCACCCCACCGGTGAATCCCAACATGCCATCCAAAACCTTCCTGGACATCTCTTTGAACAAAAAGACCAAAGCAGCCCCGCATGCAGTCACTAGCCACGTGAAGGTGGTAGCATACAAGGCAAGAAGAATCGGGTTAATGTTAACGAGGTTATCAAACATGATAGCAGCAGTTGTGGTGTGCCACAAAGTTAGCCCATCCTAACTCCCTCTGCAAACGCCTTTGGTGATGGCTTATCTTTGGGGCATGCCAATCTCAAATTCCTTTGTGTTGCCTGAGGGCAAGGCCATCTATTTTGCCAGTGACCTGCACCTTGGGGCGCCCGACGCGGTCACGAGCAAGCAGAGGGAGCAGAGATTTTGCGCCTGGCTGGACAGCATTGCTGCGGATGCCACGGCCTTGTATTTGGTTGGCGATGTTTTTGACTTTTGGTTTGAGTACCGTCATGCGGTCCCTAAGGGCTATGTGCGCCTGTTAGGTCAATTGGCAGCGCTGTCGGATCAGGGTGTGCAGCTGCACGTCTTCACAGGCAACCATGACTTGTGGATGGCTGACTACCTGACCAAGGAGTTGGGGGCAGTGATTCATCACGGGCCAGTGGTCCACCAATGGAATCAGCAACGGATTTATATTGCTCATGGCGATGGGTTGGGCCCTGGTGACCGAACCTACAAAGCCCTGAAGCGGGCCTTCACCAACCCACTGCTTCGTTGGTTGTTTCGCTGGATCCATCCAGATATAGGCATTCCCTTCGCGAGTCGTTGGTCCCAATCCAGCCGCAAGCGAAGTGGGCATTTAGACAACCGATCCATGCCAGTGAACCAGGAGTCTTTGTTTGTCCACAGTGCGGCCATTCATGCAGCCACTCAGGCAGACGTCTACGTTTATGGCCACCGCCACAAGCCCATGGAGTCTCAATCTGAAGGCTGGCATTTTGTCAACCTTGGGGACTGGCTTTGCCACGACAGCTATGGTCGCCTAGACAAGGATGGCATGGTTTTGACCATGCCCGACAAGGCATAAAAAAACCCGACCAAAGGCCGGGTTGATGGTCTTGCGCCTAAGCGGCAAGTGTTACTTATTGTCTGCGTAGTTCTTGCTGACAACGGCCCAATCGATCACGTCAAAGAAGGCGTTGATGTAATCGGGGCGTCGATTCTGGTACTTGAGGTAGTATGCATGCTCCCAGACATCCAATCCCATGATGGGTTGATTGCCGCAGCCTACGCCCGGCATTGTGGGGTTGTCTTGGTTGGCAGTGCTGCAAACGGACAAGGCGCCACCTTTTGCTACACAAAGCCATGCCCATCCAGATCCAAATCGTGTACCTGCGGCTTTAGCAAAAGCATTCTTGAATGCATCAAAGTCACCAAAGGCACTTTGGATGGCATCAGCCAGCTCACCTTCTGGTAGGCCGCCAGCATTGGCGCCCATTACGGTCCAGAAAAGGCTGTGATTGAAGTGACCACCTGCATTGTTTCTCACGGCGGGGACATCCATGTGATTGGTCAACAAGTCCTCCAAGGACTTGCCTTCCATTTCCGTGCCTGCAACGGCATTGTTCAGGTTGTTGACATAGCCATTGTGGTGCTTTGAGTGGTGGATTTCCATGGTGCGCGCATCGATATGCGGCTCAAGGCTGTTGTAGGCGTAGGGGAGGTTGGGTAATGTGAACATGCGTGAGGGATTAAATTGTCTAGTGGTACAAATTTAGCTGAATCTTTGCCTTGTGCTGACGATGAAGCATTGTAAATTTCTATGATGAAAGCAGCCTTTCAAGTTTATAGCGCAAGCGCCGGTTCAGGCAAGACTTTCTTGCTTGCTGTGTCCTACTTGACAGCGGCCTTGAAGGACCCTAATCGGCCTGGAGCCTTCCGACACATCATGGCCTTGACCTTCATGAACAAGGCGGCCAAGGAGATGCGCGAACGCATCCTGAAAACATTGGTGGCGGCATCAGAAGCAACCATGAGGGATGGCCAGTTTCAATGGGGTGAAGCAGAGGATTTAGCCAATGCAGTGCAGAAAAAATTGGGCATCAATCAAGAGGAGATGCACCATCGAGCGAAAAAGGTCCTGCATGCCATGCTGCATGATTATGGTTCCATTGCGATTGGAACGTTGGATCAATTCACACACAGGCTCGTCAGAACATTTGCTATTGAATTGGGTCTTCCCGGACAGTTTGATGTAGAGATTGAGCAGGACACCTTGCTGGAAATGTCCCTTGCAGCATTGTACCAAGACCTTGGTGAAGACGCGACCCTCACCACCATGCTCAGCCAATTTGTTGCTCAAAACATTGAGGATGAAAAGGCTCCTGACATCCATGACGCTTTGATGAACATGGCAAAGGAGCTTCCGAAGGAGGCTGCAGGGAAGGCCATTGAGGCCATGCAGGCATTCAGTAGCAAGGACCATTTAGCCAGCCAACAAGCTATGCGTCAACTGGAAAAATCCCTGCAAAAAGAGGCTTTGCAGCTGGTTGATCGCTACCAAGCACTCCTTGAGTCCTTGCCGGAAGAAGGTGTCAGTCGAATCAGTAGCTGGTACAGCAATCAAGACAAACTCCGCTCAAGGGACTACGCAAAATGGCGCCCTACGCCGACCATTGATGGGTTCATTGAGTCGCCAGAAAACGCATTGAAAAAGGCCTTTCAAGTGAGTCATGCAGCGAGCATTGAGGCCATAGCTGAGACCTTAGCCCTTTGCGTCAAGGATCAATGGGCCCTAGCGGGCCGAGCTGATGTGATGAGGAGCATTCGACGCCATGATCGATCTGCTGCGGTGTTGATGGCCATGGCAGAACGCCTGGAGCTGGTCATGGACCGCCTGGGCGTGCAGCCCTTGTGGAAGTTCAATCGCTTGATTCAAGATGAGCTGAGTCAGCAACCCGCATCATACCTCTACGAGCGGCTGGGTGAACGCTACAGCGACTTTTTCATTGATGAAGCACAGGACACATCGGCCTTGCAATGGAAAAACCTGTGGCCCTTATTGGCGCATGGCTTGTCCAGCTTGAACGCGGCAGGTGAATCAGGCACAGCATTGATTGTGGGTGACGGCAAGCAAAGCATTTACCGCTGGAGAGGTTCTGAGGCTGAAGCCTTTCTTGCCATGAACCAGCGCGCAAGGGATGGCAAGAGTCCCGATGAGAGCATGCCATCATTGACGGGCCGAACGGCCTTTGAGACCTTGCCAAACAACTACCGTAGCCGCCACAATATCGTCGCGTTCAACAACGACTTCTTCACGGAAATGGCGGATGAATCTCGCATGCCTTCGAGCATTCACCGAGAGGCCTATGCAGACATCAGCCAATCGCCAAAAGGCAAAGAAGGAGGGCTGGTTCAAGTTAAGTTCATGGATGGAGACCACAGTGAAGAGCGCCAAGAGTCCACCTTGGATGCCTTGGTGGTAGATATCCGGGAAGCCCTTGGTGCAGGGTGGGCGCTGTCTGACATGGCTATTTTGACACGATCAAAAAGGGATGGCCATGCCATTGCAGAGCGTCTAGCTTTTGAAAGCCTACCCGTCTTGTCATCTGATCTGCTCACTTTGGACGCATCCCCCCACGTGCAAGCCATCGTTGCAGTGATGCATTGGATGCTTGCGCCGGCCATTGAAGATCGCCAGTTGCAGGTCATGCTTCGTTGCCATGACGCGGGGATTGGATGGGTTGAACAAGACGAGTTGGTGGAGGCATGCATGGCCTTGCCCGGAAAAACCAACAGGCAACCCTTCAATCGGTTATTCAAGGCGGCATTCCCTGAATTTGATGAGCACATCGCATGGAAATTGGGGCTGTATGAGCTCGGGGAGTACCTGGCTAGATGCTTGAATCTTGCGCACGAAAGCAACCCCTTTATCCTCCGCTTACTGGACACCTTGCAAAGCTATGCCGCCAACAAGTTAAACCGTCTGGAGGCATTTGTAAACCAATGGAATATTGATAAAACCCGTTGGTGTATCTCCGCGCCAGAAGGGCAGGAGGCCGTGCAGTTATTGACAATACACAAGGCCAAGGGCCTGGAGTTTCCCATGGTCTTTTTTCCCTTTGCTACCTGGGAGAACAAGCGTCCCAATTTGTCTTGGATGGACGATTCATGGGCTGAACAGATGGGAATGAGTCAGCCACCACCAGCTACTTTAGTGAACCTGTCATCAGGCAACAGCAAGGAGGCTGAGCAACGGCACAAGGCCCTTGAGTTTGCCTGGCCCGCTTTGAGCGAGGCCATCAAAAAGGATCAAGCAGAACGAGCTTTTGATGATTGCAACTTGTTGTATGTCGCGATGACACGTGCTGTTGATGTCTTGATGATTTACACATCCGACGCCAGCAGAACGGGGTCTTTTGGTTTATGGATGAAGGCCTTCATGGAAGGTCAGCATGCCTTGCAGGGATCCGTAGGAACCGTCGGCGAACGGCCCTCTCCGCCAACGCGACCTCTGCTGACAGCGAAGCGCTTGCCCTTCATGCATTCCAGTGATTGGACCAACAGGGTTAGACTGGCCAGCCACAAATCCCTGACTGAAGAGCAGGCCATTGGGGATGCGGTCCACGTGGCCATGGAGGGAATCAGAACAGCCGCTGACATGCAACTTGCCGTGGATGCAGCCATACACCAGTTCAAGCTGCAGGGTGAGGCGGCCACTAAGGTGAAAGCCCTGGTGAACCAGGCCGTCACCCATCCGAGCATGCAAAGCTTCATGGCGGCAACAGAGGTCTATTGCGAGCGCCCTGTGATGGTTGGCAAGCAGGTATTTCGCCCAGACCGATTGATGAAACTCCAAGATGGCAAATGGGCGATCATTGATTACAAAACAGGCCAACCAGACAACAAGCATGGCAAGCAAATTGCGACCTATGCTGATGCCCTCGAGGGTCTCTTGGGTAACCGACCAAGCACACACCTCGTGTACCTTCGTAGCCAACACATTGACATCATCAGCCATGGCAACTAAGCAATCATTTTACAACAACCTACAGACAGAACTCCAGTCCATTAAGGACCAAGGCTTGTTCAAATCAGAGCGCATCATTACCTCTCCACAAGACGCATGCATCACCTTGGATGATGGTTCAGAGGTGTTGAACTTCTGCGCTAACAACTACCTTGGGCTCAGCAGCCACCCGAAGGTTTTGAAGGCGGCACATGAAGCCTTGGACAGTCATGGTTATGGCATGTCTTCCGTGCGATTTATTTGCGGAACCCAAGACATTCACAAGGAGCTAGAGGCAAAAATTGCCAGCTTTCTTCACTGTGAGGACAGCATCCTTTATGCCGCAGCATTTGATGCCAATGGGGGTGTTTTTGAGCCCTTACTCAGCGCAGAAGATGCCATTATTTCAGACAGCCTGAACCACGCGTCCATCATTGATGGTGTGCGCTTGTGCAAGGCAAAGCGCTTTCGTTACGCCAACAATGACATGGCAGATCTGGAAGCACAGCTCAAGGCTGCAGATGAGGCAGGTTCACGCACCAAGCTCATTGTCACCGATGGGGTCTTTTCCATGGATGGCTATGTGGCTCAGCTGGATGCCATTTGTGACCTGGCAGACCAATACCAGGCCTTGGTCATGGTGGATGAATGCCATGCCACGGGGTTCATTGGAGCGACGGGCAGGGGCTCTATAGAGCTTCGCGGCGTCTTAGGCCGTGTTGACATCATCACTGGCACCCTTGGGAAAGCATTGGGCGGTGCAATGGGTGGTTTCACAACGGGTAAAAGCGCCTTGATTGACATGCTTCGACAGCGATCACGCCCTTACTTGTTCAGCAATTCATTGGCGCCATCGATTGTTGGCGCTTCATTGGCGGTGTTGGATCTGCTGGAAGGTTCAACGGATCTGCGGGACAAGCTGGAAGGCAACGTGAAGCAATTCAAGGCGGGCATGCGAGAAGCCGGGTTTGACTTCAAAGACGGTGAGTCTGCCATCGTCCCGGTCATGTTGTATGACGCAGCGCTGTCTCAGCAGTTTGCCAATGAGCTACTCAAGCGCGGCGTCTATGTCATTGGTTTCTTTTTCCCCGTGGTTCCTATAGGCCAAGCCCGAATCAGGGTTCAGCTCAGCGCAGCACACACCGAGGCACAGATCAGCTCAACCATTGAGGCCTTTGTCGAGGTGGGGAAATTGCTGAAAGTTATTGACTGAAAAAGGGAAGCCATCAATGGCTACCGTCATTCACGAGCAAGGCATAGCCATGCGCGGGCAAGAAAAAACGGGACTCATCCGCTGACAAACGCATCCCTTCGCCGGTGAAAGCATCGTGGTAATTGCCGGAAGGCGCACCTTGTATCGTGATATCCTGGTCCTTGTCACTGAAATTGACGACCATGACTACGTCCCTGTCTTGCATCTTTCGAGCAAAGGCAAAGACCCGATCTTGATTGCTGGTGATGGCTTGGTAAGTGCCACCACTGGCGCCATTAGCTAAGGCTGGCAAGGTGCTGTTTAACTGGTTCATAAGGCCATAAAAGTCTGCCTGTGAGTCCAGAGACCAATCGATGGTGTCGCGCTCAAAAAAACGCAAGCTGTGATTTAGTCCAACCTCTTGCCCCGAATAAATCAAGGGGATGGCGTTTGGCAATGTGGCGCAAAGCACATAGGCTGCATGCGCATTGTCACCCAATCGGGATGCCACCGTGCCATTCCATGAATTTTCGTCATGGTTGTCAATGAACAATAGCCGGTAAGAATCCTCAGGGAATTTGTCCGCATCGCGAAGGATGTAATGATGTAACTCGTCAGTGCCCTTGTCGCCACGCGCGACCTCATTGATCAAATGGTGAAATTCCCAGCCATAGGTTGCGTCAAAACCAAAGTCATGCATTTCAGGGAAGTTGCTTTCTGCTAGCATGAAGAGCTCTGGGCTATGGTCGCGCAACACCTGGATCGTTTCTAACCAGAATGCTTCCGTCTGGCCGCCGGCCATGTCACAGCGAAAGCCATCAATGTGGAATTGCTCTAGCCAATAAAGCATGTCTTGGCGCATGGCTTCTTGCATCTCGATATTGCTGTAATCCAGCTCAGCCACATCAGTCCAGTCTGTTGCCTCATTGTGGTCGTTGCGGCCATTGCTGATCTCGCCAGTTTCCGGGTCCACATAATAGAAGTCTGGATGCTCTGTCATCCAAGGGTGATCCCACGCACTGTGGTTGGGAACCCAGTCCAAGATAACCTTCATGTCAAGTGCATGGGCGCTTTCAACCAAGTGAGCGAAGTCTGCTTCATTGCCGTATTCCGGGTTGATTGCCTTGTAGTCTTTGATGGAGTAATAGCTGCCTAAAACGCCTTTCCTCTTTGCCTCCCCGATGGGCTGAATAGGCATAAGCCACAGGGTGTTGACCCCCATTTTTGACAGCCTAGGCAGGTGGGTTTCAAAGGCAGCAAACGTCCCTTCAGGGCTGTACTGGCGGATATTCACTTCATAGACATTGGCCTGACGCGTCCATGTGGCGTGATCCATTGCAGGGCTTTGGTTCGCATCGCTGTCTGCCTTATCGGCGGCGGACTGGCAGGCGAGAAGCAGGCTGGCTGCAGCAAGTAAACTGAGTGCTTTCATGGTCAATGGTTGGATTTCAAATAGACAAATTGATGGGGTCCGACATGGAATGATTCACTGCCAATGGTTGCGTCACCTGCAAGAATCCTCAGGTCAGGCATGTCGTGCTCCATGGTGAAGGATGCGGGTCCCTGGTTGAGGACGATGGTGATTCGCTCATTCAAGTAGCGCCGAGTGATGACCAGTACATGCTCATTTGCAGCCACACAACGGGTGCTTCCATAGAGCAATGCCATGGTTGACCCCCTGGCCTGAACAAGGGCTTTCACTTGGTTTCGAAGGGCATCTTCCAGGGGGCTGTAAGGGCCAAAACTCATCATCCTGCGGTTGTCAGGGTCATTGGCGCCAGGCATGCCATACTCATCACCATAATAGACAACAGGTACGCCAGGGATGGCATGGTTGAAGGCATGGAGTAAAGCCAATCGCTGGTAGCCTAGGGCAGTTGATTTGCCAATAGATCGTGTGTAGCCTGCAAGCTTGCTGTCCTCATCCTGTCTCACCTGCCTATCAGCCAATGAAATAAACCGAGGCTTGTCTTGGTTGCCTGAGATGTTGCCCATCAAATGGTGGTGACCGTAAGCGGCAAGGCTGGCCTCAAGTGTTGACTTCAAATTCATGGCACTGCCCCCTAAGTCGCCACAAAATTGCACGGCGGCATCGTAGGTGTTGAAGTCAAATTGTGCATCCATCATGCCGCTGCTCAAATAGCTGGCAATCAACTCTGGCGAGCCATAGGTTTCGCCAATTTGAAACAGGCGTTTGCCGCTTTTGTTTGCCGCTTTAAGTTTCTTGGTCAAGGTCCGCCAGTACAAACTGTGCACATGCTTGGTGGCATCATGGCGGTAGCCATCAAAACCATAATCTGTGAGCCACACCAGAGCAGAGTCTGTCATGGGCTCAACCACCTCAGGGCGGCTGAGATCCAGGGTTGGTAAAAAGCTGTCAAACCATGTGGTCAGTCGATGGGAATCCCAACGTTCGGTGTTCATGCTGCCATCGGGCAAGTAAAGATTTGTGGCCCATTCAGGGTGTGCTTTGTAGGCGGGATGGTCTACATGCACGTGGTTACCAACATAGTCTAAAAGGACATTCATGCCCTGATCATGGGCTACTTTCAGTAAATCATGCACGTCTGCTTGGCTTGCCATGCGACGGTCTGGCAGGGTTGCGCTCACTGGCCAGTAGCCGTGATAGCCCGAAAACTTGGTGGTCACCCCACCTTTGTTCCACAAACCCCAGGCGCCTTGAGGGTTTTTCCCAATAGGACTTAGCCAAATGGTGTTGAATCCCATCTCTTCAAAAAACCCTGCATCTACCTGCTGTTCAATGCCCTTGAGGTCGCCACCCATGTAGTCAGCAAGCGGCAGAACATCTGAGCGATGCAGTCCGCCATCATTGCTTGAATCGCCATTGGCAAAGCGATCAACCATCATGAAATACAAGGTGGCTGCTTCCCAATCATCCCTTGCAAGCTCATCCGATGTCATGACAGCCCCCTTTGTACCAAATGGAATCAGCACATCGTTGGACCAGTTGCCGGCGTTGTGGCTGTACAGCCTTAAATGGTGACGCTGACCGGAACCCATGTTTTCCGGCATGCGAATGTGCCAGCGACCCATCTCGTCCAGCCTCATCCATTCAATGGGCAGGGCATGGCCATCCCAGAGGGCAATAACCTGTTGATCTTCTGGCAAGGCATCAAGCACTACCTCCTGTTGATCGCCGACTTGTTTCACGGATCGCACGCTCAGTGTTGAGCAGGCCTTGGCACCTGAAACGAGTGCAAGCAGGTGATTTTCTCCCCCGATGCCATTGGCGACTCGGTCAGTGGTGGCATCCAAGGTCTCCACCCCATTGACCAGGTATTTGTATTGGTGATTGCCGGGGCTTAAAGTCAGCGTTACTTGGTAGCTGCTGTCCTGGTAGGTCATGGGAATTGCAGCCTTGTCCCAGCCATTGAAGCTCCCAAAAAGGGTCACTTGATTGCCCGGGTTGCCCATCCATTCAAAAACCACGGGCATTTGCTGTGATTGCTTCAAGAGCACATCCACGCTCCCCTGGTCGCTGTGTATCCGCATCAGGCCCATTGCCGATGCCATCTGCCCCTTGACTTGCACGGTAGAAGAGTCGGGGTTGCCGCCGACAACGGCTAAACCATTAGGCCAATCAACGCTGTCAATGGCTGTCAAGACAAAATCTGTCAAATACACCTTGGTGACAGATGCAGAGAGTTGCACAGGCAGGTAGCCCAAGCTGTTGCTTGAAGCCGTGTAGTCCAAGCTGCTGCTAGGCGGCTCGCAACCAAACAAGGTCGTCAAAACGAGCAAATAAACGCTGCCCCACTTCATGATACTGGGTGCTGTTGATGGATGGATTGACCCGCGGCAAGATCAAAGGCTTGACCGTGCACATGGCAGGCAACGCGGTTCCCCTTCTGGTTGTCAATGGTTACGCCATCTCGGTCAATGGACACGGTCAACAATGCCCCTCGCCAGTTCAATGGGAAGGTCAATCGGGTCCACCCTTCAGGCAATTGAGGGTCAAATTGCAAGCCGTCATTCAGGATTTTCATCCCGCCAAATCCGTAAACCAAGCTCATCCACGTGCCACCCATGGCTGTCACATGCAGCCCTTCATGCACTTCATTGTTGCTGTCGTCAAGATCAAGTCTTGCGGTCTTCTCATAGAGAGACATGGCTTGTTCTCGGTAGTTCAGGCGACAGGCCAGAACGGTGTGAACACATGGGCTTAGTGAGGACTCGTGCACCGTCAAGGGCTCGTAATAATCAAAGTGCTTTTTCAAGCTATCCAAGGAGGTCTTGTCTTCAAAAAAGAACATGCCCTGCAAGGTGTCAGCCTGCTTAATGTAGCATGATCGAAGGATGCGATCCCAGCTCCAGTTTTGGTTGATGGGCCGATCTTTGGGATCCAAGGCGCTTGCAGGCTCAATAACTTTGTCCAAGAACCCATCTTGTTGAAGGTAAATGCCCAATGTCTTATCGTAGGGGAAATACATCTTGCTTGCGACCGATTTCCAAATAGTCAACTCATCACCGTCACACAGCAAATCCTTGCGCAATCGATCATAGGCATCTGGTTCATGGCTTTCAACCCAGGACCAGCACTCGGCTGCATAATTGAGAGACCACTGCGCCATGAAGTTGGTGTAGTAGTTGTTGTTGACATTGTTTTCGTACTCGTTAGGCCCTGTTACGCCAAGCATCACGTAGGACTTCTTTGCTTTGCTCCAGCTCACACGCTGCGCCCAGAAACGAGCAATGCCAGTTAACACATCCAGGCCCCCTTCCGTGAGGTGATGCCAGTCTTGGCTGTGCCGGATGTAGTTGTAAATCGCATAGGCGATGGCGCCATTGCGGTGAACCTCTTCAAAGGTGATCTCCCACTCATTGTGGCACTCCTCTCCATTCATAGTCACCATGGGGTAGAGGGCTGCGCCTTTTTTGAAGCCCAATTTCTCTGCGTTGGCAATGGCCTGCGGTAAATGATTGAAGCGGTAATTCAGCAAGTTTTTCGCCACGGAAATGTCAGATGACGCCAGGTAAAATGGCAGGCAGTATGCTTCAGTATCCCAGTAGGTAGACCCGCCGTACTTCTCTCCAGTGAACCCCTTGGGGCCAATGTTGAGTCGGGGATCAACCCCGGTGAAGGTTTGCAGTAAATGAAAGATGTTGAAGCGTATGGCCTGCTGTGCGGAGTCATCGCCCTCAATGACAATATCCGCTGTTGCCCATTTGCCCATCCAAGCGGCTTGATGGGCTTTTTTGATGGCATCAAACCCCTGTTTTGCCGCAGCAATTGCTTGCGTTGAGGCCAGTTGAGACAGGTCATCAATCGGCGCGTTCAAAGAGGATAACACAGCCACGTATTTGTGCAATATCACTGCCTTGTTGGCCGTGGATTGGTAAGTGTAGGTCCACGAGGGGCAGCCAGCTTTGTCGCCGGACTGGCCTTCTGCATCGCAGCTCAATTGGCATTGCATGGCTACAGCTAAATGGAAGTTAAGCCGCTTGGTCTTGCTTTGAACCACAGCATGTTCCTTGTCGGTTCGCTGAGACAGGGGCTCCCAAAAAGTTGATTCCCAATTCGCGTCTTCATTGATCACATTTGCGTCGACATAGGGCTCAATCTCAACCTGTGCATCTTGGTCCGTCCTCAGTTGGTAAGCAACGGCAGCCATGTCGTCTGACACGATGGAGAGCAAGCGCGTGGCAATCACTTCCACCTGGATGCCGTTGGACAAGGTTGCTGTGAATGTCCGTGTCAGCAGACCATGCTGCATGTCGAGCTCTCGCCTGAATTCGCTGACCACTGTCGCGGTGGCTAGATCCAACAATTCACCATCAATGCGAACATGAATGCCAATGAAGTTGCTGCTGTTGAGCACCTTTGCAAAGTAGTCGGGGTAACCATTTTTCCACCAGCCCACCTTGGTTTTATCCGGGTAATACAGGCCAGCGATGTAGCTGCCTTGCAAGGTTTCTCCCGAGTAGTCCTCTTCGTGGTTGGCGCGCTGGCCCATGCGTCCATTGCCAATCGCGAACAAGCTTTCTGCCATGCGCTGTTGCAAAGGATCCCATTGATCTTGAATGATCTTCCAGGGATGAATCAGGATTTGAGGCTTCATAAGTCTTGCCCATTGAAGTTGAATGCCAGAAGGCTGCCAGACACTGAGCCTAAGGCAGCTAAGTCAGGGACTACCTTGTCTGCAGACAGGGCGCTGGGGTCACCAATGCCAATGGTTTTCATGCCGCCACGTTGAGCTGCTTCCAGTCCAGCCACCGCGTCTTCAAACACGACGCAGTCTTCCGGGGCCCTATTCAGCAACTTTGCTGCCGTGAGAAAAACCTCGGGGTCCGGCTTTGAGGTGGTGACGACATTGCCATCGACAATGGCATCAAAGCAATCCATGAGACCAACTTTTTCCAAAATGAATCCAGCATTTTTGCTGGCAGAGCCTAAGGCAATGGGATGCCCCAAGCGACGGGCTTCACGCAAGTAATTTTCAGCGCCAGGCAAGGTGTCTTTTGTTGTCAATTGAGCCACTAAATCCAGGTAATTGGCGTTCTTTTCAGCCATGTGGCGGGCCTTGTCTCCCCCCGCCATGCTCAAGCCGCCCCAAGACAAAATCTTGTCCATGGATCGTGCCCTTGATAAGCCTTTGAGCTGCTCATTGGCCTCAAGGTCAAAGGCAATCCCCAGGGATTCAGCCATGCGTTGCCATGCTTTGAAATGAAAGGCTGCACTATCAACAAGGACACCGTCCAGGTCAAAAATCAGCCCCATTTTCATGACAGAATTGGCTTGCTTAACACCTGCTTGACGGTGAGATGGTAGTCAACCAACAAATTGACAGGCTTTGCTTGGGTGCGGCCATAATTGAGGTTTCTTGCTTCGCAGCAGGCTTTTAACACGGGCTCAAAAGCCTTAGCAACAGATCCAACAAAATTCACAGGCGCACCAGCTAAAGCTTCAGGGAAGCAGCAGACATGGATGTCAATGAACTGGTCAAAGCCCGACTTGACCAATGCTTGAATGTACGGATCGTCCGTGTGCTGCCCAGCAAAGGTAGAGAAGGACGCCAGGTACACGTTGGCATGGGGTTGGTTGTAGACATGCTGCAAGATTTCCGTTTTGTCAGTGTCGTATTGCTCGGAAAAGTCAGCCATCAGAGCCTTGGGTAAGCGGCCGTAAATGAAATCTGCCACAAGGCGTTTGCCAATGTAGCTGGCAGAGCCTTCGTCTCCCAAAACGTATGCCAGAGCCGGCACTTCTTCGCGAATGGTTTGGCCATCAAAAAAGCAGGAGTTAGAGCCTGTCCCTAGGATGCATGCAATGTGTGGCTGGCCAGCGTAGGTGGCGTAGGCCGCAGCCTTCAAGTCGTGATCGACATGGATGCTTGCCCGCGTGAATACCCGCTTGAGCCCTTTCCCAATGACAGCGTTGAGCTTGTCGGAGCTGCAGCCTGCGCCATAGAACCAGACCTGCTCAACATCTTGTGCGTATTGGGGTATTTCATGGTGACTACTCAAGGCCTCTTCAACCGTGGCTGAGGAATGGAAGTAGGGATTGAACCCCATCAAATTCCAACGCTTGCGTTCACTGCCATCCCCATTGAGCAATATCCAATCGGCTTTGGTTGAACCGCTTTCTACAATAATAATCATGTGAGGTCTGTTCAGAGGTTAAGCAAGGTGTTGGCCACGCCCGCCAGTCTGGCAGCATAACCAGCTTCGTTATCGTACCAGCCCATGATCTTCACCAAGTTTCCCTGCGAAGATGTCAGTTGGCTATCAAAGATGCAGCCATGGCTGTTACCTATGATGTCAGACGAAACAAGGGGCTCCGTGCTGAACTGCAAAATGCCCTTGAGTGGCCCTTCAGCTGCTGTTTTCATGGCGGCATTGATGGCCTCAGCAGAGGCCTCTTGTGACAGTTCAACCGTGACGTCGGTGGCAGATCCCGTGATGGTGGGAACCCGCATGGCATAGCCATGGATGCGCCCAGCCAATTCTGGTAAGACCAGTCCCACTGCTGTTGCTGCGCCAGTAGTCGTTGGAATGATGTTGTGTGCAGCAGCTCGTGCCCGACGCAAATCCCGATGGGGTGCGTCCAAGATGTTCTGGTCATTGGTGTAGGCGTGGACTGTCAACATGTAGGCGCGTTCCACACCAAAACTGTCATTCAAAACCTTCATCATAGGAGCCAAGCAGTTGGTGGTGCAGGAGGCATTGCTGACGATGTGATCATCCGCAGTGAGCGTCTCGTCGTTCACCCCATTGACGACAGTTTTGATGCCGCTTTTGCCCGGGGCAGATAACAGCACTTTGCCGGCACCAGCTTGCAGGTGCTGGTCTAAGGCCACTTGGTCTGTGAACAGCCCCGTGCATTCGATCACCAAATCGACCTTCATGGCTTGCCAGGGCAGGTCCAATGGGCGCCGTTCGCTGGTCACAGTGATTGCCTGGCCGTTGACTATAATGCAGCCATCGCCAACCTCTGCGCTGCCGTTAAAGGCGCCCTGAGCAGAGTCATGCTTGAGCAAATGTGTCAGGGTGCGGATGTCCGTGAGGTCATTGATGGCGACAACCTCTACGTTGTCAAGCAGTAATAAGTTACGAAAGGTGAGTCGGCCGATGCGGCCAAACCCGTTGATAGCGATGCGTTTCATGAGTGTGAATGTAGTAGATTATCAAACAGATTCAAGGGCTGTAATGATCAAATAGATAGAATGTCTGCAACACGCAAGAGGTCCAGGTTGAGGTCCTTGCCTTGTGAGCAGGCCTTGTCAAAGGGTACGTAGTTGAGCTGTCCTTGCTGAAGGCCAACCATGACCTGGTTTTTCCCCTGAAGCAGGCCGTCCACTGCGCCAACACCCAATCGTCCAGCCAGGATTCGATCCAAGTGGCTGGGGGATCCGCCGCGCTGCATGTGACCCAAGGTGCTCACCTTGACGTCCAGTTCAGGAAACTCTGTCACCAAGGCCTGAGCCAATTCGCTAGGGTTTCCAATGGTTGATCCTTCTGCGACAATGACAATATTGGACGTTTTTTTGTGCTTAGCACCCTGCCTGACCGTCTCAAAGAGTTCATTAACGCTGTACTCAACCTCGGGTAAAATGGCATCCATCCCCCCAGTTGCAATGGCTGCGCTCAATGCAATGAAGCCTGAGTCTCGCCCCATCACCTCAACCAAAAAAAAGCGATTGTGGCTGTTGGCGGTGTCACGAATCTTATCTACAGCATGCATCACCGTGTTGACCGCGGTGTCAAATCCAATGCTGTGATCTGTGCCATACAAATCATTATCAATGGTTCCGGGTATGCCAATCACGGGAATCCCATGTTCTTCAGACAAGGCCTGCGCACCCCTGAAACTCCCATCACCGCCAATCACCACCAGGGCATCAACCCCGTCAGACTCTAATGTCTTTGCAGCAATGACACGTCCCTGAACAGTTCTAAAGGCCTCAGAACGGGCTGATTTCAGCCAGGTTCCGCCCATAGCTAATGTGTTTTTTACGCTTCGCGCAGTCATGCCTACCGAGTCCCCCTCCATCAAGCCATCGTAGCCGCGATAATAACCACTAACCTTGAGGCCATGGTAGGATGCAGTCCGGGCGACGGCTCGGATAGCTGCATTCATTCCAGGTGCGTCGCCACCGGAAGTGATCACAGCAATATGTTGGATAGAGGTATTCACGATTTTCAAAGGTACAACTTAATCATACTGAAAGTGTATTTCGTACACGAAGGGTGATTTTAACCGCCCATGACCATCGGCTAAGTGTATTTCGTACATTTATGCTCAAGCAATGATCAATCCCAATGTTTCTGTAGACTGTGTCGTTTTTGGCTTTGATGGCCAGAGGCTCAACGCGCTCTTAATTGAACAAGAAGACCTGGGTCAAGACCATCGGTTTGCTTTGCCGGGAGATCATTTGCAGGATGAGGAAAGCCTTGATGAAGCAGCCTCTCGGGTGCTCAAAGAACTGACCGGGTTGACGGGGTTGTATTTGCGACAATGTGGCGCCTTTGGTGACCCCAATCGCGTCAGCAACACCAATGATCTGCCATGGCTAAGAACACATCGGAGCAACCCTGAAGCAAGGGTCATCACCATCGCTTACTATGCCTTGGTGAAAATGGAAGACTTCAACCCATCAGCATCAGGTTTTGCTAAGCGGGTTTTTTGGGCAGATGCCTACGATGTCCCTGCTCTGGCATTTGATCACAATGACATCTTCAATCGCGCATTAGGCACCTTGAGAAAGGCCTTGAAAGACATGCAGGTTGGCTTCAAGCTATTGCCTGAAAAGTTCACCCTCACACAGATGCAGTCAGTGCATGAGGTCATCCTTCGAACCACCTTTGACAAGCGAAACTTTCGAAAAAAAGTCATCAATGACAAGTGGGTTATTCCCTTGGAGGAAAAGCAGACTGGCGTCTACCACAAGCCAGCGAGGCTTTACCGCTGGAGCAACAAGGCTTAATCGGACCACCTAAAACTAATTGGATGTCAAGCACGCATAGACCCCAACTCAAATTTTGGCAAATATGGAACATGAGCTTTGGCTTTTTGGGCATCCAGTTTGGCTTTGCCCTGCAAGGCGGATTCATGAGTCGGATATTTCAAACCCTAGGCGCCAATGAGCATGACATTCCAATGCTTTGGATTGCGGCACCACTAACTGGCCTGATTGTTCAGCCCATCATTGGTTATTTGTCCGATAAAACGTGGCATGCCAGGTGGGGTAGAAGGCGGCCCTTCTTTTTGATTGGTGCAGTGCTGAGTTCGCTTGCCCTGTTTGCTGTCCCTCATTCATCGGTTTTGTGGATGGCAGCAGGCAGCTTGTGGGTGTTGGATGCCTCCATCAATATTTCCATGGAGCCATTCAGGGCTCTTGTGGCGGACAAACTGCCAAACAACCAGCGGTCTTATGGGTTTGTCATGCAAACCCTCATCATTGGCATTGGCACTTGGGTGGCGTCTAACCTGCCCTTGTTCATCACCAAAATGGGCGTTAGCAATGTAGCTGACCCCGGCGTGGTCCCTATGTCTGTGAAGGTTGCCTTTGCCGTGGGTGCCGCGGTATTCATCGTCAGCATGCTCATCACGGTCTTTACGACAGATGAGTACCCCCCAGAGGACATGGAGGCCTTTGAAGCGGCAAAGAAAAACGCAAAAAATCCCCTTGTCGCAGGCCGAGAAATCCTGAGTAACATCCAAAACATGCCATTGACGATGAAGCGCTTAGGCCTTGTGCAGTTTTTTTCCTGGTTTGCGTTTTTCGCCATGTGGTCCATGGCGACACCAGCCTTGACAGCGCATGTGTTTAACGCCCCAAAGCCCCAGGCCATCCACTTGAATGTGGCGTCGGACGAGGTGATTGAAGGCTACCAGTTGGCCAGCCAAGCATACAATGACGCAGCAGACCAAGTGGGAGCAAACATGGGCATGTATGGCTTGAGCTCCATGGCTTTTGCCCTGTTGTTGACCCTGTACACCTCGCGACGAAAGATCAACCGTCGTAACCTGCACATGGCTTCATTGATGATTGGCGCCTTGGGATTTTTCAGCATGTTTTGGATGGATAGCCCTGATTACTTAGGCGTTGCATTCATGGCCATTGGCGTCGCATGGGCCTCCATATTATCCATGCCCTACGCCATGCTTTCCAGCTTCATTGATGGCGAGAAAATGGGGGTATTCATGGGCCTATTCAACATGTTCATCGTCATCCCGCAAATCGTGGCAGCCACATCTTTGGTGGCTATTTACACCTTCCTTTTTGGGGATTCAGCCATTAATGCCATGTTGTTGGCAGGCCTGTCATTGGCCATTGCGTCTTTGAGTAATTTACTGATCGTGAACCCTGAGGCCGTGAAGGATTGAATGCCTTTGATACCTCAAGAGGGTAGAGATCAGAAGCAACAACCCGCCATTACGAATTCAGGGAAACTACTGCAGGCAAAGAGCCACCGAATCATGGATTTTGCCTAAGCTGATGGCATGGTAATTGCATGTTTTGGGTAATAAAGTCACCATTTGGTCAGTGAGCATCACCAACAAGCATCAAGCTGTTGGCGTGAGTGAACTGAACCAATGAATACCCACTGAGGTCATGCATGAGTTAACAAAAGCAAAGAGGTCAATCAGTTTTGTTCATTTGTTTGGTGTCGTCCTTTTAGCCTTGACGATCACGTCATGCGATAACCTATCAGGGGATCCCGTCATTGAAAACCAGATTGATGTCTATTTCCATAGCCCTGACAGCTTCAATTTGATTGATTACGGCATCATTGACTCAAGTGACGTGTTGATCTTGGAAAAAATCAACGATGACTGGGTGCTTGTTAATCGTGTTGATGAAGACATTCCTTACGGATTCAAGATCATTCAAGGGACGGCCGTGGGTGCCATGATGCGCGTATACCTTTCGGTAAACCGTGAAGAAATCGGGACATTCGAAGCAAAGAATCGCATCGTCTTCCCTGGGAAGTTCATCACATTGACCAGCTACATGACGAAGACCAAAAACGATCTCAGCATGGACTCCATCAAGGTGATTGCTGAAATGCACAGTGGCGAGCTGCCGATACGTATTGTCGTTCAATAGACTGATCAAAGTTCCTGCCCCGTCGTCTTCGCCTCGCCTCGCTTGACGATGATCACCAGCGCAATAGCCACAAATACAGCAGCCACGATAAAGGCGGCACCTGGGAAGTAAAAAGGCGCATTGCCTGAGGTGAAGTAGGCAAAAACACTGGTCATCAATAGGGGGCCTACAATAGCCGTAGCGCTCATGGTGCTCGTCAGGGTTCCCTGCAGCTGGCCCTGCTCATTGTCGGGCACTTGCTTGGTGACGATGGCCTGCAATGCGGGGCCGGCAAAGCCACCCAAGCAGTAGGGCGCAATGAAGACAAACATCCAAAAACCCGTGGGCGAAAAGGCAAAGAGAAGGAGGCCAATCAGGTTCATCAATAGGCCAAAAATCAAGGTTTTGTACTCGCCAATTTTTGGAATGATGACACGAATCAAGCCGCCTTGTACAATGGCGCTGGCAATGCCAACTGCACCTAAAGAGTAGCCAACCATGGACTCAGACCAGGCAAATTTTTCCATGGTGAAATAGCTCCATGTGCCATGCACGGCATGGGACCCAAGGTAGATGAAGGCAAAGGTGCCCACCAGGCTCGCGACAGCTGGGTAATGCTTGAGCGCCATCAGCGATCCAATGGGGTTGGCCTTTCTCCAGTCAAAGGGTCGGCGCTTGGATTCAGGCAAGGATTCAGGCAAGACAAATACGCCGTAGAGCCAATTGATAATGGAAAGTCCTGCGGCCGCAAAAAATGGAATTCGAGAACCAATTTCACCCAATACACCCCCGATCACTGGTCCAATGATGAAACCCACACCAAAGGCCACACCGATTAATCCAAAATTTTGTGCCCGATTCTCCTTGCTGCTGACATCTGCGATGTAAGCTGCACCTGTTGAATAGGAGGCACCAAATATGCCAGAAATGATGCGGCCAATGAACAGCCATGCAATGGTTGGCGCAAAGGCGAGCAACAGGTAGTTTATCCCAAAGCCGAACAGGGAAAATAAGAGGACCGGGCGTCGGCCAAACCGATCACTCAGGCCGCCGACAATGGGGGCGAATACAAATTGAAAAAAGGCATAGGCAAAGATTAACCAACCGCCATATTGCGAGGCCTCAGATAGGGTAGAGCCTGTCAATTCCTGAATCAATGCCGGGATGACAGGGATGATAATCCCTAAGCCAATCACGTCCAGAAGCAGGGTCACAAAAATGAAGCTAACGGCTGCCTTGTTGTTCTTGCGCATGCCGGCAAAAGTATGCTATACGAATCAGAGTTGAGATGGTCTAGCAGCTCACGCTAAGCTCAACAGCTAGAGCTATTCAGCTTTTGTCCATGAAGCGAGGGACCTTGAAGTAGTCACTGTTGGCATCTGGGGCATTGCTCAGAGCTTGCTTTTGTGTCATGGCCTCATTGGGTTGGTCATCGCGAAGTACATTCTCCCGATCAGATAGGTACACAAGCGGCTCCACACCATCAAGGTCCATGGCTTCAATTTGACTAACAAATTCTAGTATTTTCACCATATCAGCCTGCATGGCTGTGGCCTCCTCCTCGGTCATTTTCAATCTGGCGAGGTGGGCGAGTTTCAGGATGTCTGCTTGTTGGATACTCATGAAAGCTTTCTGTAGGTTTTCAACTGGGACAAAATTACGTCATGAACGCTGTTGCTCAGCGCTTGCGCATCGCCTTGGGTCATTCCTTTGGTTGCAATGGGCTTGTGCACTGTGGCCCTGATGACGCCTGGTTTGCCGCCTTTCAGCAGGTCTGGGAAATGCTGGCGATGCCCACCAAAGGTGATGGGAAGAATGTCAGCCCCGTGCTCGATGGCTAGTTTGAATGCCCCACGCTTGAAGGGACCCAGCAGCATGGCAGGGTTTTTTGGAATGCCCCCCTCGGGGTAGATGCACATGTTTAGGCCCTTTGTCAAACAGTCTGAGGATTGGGCCATCACCTCACGGGCGCTTGCCAAACTTTTTCTGTCCACACAGATGCTTGAACGCTTGAAGAAAAACCCAAAAAGGGGAATGCGGGTCAATTCAATCTTGCCAATGAAAACAGTGGGGGATTTCACCAAGCGGTAGGTGACCATGATATCCAGTTCGCTGCTGTGGTTGGCAACCACCACATAGGGCCTGTCCCAGGGGATGTCTGCTTCATAGGCTACCTTTCTGACCAGCCCCATCCCGTTAAGGATCAATGCGGACCATAAGCGACCAAAGCGATAGAAGGAAGGGAAGTCTTTGTCGTGCTTGGAGTAATGGAAAAGCCAGGGAAACAGGCCAATGATACTCACAAACATCAAGATGTAGTAGTAGCTGTGGTAGAGCAGTCCAAGCAGGCGTTGCAGCAGATTTCGCACCTGAAAGGTTGGGTCAATGAACCCCTTGGTGATTGTGCGATCTGCCATGATTGATGCTCTATTGTGTTGCAAATTTCGAGACTATTTGATCTCGAAGTCTTCCATGAATTTAGTGGT
Source organism: uncultured Flavobacteriales bacterium (assembly GCA_963925545.1). Lineage (GTDB taxonomy): Bacteria > Bacteroidota > Bacteroidia > Flavobacteriales > Schleiferiaceae > TMED14. The sequence continues at coordinate 36,959 of CAWUSA010000010.1, read as the reverse complement.
GTAGCTGCCCGTCACATAATCTGAATGCACCATCAATTGCTGATGGAAAGGGATGGTGGTCTTCACGCCCTCAATCACGAACTCGTCCAAGGCACGCTTCATGCGCTCAATGGCTTGGCTGCGATTGCGACCGGTTACAATCAGCTTGGCAATCATGGAGTCGTAGTTCGGTGGAATGGTATAGCCGGCGTAAACATGGGTGTCGACGCGAACACCATGGCCACCGGGGGCATGGAATGCCGTGATTTTCCCTGGACTTGGCCGGAAATTGTTGTGCGGATCTTCAGCATTGATTCGGCATTCAATAGCCCATTGCTTCGGTTCATGGCTACGGCCAGAAAGGACAACACCGCTGGCCATTTTGATTTGCTCACGAATCAGGTCGTAGTCGGTCACTTCTTCGGTGATGGGGTGCTCAACTTGAATCCGCGTGTTCATTTCCATGAAGTAAAAATTGCGGTGCTTGTCAACCAAGAATTCAATGGTGCCGGCACCTTCATACTTGATGTGCTCTGCAGCAAGAATAGCGGATTTACCCATGGCAGAACGCAGCTCATCCGTCATGAACGGCGAAGGGGTCTCTTCGGTCAATTTTTGATGGCGGCGCTGAATGGAGCAATCACGCTCACTCAAGTGCACAGCTTTGCCGTTGCAATCCCCAATGATTTGGATTTCAATGTGACGAGGCTCCTCAATGAGCTTCTCCATGTACATGGCGTCATTGCCAAAGGAAGCCTTAGCCTCCTGTCGGGCATCTTCCCAGGCCTTGGTCATCTCTGAGGCAGACCATACAGCACGCATACCCTTGCCGCCGCCACCTGCCGTGGCTTTGATCATTACAGGGTAGCCAAAGGATTTTGCTATTTTCTTTGCTTCATCCAAATCCTTCAACAAGCCATCTGAACCAGGCACGCAGGGAACGCCAGCCTCTTTCATGGTTTGTTTCGCTGAAGCCTTATCCCCCATGCGGGCAATGTGCTCAGGGCTGGCACCAATGAATTTGACGCCATTGTCTGCACAGACTTTGGAGAAAGTGGCATTCTCTGCCAAGAAGCCATAACCGGGATGGATGGCATCTGCATTGGTGACCTCAGCCGCTGCCATGATGTTTGCGATTTTCAAATAGCTTTCTGAAGAAGCTGCGGGTCCAATGCACACTGCCTCATCTGCAAAGCGAACATGCAGGCTGTCTCTGTCTGCTGTAGAATAGACTGCCACCGTTTGGATGCCCATTTCGCGACACGTGCGAATGATGCGCATGGCAATCTCACCGCGGTTGGCGATTAAGATTTTTTTAATCATAGCTATGGCCTAAGAGGGGTCAACCAAAAACAAGGGCTGGTCGTACTCGACAGGCGAGCCGTCTTCAACCAAGACCTTGACAATCTTACCAGCAACTTCACTTTCAATTTCATTGAAGAGCTTCATGGCCTCGATGATGCAAACGCAATCGCCTTCTGCAACAACGTCACCGACATTGACAAAGATGTCCTTATCTGGCGATGGTCGACGGTAAAAGGTGCCAATCATGGGTGACTTAACTGCAATGCAGTGGGCGAATTCATCCGCAGCAGGTGCAGCAGGGGAATCAGCAGCAGGTGCAGCAGGGAAATCAGCAGCCGGTGCAGCAGCCGGTGCAGCAGTGGCTTGGACCAGGACGGCCTCTCCTTTGCCGGTTTTTACAGTGACTTTGAAGTCGTCCTTTTCAAGGGAGACTTCTGAGACGCCAGATTTGGAGACAAATTTTATGAAGGCTTGCAGTTCTTTTAGGTTCATTCCGTAGTTGTTTAGCCGGCAAAGGTGCGATTAAAAACACGAAATCCGAGGCAAAAAGCCTCGGATTAGCGCAAAAATGACCTAAAACGGCCATAAAATCAATAAAAACGGATTATGCCTGAGCTTCCTCAGTGCTGTCAATAACTACCTTGCCCTTGTAATACATCTTGCCTTCAAACCAATGTGCGCGGTGCATCAAATGGGCTTCGCCCGTGGTTTTGCAAATAGCCAATTGGGGCATTTCAGCCTTGTAATGGGTGCGTCGCTTGTCGCGGCGTGTCGTGGATTGGCGTCTTTTAGGATGTGCCATGGTAGTCTACTTTAATTCAATTGCTCAAATACGTTGTGTCATCCAATGAATCGTCTTCGTCTTCGTCTGAAACCAGGTCAGGTCTGACCTTTCTCATGGGGATGGAAAGGGCCACCAGTTCGTAGAACAGCTGGCTCAAGTCCACTTCAATCTCTCCAAAGGGGAGAATGATGAGATCCGGATTGCTATCGTCAAAGGCATTGCCAAAACGAACAATCACCTGGTAGGCATTTGTTAGCGGTAGAGACATGGGCTCGTTGCTGATATCGCATTGGCAATCCAACAGTCCATCAAATGCAAGGTTCAACGTCAACATGTTGTTGGCCTTACGCAGCGAGCCTGAAATCTTGACCGGGCAGTGAAGCCCCTCAAGGTCCGGGTTTTCATAGGAAGCAAAGAACGCATCATCGAGATGATAATCCAGAGCATGCTCACCGAGAGAGAGACCAGAGAAGGTCAGGACCGTTTCGCGCTTTCTCACAATCAGTTTGCTTTGGGGCGGCAAATATACGCCATTATCCCCTTATAAGTGGCATCATTGGCCATGGAAAAATTTGCGCTGTTGCACCATGGCAATGGCTGCATCAAGGGCTGCCAGCATGCTTCCGGCATCGGCCTTGCCTTCGCCTGCAATGTCAAATGCCACCCCGTGATCAGGGCTGGTTCTGACATGGGAAAGCCCGTGGCTGCTGTTTACCCCTTGGCCAAAGTGAAGCAGTTTGAAAGGGATCAGCCCTTGGTCATGGTACATGGCCATGACGCCATCCACGGTTTCATGCCCTTTGCGACCAAAAAACCCATCAGCGGGCTGCGGTCCAGAGATGGACATGCCACCATCTTGCAGTCGTTGAATCACGGGCTTGACCCATGCTTTGTCAGCTTCGCCAATGGCGCCGTGATCACCAGCATGGGGGTCCAAGCCAAGCACGGAAATCGAGGGATTACTGATGCCAAAGTCGATCTGGAGGGCCTGATGAAAGGCATGCAACTTCTCTGTGAGCAACTCAGGCCCCAGCAGTGCATTCAATTCCTTGATTGGCACATGTTCAGTGGCTAGGGCCACGCGGGTTGTGCCAGCTGACAGGACCATCAAGGCCTTGCCGCGGAATCGTTGAGACAAGTAGCCGGTGTGGCCACTGAAGGGCTGGCCATCCTGCGCAGGCAAGCTTGCCTTGTGCAAGGGAGCTGTCACCAAGGCGTGAATGCGTCCACTTTCCAAGTCATCACATGCCATGGAAAAGCTGTCCAGGGCTGCCTGGCCTATTTCAGGGCGGAGGGCGCCCGGCTGCAGGTTGATGGCGCGATCTCGCCATGGGTTGATGGCCTGAATGGCTTCCCCCACTGGAGGGAAATCGGGCATCAAAGCATGGTAGGCAAACAATACATCTTCCCGGCAGTACAGGCGAATCTCAAGCTGACCGGATTCAAGGGCTGCTGACTTTTTTTGCAAGGCTTTCAGCGTGACTTCAAGGCCTATGCCGTTGAGGTCGCCACAACTGATGCCAATGACAACTGCTTGCATTGCAGCTCAGTCTTGTCTGTTAAGGAAGGCCATCAAAAGACGCACGCCAACCCCTGTCGCACCTTTACCAAAGTAGCACCAGGGCGCATCCAAAAAGGCGGGTCCAGCAATGTCAATGTGCACATAGGGGTAGTCGGTGTAATGCTCAAGAAACTTGCCTGCTGTGACAGCGCCAGCTTCAGCGCCACCAATGTTCTTCATGTCAGCAATCTCGCTTTTGATCAAATCCGCGTAATCATCCCAGAAAGGGAATATCACCACACGCTCATGGCAGTCAAAACCACTGGTAACCAAATCTGTCATGATTGTGTCGGAGGCGGTTCCCATAGCAACTGAAGCCTGTCGCCCAATGGCTCTAGCTGCAGCACCGGTCAAGGTAGCCAGATCCATGACCAAACTTGGCTGGTATTTCTTCGCGTAATGCAAGGCATCGGCAAGGATGAGACGTCCCTCTGCGTCCGTGTTCAGGACTTCAACCGTGTGCCCGCTCATCATGGTAATTACATCACCAGGTGTGACGGCATTGCCGCCAGGTCGGTTATCCGTGGCTGGAATCAAGCCAATCACGTGTTTGTTCAAGCCCTGTGAGGCCATGGCGCAAAAGGCACCAATCACAGCTGCCGAACCGCCCATGTCACATTTCATGTCTTCCATGTAGGGGCTTGGTTTGAGGCTGAGGCCGCCGGTGTCATACACCACGCCTTTGCCTACCAAAACAATGGGCTTGTCGTTGCTTGCGTTTTCGGGTTTGTGCTCAAGAATTATAAACCTTGGAGGGTCGATGCTGCCTTTGTTCACAGCAAGCAAGCCGCCCATCTTCAAGGACTCAATTTGAGATTTGCCTAGCACGGTGACTTGGAAGCCATGGTCTTTGCCCAGTTTCTCTGCCTGATCTGCAAGGTCCATGGCGGTCAAACTCCACACAGGTGCATTGACCAAATCCCTGGTGATATGCACAGCCTTTGACAGGTCTGCTTGGTCCTTGGACCCATGAGCCACCTGGATGCCTTTGAGCGTCCATGCTTCGCTGGCTTTTTTGCCAAGCAAATCCGTGTAGCGGTAGCTATTCAAGGCAACGCCTTCAGCGACGGTATCGCCCCCTTTGCCAGCGTCTACGTGAATGTGATCTACTTTGTCTGAAGCCAATAACTTGCCAAGGTCAGCCCCAGCCTGTCTTAGCTTATGCAGGCCTTCTGCATCTCGGGCATCGACATCAATCGTGCGGGCATAGAGGCCAGCGTCTTCACCCGGAAAAGAGGTCCATCCTTTGACGCCACGGGCTTCTCTTCCCTTAAGAATACTGCACTGTTCTTCGCTCAGACCGGCAGCTTTCAGGGCTTGGATCGTGGGTTGACATAGGGCCCTTGAGGCACCATCGCTTGCTGTGGGTTGTACTGTCCATTTCATGGTTACGAAGGTAGGCATCGTACCTTCGCCCGGTGTTCACAGGAATCATAGAAAATACCGTTAGCGTTCACGCCATCACCCACGACGCAGGCAATGTGCATATTGAGCTTTCAAGCCCTTTAGCAGCTGAGCTCAAGGTGGACCAATCAGTGGCTCATGATGGTTGCTGCCTCACGGTGGTGGCCTTTGGGTCAACAGCTGATGGACAGAGCACCTACACGGTGACTGCCATCGCAGAAACCCTGAAAAAGACCACCATTGGTCAATGGCAAATGGGGGATTTGGTGAATGTGGAACGCTGCATGGTTGCCAATGGCCGACTCGATGGGCACATTGTTCAGGGCCACGTTGACGGCATGGGTCAGGTGAGTCGCATTGAAACGCTGGACGGAAGCCATGTGCTGCACATCAGCCACCCAAGCAAGGAGGATTTCCTCACGGTCAACAAAGGATCCATCACCATCAACGGGGTGAGTCTGACAGTGGTCCAATCCACAAGCGAAGGCTTGTCCGTTGCCATCATCCCCTACACCTGGGAGCACAGCAATTTGTGCGCGTTGCAGGTGGGAGATTCCGTGAATTTAGAGTTTGACATCATTGGCAAATACGTTGCCCGCATGCTGTCAAACCGGCGCAACTGAGGCCAGCATTTCCCGAATCAAAGGAATCAGAACTTCAGACTCAAAGGCCTTTACCGCATCCTTCTCAATGATTGTGGATCGATCGATGGATAAATAGCTGACGGGCGATTTAGGCTGTCTTAAAGCGTCGATGCCTGCCATCCAAGGTCCGCTTAGTCCTTCTTGCTGCGCTAGAAGCCAGATGTAAAACATGAGCTGCAGGGCTTTGCTCTTGCTAGATTTCTGCCATTGATCTGCTGAGGTAATGCCCAATTCAGTTGGCTTGAATTGCCCAGTTTTTAAATCCACAATCACAGTCACATCAGGCCATTGCTCGATGCGATCGGCACTGCCTTTCAACAGGATTTCCCTGCCATCCACGATAAGCTTTGCCTGCAGTTTCTTTTCTACACCGTGAATGGTCCAGGGCGAGGGTCGATCTGTCTGATGTTGTATGCGCTTGCCTTCTTCGCGGCAATAATTGCTGGCCAGCTGATGTGCCACTTTGTGGGTCAACACATGTGGCCCTTGCCGTCCGGATCCTGGAAAATGTGCAAGAAGGCTTTCCGCGGTCCACGCCGTGACAAGCTTTGGTTCGGGCCATTGCTTGGTGGATTGCCACTGGAGGAAGGCTTTCTCATGAACCTTGTGCAAGACATTACCTAAGGCATGACCCGCCATGCGATCCAACACATCCGCCTCTTGGTACACCCCCAATAGAAAGCGTTGGTAAAAATCCTCTGGTCGGTGCAGGTATTGATGCAGGGCTGAAGGGCTCAGGCCGCGATGCATCAGCTGATCCGCCAGTCGGTCCATGGTGCCTTGTGAGCGAGGCAAAACAAAGGGTTGCTGAATCATGGGAGGCATGACAGGCAGCACCGTGGCATGCTCATGCCATTGGATGCCAGCATAGCGTGTCAGTTCAATGCCCATCTGCACCACAAAACGACTGGGCTCACCCTTGCCTAAGCCTTCAGGCTCGTTGTTGTGAACCAAGTGAACATGCTTTGCTCGTTGCAGTAGGCGGTAGACATGGTAGGCCGTGACGGCTTCTCTGTCGCTGGCGATAGGCAAGCCATACGCCCGCCTGAGGTCGTTAGGCAAAAAGGTGGCGTCACCCCGGCCGACAGGTAGCTTGCCTTCGTTGGCAGGCGCAATGATGACAGTGTCAAAATCCAGACTCCGCGATTCAAGCAAGCCCAATACCTGCAACCCATCAAAGGGTTCGCCATAAAAAGCCACAGGGCTTTGCGCAGCAAATTGCTTGAAAAGCCGCCGCAGCGTCGCAAAAGAAATCTGCCCTTCAGGTAGCCAGTCCAACGTTTGCGCCATGGCTTGAGCGCAGAGGCGACCGGGTTCAACATCCCAGGCCTGTGTCAGGGTTGTCAAGTGTGTGAGCAAGCGCCTTCGCATCATGTCCAGCCACTGACTGGCTTTGTCGGACTTTGCCCACATGGGTTGAGCCTCATCAAAAAGGTTGGTGATGTCAGCGTGGTCCCAGTGGGATCTCCGGCTGTTTCGGAAGGACCACAGTGCCTGGCCTAGGGCCTTCTCGTCACCCACCAAGGCAGCGGAAATGGGATGAACCAAGGTGGCCTCAAGGCTTTTTCTTGGCATGCTTCCCCGGCCCTGTTCAAGGGTTTCATGGTACTGCAAAAAGGCGTCAATGCCCGCGTACACGGCGCTGTGTTCGAGCATGAGACCCATGGTGACATTGGCTTCTTGAATGCCTAGTGGCAGAGCCTGAAGCAAGGGAACAAGCAAGGATTCATCGGGAAGAATCACGGCGCAGCCATCCATGTTGCCATGTTGGTTGAGGTGCGCCTCCAGTAGGTGACCCACGGCCTTTGCTACCCCAATGGCGCCAGGCGCTTGGCGGCTGTGAAAGTCTGCTGTTGAGGTGGCGAAGTAGCCCTGCGCTGCATCAAAGTCCCCACACAAACCCTTAGGGAGGCTTTGATGCAATGCCCGCAGTGCTTCGCCAGCCTCATGTTGCGGGTCGTTAAAATAATGGCTGTCAACATCCCAATAGGCTGTTGCGCCTAGGTGATGATGCGCCGTGACCATCAGTTCTTTTTCTGGTGGTGTCAGGGCATTGAAGCCAACAAAAGTTACCTGACTCATGCCTTGCTTGTCCATCCACTGTGTCAATGTCTTCTTGAGGTCACCATCGCTCACGGCAGAGCGGAACAACTCGCCAGGCGTCCCCAAGCCTTCTGCGGCTAACCGCTGATGAAAGCCTTGGTAGAGGCGGGGCATCTTCAACCATAAATCCAGACGTCGCTGCATCAAATCAGTGGGTAGATCAAGCCCCCATTCTGCCAGGGTCTCAACCTCTTTGAGCTCTCGGTACAAGGCTTGCGCATCCACCCCATGCCGATCAATCTCACCAAAGTCTCGAAGCAAGGTTGGGCCCCACTTCAAAAAGTCCTCCAAAGCTTCCGTATCAGTTTCATTTTGGTGAACGTGGTACAGGGCGAGCAGCTGCTCCACAGGGCTGACAGGTCGCCGCCCAGCGAAGCCCATCATGACCGATTCAATAGACCAAATGCCAGGTGACATCACGGGGCCATCGGCCTCCAATGAGAAGGCATGGCGAAGGGATCGCTCTGCCCGACGCGATGGCAAAATGATGCCTAAGCGGTGCAATTGACCTTGGTGTTGGCGGGTTAAATCCCTGGCAACGCGGCGCAAAAATGGGACAGATGCCTCATTGGATTCCATGAGGGAAATTTACTGAATCATTCTTGGGTATAATGCCCCTTATTGTGAAGCATGTCGGCCACGGTGTCGTGAACCTCGCCTTGGATGCTTGCGCCAGACTTCAGTGCCTCCCGGATGTTGCTGCTGCTGCGCTCCATGGCCTTGCCTGGTACCAGCGTGACGCGGGAATGGTTGTGCCACGGGCTGTCATCAGGCAAAGGGTAATGTGGTCTTGGGTACACCAACAAAGGCAGGCATTTAAGGATGTCTTCCGACTGTTTCCATTCAGCAAATCCTAGTAAATTGTCAGCACCCATCAATAGAACAAAGTCACAGTCAGGCTCCCTGTCCATCAAGGCGCGGACCGTGTCAATGGTGTAGTTAGGCTGTGGCAAGGTCAGTTCGATGCGCTCCACCTTCAAGTTTTCCATGCCTGCCAATGCGGCCTCCACCATGGTTAATCGCTCCTGGTCTTCCAGCAGGTCATCCTTGCTTTTGTTGGGGCTGTGTGGGGTGAGAACCAGCCGAACATGATCAAGCTGAGCCCACTGCTGCAGAGCCGTGGCTACAATCACATGCGAACGATGAATGGGGTTGAAGCTGCCAAAAAATAGTCCAATGCGCGGCCTCATAGCAGTCACTTGCTTAAGTCGGGGTGAGCAAAGGATGCGACCATATGGTTCAGCTCATCAATGGCCACTTGTAAATTGTCATTGACAATGATGTGGTCAAACGCGCTGGCAAGGGCGATTTCCTTGTCTGCCTTTGCGAGGCGTTCTTGAATTTTTTCTGGGGTATCCGTGTTGCGCTTTCTTAGTCGGTCTGCCAATGTTGTCTGGTTGGGGGGTTGGATGAACAAGGCAAAGGCTTGATCGCCAAACTGCTTTTTCAGGTTTAGACCGCCAACGACATCCAGATCAAAGACCACCATTTTCCCTTGAGCCCACAGGGCCTCCACTTCCGATTTCAAAGAGCCATATTTGTCCCCGCGGTACACCTCTTCCCATTCAAGAAAGTCACCGGACTCCACGCGTTGATTGAAGGCCTCAGGGCTGAGAAAATGGTAATCCACACCGTCCTTTTCCTTGCCTCGAGGCTGGCGACTTGTAGCTGATACGCTGAAGGCTAGCCAGGGAAAATTGGCCATCATGGCCTTCACCAAGGTGGTTTTCCCTGCCCCAGAGGGCGCGGATAGAATCAACAGCTGATTATCGCTCATCGGACGTTGAGGGATTGCTCCTTGATCTTCTCCAAGGACTCCTTCATGGAGACCACCAAGGATTGTAGATCTGCATGGTTGGCTTTGCTGCCAAGGGTGTTCACCTCGCGGCCAATCTCTTGAGCTAAAAAGCCCAGTTTCCTGCCAGAGCCATCCTTCAATGTGTCAAGGAAATGCGTAAGGTGTGCTTGCAATCGCACCTTTTCTTCATTGATGTCAAACTTCTCTAAGTAGTAGATGAGCTCTTGCTCAAATCGGTCTTGGTTGACGTTCAGCGCTGCATCTTCAAGGTGCTTGGTCAACCGCTCTTTCACTCGCTCAATGCGTGCAGACTCGTAGGTGTCAACCTGATCCAAACCAGCTTGAATGGCTGCCACATGAACGCGCAAATCATCGGCCATGGCCTCTCCCTCCCTTTGACGGAATTGATGGAAGTTGACTAAAGCTTCATCGATGGCCTGCTCTGCGGCGGCCCATTCGCTGTCCGACAATACCTCCGCTTGTTGCGGCTTGGTCAATTTGAGCGCCATGGACAAAGCCGCTTCATTGGAGATGTCCCCGCCAATGGACTGCAAAGTTTGCATGCTTGACTGCAGCCAGTCGGCATCCAAGCCTATGTGGTTTACTGATTCTAGTCTGCGGTGAATATTGACCTCAACCTTGCCGCGCTCTGCAGCAGCGGCTACGCGTTTTCGCCAAGCCATTTCACGGTCGCGGTAGGTGGCGGGCAGTCGCAGGCTCAGGTCTAAACCCTTGCTGTTGAGCGAGCGAATTTCTACAGTGATGCTTTGATCACCGTCTTGGGATTGGCCTTTACCATAGCCAGTCATGGATAGAATCATGCCCACAAAGGTAAAACCTGTTCATGCAGTACCGGTTGGCTTTTCACAAGTTGGTGATCAAATACTGCTAACAGCTCCTGAGCGGACAAGGGCTTTGCTTGCTCATTGAGGCCTAACCCATGACTGATCCAGCCTATCAAAGCCTCTGGGGTCCAGCCCCTTGCCTTGAAATCCCTGATGGCCATGTCGCCATGCCGCTTGCTCAATCGGTGCCCATCGGGACCCATCCACAAGGGCACATGCCAATAGGTTGGGCCCTCAAGACCAAGGGCTTCAATCAATGCTTGTTGGGGAGGAATGCTTTCTCTGAGGTCCATGCCACGGACCACAGATCTGACAGCTTGGTGCGCGTCATCAATCACGACGGCCAGCTGGTAGGACCAGGCTCCATCTGCCCGTTGGAGAACGAATGGGTCTCCGGACCAGCGAAACCTCAAGGCATGACCGTCATGCAGGGGCAAGGCTTTGTTGGCACAGGTTCCAGGGTAGCCAACCAGGGGTTTGCCATGGGGTGCTCGGACGACATCCTGCATGGCTGACTGGATGGCTTTCCTGCTGCAGTCGCAAGCGTAGACAAGGTCTTGGTCAATCAGTTGCTGCAAGGCCAATCGGTAGCGATCATGGCTTGCGGACTGGTAGAGAACCTCCCCATCCCAGTTCAGTCCCAACCATGACAAGTCTGTCAAGGCGGCTTCAGCAAAGGCCATCTTGCTTCGCTGGGGATCCAAGTCATCCATGCGCATCATCAACGCAGAACTGCTTGACCGAGCATCTAGCCAAGCAAGCAATAGGCTGGACGCATTGCCAATGTGTAAGTGCCCAGAAGGGGATGGTGCTAATCTTCCTTGCATGGGTCAAAAGTCCACATTTTTCACCTTTCGAGCATTGGGCTTTTATTCCAGCCATTAATGTCCGAATTTGCAGCCATGAAAAATCAAAACTTTGGCACCTTAGCCATCCATGGCGGACAAGAACCTGATCCCAGCACAGGTGCTGTCATGCCGCCCATTTACCAGACATCCACCTATGTGCAAACAGCCCCCGGTCAACACAAGGGCTATGAGTACAGTCGCACCCTTAACCCCACCAGGCATGCCCTGGAAAAGGCTTTAGCTAGCATTGAACTAGGCAGCCATGGCTTAGCCTTTGGTAGTGGATTGGCTGCGGTTGACGCGTGCATGAAATTGCTCAAGCCAGGCGACGAGGTCATCTCATGCAGCGATTTGTATGGAGGGACCTACCGGCAATTCGTGAAAATCTATGAGCCATTTGGCATTCAATTCCACTTTGTGGACATGGATTCACCGGAGCAGATCGCTTCCTTGGTCAATGAGCGAACGGCAATGATCTGGGTGGAGACGCCCACCAATCCCATGCTCAATGTGATTGACATCCCCGCCATGGCAACCATAGCTCAAGCTGCTGACGCCCTTTTGGTGGTGGACAACACCTTCGCCACCCCGTATTTGCAGCAGCCACTGACCCTTGGCGCAGACATTGTTTTGCATTCGGCAACCAAATACCTAGGAGGTCACAGCGATGTAGTGCTGGGCGCCTTGGTTGTGAAGAACGATGACCTTGCCGCGCGATTGGCATTCATCCAAAATGCCACGGGAGCAATTTGTGGACCGATGGACAGTTTCCTGGTGCTGCGAGGTATCAAAACCCTTCACGTCCGCATGGACAGGCACATGAGCAATGCAAAAGCCCTTGTGGCCCATTTGAATGAGCATCCAGCAGTTGAAAAGGTATTTTACCCAGGCCTTGAAAGCCACCCGGGCCACGCCATAGCCACGCGGCAAATGCGTGGCTATGGCGGCATGATTTCCTTTGTAGTCAAGGGCGATAACCACGAAGACGCTGTGTCAGTTGTCTCTGCATTAAAGGTGTTCACATTGGCTGAATCCCTTGGTGGGGTTGAATCCCTTGCTGGCCATCCCGCATCCATGACCCATGCTTCCATCCCTAAAGCACAGCGTGAAGCCACGGGTGTCACCGATGGATTGATTCGCCTTAGTGTAGGCATTGAGGACATCCAAGATTTACTGTATGACGTAGACTCTTCGCTTTCCGTACTTTTGTAGCAGAAAACCAAGATCATGACAGACAAATTTGCCGTCATTGGACTGGGTCATTTTGGCTCAGCGATATGCCGGAAACTATCCGAAAAAGGAGCTGAAGTTCTCGCGATTGACATCGATGAGGACAAGGTTGAAAGCATCAAAAATCGTGTGGCTTACTCTGTCCGCATGGATGCAACTGACCTAGAAAGCTTGCGTGCTCAGAAGGTTCAGGACATGGATGCTGTGGTGGTAAGCATCGGTCAAAACTTTGAGGGCACAATGCTCACAGTGGCGCAGCTCATGGAGTTGAATGTCAAGCGAATCATTGCCCGCGCTCATGGCAAGACCCAACGTCGCATTTTGAAAAAATTGGCCAACAGCGAAGTGGAGGGTGTTGACATGCATGTGGAAATTCTGTCCCCTGAAGAGGAGGTAGGCAACAACATGGCAGAGCGTTTGATGCACCCCTCTTTCAAGATGTGCATTGAGCTCCCGGACGATTACGAGATCGTCGAAGTGGAGGCCCCGAAATTAACCATTGGCAGAACGATCAAGGACATTGACTTCCTTAACAAATACCAATTAAACTTGGTGACGTTGATTGAAAAAGGTGACGATGGTAATCTAGCCCACGTTAAACATGAGACATCGGATGACACCATCATTGAGGAATGTGATGAGTTGGTCGTCTTTGGAAAGATTAAGGATGTTGAACGTTTCATCGACATCAATGGTTAAGCAAGCCACCCCTGCGGCAAAGTTCATGGCATGCGTCCTGGTTGGCCTTATGCTGATAGGATGCCCCCGAACACCAGGCCCTGATCCCCTGCCAGAGCCAGCTAGCGGGCCGTTTTTACCGCGCCTGATGCAAGGCTGGATTCTTGAGGCCGTCAGCTACGAAGGCAACATGCCAAATCCTTTTGACACCACAACAATCGCCCACTTCAAAGGCGACGCGGACTCTGTCACAGGCTTCTTCAACTTTGAGACCATCAATGACACCGATGTCGCTAACTACCACATTGACTTCCTGGCTACGTTTCTTATTGGTGCCACGCCGATTCATTACTTGAACAGCGGAACGGGCATCTACGATTTTGATAGCCTGAGCCAGGTGCTATGGTTTTACGACTACCCTGACACCTTGGAATTTCATGTAGACTTGGATGCTGAAACGCTCCAGTTGTGGCATTCATTTGCACCGATTCGCGATGACAGTACGGGCTTGGATGTGGTGGCAAAATTGGACATTCGTTTGATTCGATAAATCGATTTGAAAACCATGGTCAGTGGATGGCCGTTGGCAGTTTTTTGGCACAAAGTCTTTCTGCTTGCTTGAATTGTTAAGAAAGCTATTGCTGGCAAGGGTTTTCGAATGGTTTAGAGGCAACAAGCTGACAATCAACGCCAAAGGACCCAGCCTAATGCCCCCTCCTTCAATCAAAAGTTATGAACATATCTCGCTGTCCCATAGGTAAATGTCAGAAAGGGATCTAGGGCTCCAGTAAAAATATTTGCATTTTTTAATAATGCCAATCATGGTCATGTTTGAAGATTTTGATAAATTCATGCAAATCAAAACTCCTAAATATCATGAATGAAATCATTCAAAAAGTGCTCGATTTGCCCGGACAAGTGGCAGGTCGCGTATTAGGCTCTCGAGTGGGTGACACCCTTGACGGCTTCGACAGCAACGACGGCGTTCGTAGCTATTTCCAAACCATCTATTCTGTATTGGCAGTCGCAATGGCGGCCTACATGTTGGTCGACATCTTTGACGGTGCTCAAGATTTCTTCTCCAATGCAAATGGAATGGGTATCGCAGGCAGTATTGTAACCACATTGATTTGTTTGGTTGCAGCATTTGCTATTTCCAACGTGATCCGTGTTCGCGGCGACGGCTTTGCCGGTGGCCATAGCAACATGGTTGAATTCCTTGCAAAGGATGTCATGCGCACAAACATTCGCCTTGTGGGTGAGTTGGGTGCCTTGATCATTTTCACGCAGGCTCTCTGTATGGCTGTTGCAACCATCTTTGGCGCAACGGTTTACGCCCCACTTGGTGGCGGAGCTGACATTGTTGGCGCTTTGACCCCATGGGTTGATTGGATGGCCTCCACGGTCAGTGACCAATTGCCATACATCGACATTGGCAGCCTTTCTGCGGCTGGTAGTGACGCTGGATCCTTCTCAGGTGCCTGGGAATGGGATCAAGTCGTTGGTGTATTTAGCACGATGGTGAATGCCATCATGTACTTGGCGACATTCTATGTGTACCTCGCAATCTACACTGTGGGTTATAACTTTGTGTCATGGGCTGCTGGATGGATCCAAAATCCGCACCTACCGTTCAAGAATGGCTAACCCCATCTGATAATTGACTGAAAGCCCAGCATTCGTGCTGGGCTTTTTTATTTGAAAACAAAGTGCGCGATGAGCCCTGCCCGAATACCTTTGTCAAATGGCACGCATACTCACAGGCATTCAATCATCCGGAAGACAGCACCTTGGCAATATCTTGGGAGCTATTTTGCCTGCCATTGAGTTGGCCAATGAGCCAAGCAATGATGCCTACCTGTTCATTGCAGATTTGCATTCCCTGACGACGGTCAAGAATGCCAGTGCTCGAAGGAAAAATTTATTGACTACGGCAGCTGCCTGGCTGGCTTGTGGCTTGGACGTGAAGAAGGTGGTCTTCTATGCACAGAGTGATTTGCCTGAATGCACGGAGCTGACCTGGTACCTCAACTGCTTCACACCCTTCCCCATGCTTGCCAACGCGCACAGCTTCAAGGATAAGGCGGCCAACTTGGCCGACGTCAATGCGGGCTTGTTCGATTACCCGGTGTTGATGGCGTCAGATATTTTGTTGTACGATGCAGACATTGTTCCTGTTGGTAAGGATCAGAAACAGCATTTGGAAATGACCCGCGACATGGCAAAGGCCCTGAACCATCAGACAGGCCAATCAGTCCTTGTTGTCCCTGAGCCACGCATTGACAGTTCTGTGATGACTATTCCTGGCACCGATGGCAAGAAAATGTCTAAGAGCTACGGCAATGTCATTGACATCTTTTTGCCAGAGAAGCAGTTGAAAAAACAAGTCATGTCAATTAACACCGACTCTAAGGCCTTGGATGAGGTAAAGGACCCGGACATCTGCACGGTAGTTCAGCTGTATGCCCTGCTTGCCACAGCAGAAGATCTGGCAGAAATGCAGGAAAACTACCGCTCAGGAGGCTATGGCTATGGCCACGCAAAAAAGGCCTTGTTGGATTTGTTGTTGAGCCGATTTGCTGATGAGCGCAAACGCTTTGACCACTTCATGGCTAACCCAGACACGGTTTATGCTGCGTTGAAAGTGGGTGCAGATCGTGCCCGCCCTGTGGCTAAAGCTACCTTGGCACGCGTTCGCGAGGCCCTTGGCTATTAAAAAATAGCACAGCTATTTACCGCTGATTATCGGCAATCAATGTATCTCTTGGACCATGGCCAATGAAGCGGTCTGGGTATCCCTTTCGGAGGCACTGAATGCCCTGAATGCCTCGTTCTGCTAGCCAGGAGGCCAGTGCAGACCCCAGGCCATTGATGGCTTGAGCATCCTCCCAAACAATCCATTGGTAATGGTTCTTTGCAAAGCGCTCTAAAAGAGCTGGTGCAATGGGTTTGATCATTCGAAGGTCAACCACAGAGTCCGTAGGTGCGGCTTCGCGTAAGGCATCCACAATGGTGGTCCCCATGCACCAATGGACCACCCCGGTGCCCATCTGGAAGACATCTGCTTGATTACCCCGCTGTGCAGGCTCAGGCAAATCTGGCATCGGGCCTTTGGGGTAACGAATGATAGACGGCCCACCATAAGCCACGGCTTGCTGCATGGCTTCCCGCAAACTGTCTTCATCGCGTGGCGCCCATATGGCCGTGTGTGGCACAGCACGAAACAGGGCAAGATCAAAGACCCCATGATGGGTGCCGCCATCTTCACCAACAATGCCCGCACGATCCAAGCAAAGAATCACCGGAAGTCGCTGCAAAGCCACATCATGAATCCACTGGTCCACAGCGCGCTGCGCAAACGTGCTGTACATGTTGACAACGGGTCGGAGGCCTTGTGTGGCCATCCCGGCAGCGGCAGTTATGGCGTGAGGTTCTGCGATGCCAACATCAAAAAACCGTTCGGGGAAAACGGCCCTGAAATCGTCTAAACTACAACCGGTAGCCATGGCTGCTGTGAGCCCCACAATGCGTTTGTCTTCTTGAGCTAATTGAATCAAGCTGCGCGCAAAAGCCTTTTGAAATGTGTTCGTTGATGGGGCCTGGGACGCAATGCCTAGGTCCTTACTGCTGGGTCGCTGGGTGAGAACGCGGATCATGCGCGGTCCTTTGCGGTCCATGGCCAACTCAAGAGCAGCCAACAGCTCGACCATGTTGCCCCCATCCACATCACCCAGGTAAGACCAGTTTAGCGAATCTGCGAAAGCTTGGTAGCGTTTGTGGTTATGCAATGCACCGACATTGTCTTCAATGGCCTTGCCATTGTCGTTGAGAATCAGAAGGACATCATCACCATGACCCCCTGCATTGTTCATGGCTTCGTAGATCATCCCGCCAGTAAAGGCGCCATCGCCAACGACGGCAATGCGCTTTCGCGAAATCGATTGCAATGCATCAGCACGCGCCATGCCAATCAAGGCAGACAAAGCAGTGGATGAATGACCCGTTCCAAATGCGTCATAGGGAGACTCGTCCCTTTTAGGGAATCCACTTGGTCCATCAGGCTCACGGTTGTTGGAAAAAACCCCTTCTCTGCCGGTTAGCAATTTGTGGATGTAGGCTTGGTGGCCAACGTCCCAAATCAGCAAATCCCGTGGGCTATCCAATAACGCATGCAGGGCCACAGTGAGCTGCGCAACTCCGGCACTAGATGCCATGTGGCCAGGTTTTCGCTGCGTCAATGCAATCATGCGAGCTACCGCGTCAGTTGCCACCTGACTCAGCTGGTCAGGTGACATCTGTCGCAAAGCTTCAAGGGATGGAAGCGTCATGACACAAAGGTAGCCCTATGCTGCTGTTATCTTTCGATAGTAGCGCTTGGAACGAATACGCTCAGTCAAGAACAGCATCACGGGAACAATGACAAGGGTTAGGAAGGTGGCAAAGGTTAATCCAAAGATGACCGTCCATGAAATGGGTCCCCAGAATGCCACGTTATCTCCACCAAAGTAGAGTTGTGGATCGTTCTCCGTGAATAGACTGAAAAAGTCAAAGTTCATGCCAGTTGCCAGGGGCAGCAGACCAAGGATGGTTGTGATAGCTGTCAATAGCACAGGTCGCAAGCGGGTCACACCTGCTTGAGCAAGGGGCTCAGCCAAGGCGCTCACAGGCAAATATTCATGCGGTTCTATGCCAAGCTCCTCCTTTTTTCTGCTGAGTAGCTGCCCGGCATAATCAGCCATGACAATGGCGTTGTTGACAACGACGCCCGCCAGAGAAATGATGCCAATCATGGTCATGATGACCACAAACTCCATGCGGAAAATGAGCAAGCCAGAGAACACGCCAATCAATGAAAGAATCACTGTCACCATTATTAGGATCGGAATTCTGGCAGAGTTGAACAGGCTCACCATGATCAAGAAAATCATGAATACCGCGCCCAAAAGGGCTTTAGACAAGAAGGCCATTTCTTTTGCCTGTGCTTCTTGTTGCCCGGTGAAACTCATAGAGATGCCCTCTGGGTAGGTCACATCTGCCAGCAGGGTTTTGATGGACTCAACTACCTCGTTGGCGTTAGCGCCCTCTCTCACGCCAGAATAGAGCGTGATGACCCTCTTGAGATCTTTGCGTTTCACGGCAGAGAAGGTACTTGACTTGCTAGCTGTAGCTAGCGTACTGATGGGCACCTGTACGATTTTGCCAGAACTTTGGTCTCTGAAGGTGATGCGTTGATTCATCAAATCCTCCAGGTTGTATCGGTAGTTATTGGCAAATCGCAGATTGATGGGGTAGTCATCATCATCAGTTTTGAAACGGCTGATTTCCTTACCAAACAAAGCTGTGCGGAGGCCATCACCAATCTGACTGGTTGAAATGCCAAGGCTTCTAGCCTTTGCACGGTCCACCGTGATTGGCAACTCTGGCTTGCCGCTGACTATATCCAGCTTTAACTCATCGTAGCCTGTGACAGTTGATGATTCAATCATTGCTTTGAGGCGCTCAGCCTGAGCTAGCACTTCAGGGTAGGAGTTGCCAGTGACCTCCATGTTGATTGCAGCGCCTTGCGGAGGACCCATTTGGTCCTTTTCTACCACAATGGATGCGCCTGGAACTTCTGACAGTTGCTCGCGAATGCGCTGCAGCGCTAGGGTTGAAACAAAGGTCTGACCATCGCCATCTACGCGAAGCTTAGCCTCGCGAAAGGCGACAATGATTTTTGCTTTGTGCGGTGTGGCGTTTTGTGAAGGCCCTTCCTGGGGATCGCCAGTTCCTTTGCCAACCTGAGCTACAATAGACTCAACCAAATAATTGTAGGGTTTGCCATCGCGATCATAGGTGTACACTGACATCAATTCAACAATTTCTGCTTCCAGTTGCTTGGTCAAGGTGTTGGTGACTTCGATGTCTGTGCCCACAGGTAATTCCAGGTAAATGTTGGCCAAATTAGGCTGCCCATCAGGGAAGAAAGTCACCTTTGGAGGCAAGATGCCAAGCAGGATAATGGAAAGAAAAAGTAGGACCACGGTGCCAGCGAAAACTTTGATGGCCATCTTGCCATCAAGGGCGAAGGCAATCATTGTATTGTAACCTTTCTCCAATCGAGGCAAAGCCTTGCTTTGGAAATAGGCAGTGCCTGGATCCAGCACGAAGATGTAGAACAATATCGATAGGCCGGGAACAAAGATGAGATTCCCCATCAAAACCAAACCACCTACAAGGTTGATAAGCAGGCCAACCAGGCTAGCAATTAGGCCAATGCGAAGCCATTTGGCCTTGTCCATAGCCTTCTCTTCCAGCTTCATGTAGACTGAAGCCAATGCGGGATTGATAACCAGCGCAACAAACAAAGAAGAGAGTAACACAATGATCAATGTCATCGGCAAGAATTTCATGAATTCCCCAATCATTCCAGGCCACAGGGCTAAAGGAATAAATGCGGCAAGTGTAGTTGCTGTGGAGGCGATAATGGGCGTCGCCACTTCTGCTGCGCCCATTTTAGCAGCCTGAATGGCGCTGTATCCTTCGCTCATGAAGCGGTAGACATTCTCTACAATGACAATGCCGTTGTCAACCAACATCCCAAGGGATAGCACCAAGGCAAAGAGGACCATGAAATTCAAGGTTACGCCCATTGTGTTGAGGATGAAGAAGCTTAACAGCATGGAAAGCGGAATGGCAATACCAACAAACAGTGCGTTGCGCAGGCCTAAGAAAAAGGTCAATACCAAAACAACCAATAGGACACCAAAAATGATGGAGTTCTCCAGTTCAGAGACCTGATTTTTGGTCCGTGTAGACTGATCATTAGTTATAGCAATTTGCAGGTTGGGTGGGAAAAAATCTGCTTGAGCCTGAGCTACCAATTCATTGATGGACGCTGAGGCCAAGATGAGGTTTTCTCCAGAACGTTTTTTGATGTCTAAGGTGACTACGGGGTCTTGAAACTGACGCGCATAGCTTTCGCGCTCAATGGCGTCAAATTCTACTGTAGCAATGTCACGCAGGTAGACGATGTTGCCCTTTTCATGCTTGACAATGATGGATCGGATGTCTTCTAGGGATTCAAATTCTCCAATGATGCGAACGTTGCGGCGGTAGCCGCCCACTAGCAGGTCTCCGCCAGACATGGATCGGTTTTCCATTTCAATTGCGTCAGCTACATCTCTGAAGCTAATTTGCAAGAATTCCATGCGGTGCTGGTCCATCAAAATGCGAACTTCTTTTGCATCGATACCGCGGATATCAGCAGCTGAAATAGAAGATAGATTCTCTAGATTTTCCTGGAGGTATTCTGCATAGACGAGCAATTGATCTGAGGTGAAATCTCCCGACAGATTGATGTTCATGATTGGCATCAATTCAGAGATGTTCAGCTCTTGAATGCTTGGGTCTAAAGGCAGATCGTTGGGGAAATCTGGCCCTGATCGGGCGGCGTCCACCCTGTCCTTTACCTTGCTGAGCGCCTCAGAAACAGGCACGTCAAAGTTGAATGTCACCTCAATGGTGGAAAACCCTTGAAGAGAGGTAGAGCTGATTTTATCTACACCAGAAAGCGTGTTGATTTCCTGCTCCAAGGGGCGAGAGATCAACCGTTCAATATCTACCGGTGAATTGCCGGGGTAGGGCGTGCTTACAAAAATAGTTGGCTGATCAACATCAGGGAAGGATGCAGCAGGCATGGCTACATAGGACATAAGTCCTGCGATCAAAATGATGACAGTCAACACCATGACGGTGACTTGGTTGTCAACGGCCCAATTGGTTAGCCCAAAAGAGCGACTTGTTTGCGATTGCTTTGACATGGTTTACTTGCTTGTAAGTTGCTTGACACGCTGACCACTTTGCACCGAACGGATGCCCTTGTCAATGAGCTGATCGCCGGGTTTCAATCCACTGAAAATTTCTGTGTGTTCAGCATTGCTGATGCCTGTTGACAAGGCACGTTTGACAACCAGGCCACTCAGGCCATTGGCTTGGTACACGTAGGTGAAATCATCACCCTCTGTGCTTTGGAGCACCAGACGGCTTGGAATGAATAGTGCGCTGTCAACGGCATAGTCAAAGAGATCGACTGAAGCCATCATGTTGGGCTTGAAGTCCCTTGACTGTGGCAAGGTTACAGAGACGCGGAAGGTGCGACTTCCTGGATTGATGTAGCCACCAACCTGACTGATACGTCCCTCAACGAGCTTATCCAAGGCGTCAAATCGCATGACAGCTCGGTCATTGACATGGAGCTTACTGATGTAAGACTCGGGCACGTGCAGGTCTAACCGCAAACCGCTTTGGCTCACCAAGCGGATCAAAGGCTGGCCAGGTATTGCATACTCACCCACATTGGCCATGACCTCCTCAACGGTGCCGGCAAAGGGCGCTACCATTTTTGTCATATGAAGTTGTTCAGTGACACTAGTCAGCTGGGCCTGAAGGCTTGCTTGATTAGTTTTGGCTTGCAGGAATTGGACTTCGCTGCCAATTCCCTTTTCCCATAGTGACGCTTGTTTCCCGTATAGGGCTTGAGCTAATGCGAGTTGCGACTTAACCCCTTCAAGGCTGGCCAGAATCATGGCATTGTCAACTGAAAGTAAAAGGTCCCCTGCCTTCACGCGCTGACCGCCACGCACGTGGATGTCTGTGATGCTGCCGCCCATTTCAGGGTAGAGCGTGACACTTTGGTCAGAATGAACAGAACCATAGGCCTTGAAGCTGTGGTTGAATGCTCCAACTATAGGCATGGTGGTGGTGACCGTGCTGAGGTTTCTGTTGCTGTCTTGTGACGCAATTAACATATCAAGCTGGCTGATTTTGTCATCGAGACCAGAAGCTAAAATGGCAATAGAGTCGCGTTGCTGTTGAAGTAAAGCAAGGTCTGTTTGGGGCGCTTCAGGCGAACAGGCAAGCAAAGCTGCCAGCGTTAGGGTGGATAGAATTTTTGTAGTCATGGGTTCAGTCGTTGAGAGATGAATGGGTTGATTGCCCGAGCGCTTGCTCGAGATGGACGTGGTTATTCAGTGCCTGTTGGGCGGCAGACAGCTGTGCAGATAAGGCTTGCTGGTACTGGCTTTGCACCTGGGTGAAAGCCATGGATGTTGCCATGCCAGCTTTTAACTTGACTTGGGTGTCATCTAAAATGGACTTTGCCATCGTGACATTGCGGCTTTGCAATTGGTAGTCAGCAAGCGCATGTTGAAATTCAGCTTTAGCCGTAGATTGCTGGATAGCAAGGGCTTGTGCTGTTTGGCCCAAAAGGATGTCGATCTCTTGCAATTTGATTTGCTCTTCTTGGAATTTAGCCAGTCGCCTACCTGAGGTGAACAGGTCCCATTTTGCGCTAACATTCCATGAGCTGAAGACATTGTTGTTGGCTGAGATGCCACTCACGTCCCAGACATTGGCGCCCTCACTTACATATTGCTGGCTCAGGGCATAGCCCGCGTAAACTTTTGGAAGAAACTGAATCGCTTCATTCTTCATTATAAAGGACTGTCCCAAGCGCTGCGCTGCGAGGGCGCGGTAATCCACATGGCCGTTCACGTCAAATTGCTTGTCAAGCAAACTACGGCCTTGATTGGCTGCCAGCATCAGGGACGTCAAGGAACTTGTCAGTTGCAGCGTCACATCCTCGCTAAGTCCACACTGTAATTTGAGCAAGTTGGCACTCACTGTATGCATGGATTTAGCATAGGCCAGGGCAGACTCTAGTTGCCCCATGTTCAAGGCAAGTTGGTCCACGTCGCTTTGCTCGACAAGGCCTTCATCGTACATGGCCTGCATGTCGTCTACAGCGCCTGCAGCAATTCGCAAGCTCTTCATGACATTGTCAACATTGCCCTGAAGAATGACAAGCATGTGGTAGGATTTTGCCGTGGCTGTGCGTGCATTGATTACAGACTGCTCGTAACTGATGTCAGCTATGCCCTTGAGGACATCAGCTGCCAGCACAGCTATAAAGTAAGAGCCGTCAAAGACTAACTGGTTGACGGATAGCTGACCTGCTGAGCTGTAGCGGGTTCCAAACTTCAATTCATCGATCACGCCGTCCTGATTGATGTCAAAAAACTGCGAAGGCAAGTCGATGTTATCTACATAGTTGCCGCCAACAGACACGGAAGGCAAGCCAATGGCGATGTTTTGCGCCAGGACCTTTTTTGCTACAAGTTTTTCAAGTGATTGCACACGGACGTCTGCATTGTTGGTTTCACTCAACGCCAGGGCTTGCTTCAAGCTCAGCTGGATAGGGTTTTGCGCGGACAGCAGTGTGCCCATGATGAATGCTGATAGCAAGAGTAGTTGTTTCATGACAGGGGTTTGATTGTCTCTGGGTTAGCTATGGTTGATTGGCTGTGTTCTCGGTAATAGGAAAGACCTTGAGGCGTAGCGATAGCCCTGATGTAGAGATCCAGACTGGAAGACAGCAAGGTGTTTCTGAGCGGAATGTCGTTGGTCAAATCATCATCCTCCATTAGGACAGTGATTTGGCTGTATCGCAGGTAGGAGACATCACGCATGGTGACTTGTCCGTGGTAGAGGCCTTGATCTATGCCGCGTTTGAGATTCGATGAGTAGATCTTAAGCGTGACGCTTTTGCGCTTTTGAACGAGCCATTGATAGGTTTTGTTGTGGTACTTCTCTAGAGCAAAAAGCATCATTGGGGTATGCTTTTCTAGTGTCTGAATAATATTCTCATTCAGTGCAATCAATTCATCCACAGCATTGTCGTGCTTGGCTTGAATGGCAAGGGCCTCGTTGTGACGCTGTAAAAATACATAAGCAACGGACTGCTGCACAAGGTCACCCTTGTTTTTGAAATACTGGTAGAGGGTTTTCTTGCTAATAGACAAGTCTTTGCTCACGTCGTCCATAGTCACAGCTTTGATGCCACAGCGCTTGAATAAGCCTGAGGCGCGCTGCAAAATGCTTTGATGATGATCTTGGGTTAATGGACTCATGGGCGGCGAAGATACATCGGGAATGCCCACGGGAAACAATTAATGTTAAAAACGTTTCCTTACGCTACCTATCTGACTCGTTTTGAATCAAGCTTTATCAGAGATTCTCGATGCATTCATCCCTTGAGGGGGGTCGGAATGCCGGAAAAAGTGCACCTTTGTCTTGAAAGAACTCTATCACAGACCATGCCAACACCGCGCATCGACCAGATCCTTACCACAAGCCCTCAGGGACAATCCATTCAGGTTCACGCCTGGGTCAGAACCTTCCGCTCCAAGCGCTTCATTGCACTCAATGATGGCTCCTGCCTTGCCAATTTGCAGGCCGTGGTTGATTTTGAATCCATGGGTGAGGACTTACTTAAGCGCATCACAACAGGTGCTTGCCTTCGTGTTGATGGCAAGCTGGTTGAAAGCATGGGCTCCGGCCAGTCCGTGGAGTTGCATGTCACAGATCTGTCTATTTTGGGTGACGCCTCTGCAGATGATTACCCTTTGCAGCCTAAAATGCACTCCATGGAATTCCTTCGCGAGAAGGCGCACCTTCGCATGCGAACCAACACCATGGCCGCGGTGATGCGCATCCGACACGCTGCATCTTTTGCGGTTCATGAGTTCTTCAACAAGGAGGGTTTCTACCACCTGCACACCCCCATCATCACGTCGAGTGATGCAGAAGGGGCAGGGGAGTTGTTTCGCGTAACCACGTTGCCAGAAAAAGCTATGCCAATCAATGAGGAGGGAAATCCTGACTATGGTCAGGACTTCTTTGGTCAAAAAACCAACTTGACGGTCAGTGGCCAATTGGAGGGGGAGCTGGGCGCCATGGCCTTAGGGAAAATTTACACTTTTGGACCCACATTCCGTGCTGAAAACTCTAACACGACACGTCATCTCAGTGAATTCTGGATGATTGAACCTGAAGTTGCTTTTGCCGATTTGGAGGACAATATGGAACTGTCCGAGACCTTCTCCAAGCACATCATTGCTGCGGTGATGGATCGCTGCAAGGCAGACCTAGAATTTCTTGATGAACGAATGCAAAAAGAGGAGCAATTGAAGCCTCAAGCACAGCGGGCAACAATGGGCCTTGTAGAGAAATTGCAATTTGTGCTGGACAACCCTTTTGTGCGCTGTTCCTACACAGAGGCCATTGAAGTGCTCAAACGAAGCAAACCCAACAAAAAAGGCAAGTTCAAGTACCCCATTGAAGACTGGGGCATGGACTTGCAATCGGAGCACGAACGATTCCTGGTGGAAAAGCATTTCAAGTCACCAGTTATTCTTTTTGATTACCCCGCAAGCATCAAGGCATTCTACATGCGGATGAACGAGGACGGGAAAACGGTCAGGGCTATGGATGTGCTGTTTCCCGGCATTGGTGAAATGATTGGAGGCAGCCAGCGTGAAGAGCGCCATGATGTCTTGGTTGAAAAAATGGAAGCTGCTGGCATTGATCCTGCGCATTTGGACTGGTACCTTGATACAAGAAAGTTTGGCACCTGTGTGCATAGCGGATTTGGGATGGGTTTTGAACGCATGGTTCAGTTCGTGACGGGCATGGGAAATATTCGCGACGTGATTCCCTTTCCAAGAACCCCAGGCAACGCAGCATATTAAGGCATGTTGAAGCAGTCCCTTGGCTTGAGGCTTCAGCAGAAGCTATCCCCCCAGCAAATTCAATTGATGAAGCTCATTCAGCTTTCGTCACAGGCATTGGAGGATCGCATTGAGGAGGAATTGGAGGAAAACCCGGCCCTGGAAGATGGCACCTTGGAGCAGAAGGAAGAAACAGATGACTGGGATGATTCAGCACAGGAAGAAGATGCTGCATCCGATGACTTTGAAGGGCTGGAGGACTACCTCACGGATGATGACACGCCGGACTATGAGCGAAGCATCAGCAATTATTCAGCGGATGATGAGCTGTATGAGGCACCTATTGTGCAGACAAAAGACATGCGAGATATCCTCCATGATCAGCTGGCCATGCGAAACTTAGCTCCCCAAAAAGAAGCTTTGTGTAAGTACTTGATTGGAACCCTGGAGGATGATGGTTACCTCAGGAGAGCCCTTGTAGACATCGTTGACGACCTGGCCTTTTCCATGGGTTTAATGATTGAGGTTGATGAACTGCAATCCGCCTTGGAAGTGATTCAAAGCATGGAACCCTCAGGCATCGCAGCCACCGATGTGCAATCATGCTTGGCAGCTCAAATCCAAAGAAAACCCAAAGAAGGGCATTGGGTATTAGCCCTAAAGGTTGTCGTTAAGCATTTCACAGCCCTGTCTAAAAGGCACTATAGTAAAATCATGGAATCCCTTCATGTAAATGAGGAGGAGCTAAAAGCTGCCATAGAAGCCATAGGTAGACTTAACCCAAGGCCTGGCGCGTTGGCAGTTAGCGGAGGCAGCATGAGTGCTCACGCCATCATCCCCGACTTCACCATTGAGGTGGTTGACAATCAGCTGGAGCTTCGCCTTAATGGCCGCAATGCCCCGGAGCTCAATGTGTCCAGATCCTATAAGGACATGCTAAGCCACTATAAGGAGGTGAAGCAGCAAGGCGGCAAGGCTGATAAGGAAGCCTTCCATTTCATTAAATCAAAAATTGATTCAGCCAAGTGGTTTGTTGAGGCGATCAAGCAACGTCAGCACACCTTGTTGATCACCATGTCGGCCATTATGACTTACCAGAAGGATTACTTTTTGAGTGGAGATGAGCGCAAATTGCGCCCCATGATCCTAAAGGACATTGCAGATGAGATTGGCATGGACATTTCTACGGTGAGCCGTGTGGCAAGCCAGAAATACGTGCAAACCCCTTTTGGCACGAAGTTGATTAAAACCTTCTTTTCGGAATCCATGACAAATGCAGAGGGTGAGGAGGTTAGCACAAGGGAGATTAAGAAAATCCTGGAAGACGCGGTATCAGAAGAAGATAGCCGCCAGCCTATGGCAGATGATGCACTTGCCAAGTTGCTGAAAGACAAGGGATACCCTATCGCCCGTCGCACTATTGCCAAGTATCGAGAGCAGTTGAATATCCCTGTGGCTCGCCTACGAAAAACCCTTTAAGGGCATCGTTGACTCATTTGTAGAGGTCAATGAGCAATTTCCCCTTAGATTGCTGCAATCATGCCTTAAATTCGTGAATCCATAACCGCGCTTGCGCAAAACTGTTTGAATATGAAACGCTTGATTCTCCTTCTTTTGATTGCCGTGACTTGGTCTTTCCAGGCAGAAGCCTCTCACATTCTTGGTGGTGATATCCAATACAAGTATGTAGGTGACTCTTCAGGTGTTACCGGACAGTACCGAGTGAAGTTGGTCATATATCGCCAGCAAACGGGTGTAGGTCTTGGGACAGCTCAAACTGTCAATATATCTTCATCAAGCTGCAACTTTAGCAGCAGTTTCAGCTGCTCGTTGTCGCAGCCTGAATTTAGTGCAGCGTCATTGGGTGCCTATGATTGCATCTCCAACGCCAACTCCACCTTCACCCCCATGGTAAACATCTACATTGGCTATGTCATCTTGACGCAGACCTGTAATGACTATGTTATGTACTGGCAGTCTTGCTGTCGACCTCCTGGCGTCACAGGCATTACGAATTCAGCAGGTCAGGGTTTCTATTTCGAGGCAGAGTTGAACAATACATTAGGAAACAACAGCTCACCCGTCTTCTTGTCAACGCCACTTGCGTACATATGCATCGGTGGTCACATCAATTATTTGCAAAATGCCTATGAGTTTGATGGTGATTCTATCAATTACGAATTGATTCCGGCTAGGGAGTTTGCTGCAGGTGGCGGTGTATCCGTTCCGTATGCTGCAGGGTATACTTACTTGAACCCTATCCACACATCGACACTGGCCCCGTTTAGCTTGGATCCACAATCAGGCAACATCAGCTTTATTGCTATTCAGGCAGAGACCTCAGTAATCGCCTTGCGGGTGAATGAGTACCGCTATGATTCAACCTACCTTTTCTGGGAAAAAGTGGGCTCATCTAATCGAGAGATTCAGGTTTCTGTAGCATCGAATTGCAACCCCATTGTGAATCAAGGCGTGAAATTGGATCAAAATGCACCGGGAGTATCACTGGATTCGAAAGGTCGCCAACAGGTGGATTACAACTGCTTGGATTCTGCTGTAATGTTGCACTTCACACTGGCAGTTGAGTGCATCTCTGTTTCACCTGACGGCTCTGATTTCCGCTTAACGGCCCCCAATGGTCAACCCATCCCCATCGACCAATTGCAGACATTCTGTGATGTCAATGGTGAGACGGACTCCTTGCGCGTAAAACTCTTCAAGCCCTTATCCATGAACGGGGACTATTACCTGTATTCAAAGATTGGCAATGATGGCAACACATTGCTCAATAAATGCGGTAAGGACATGAACGAATACGACACCATTATTTTGCATGTCACCGACTGTGTGGATTGGGTCATGGATGTCACAAATGTGACCATCGATGATGACATTAACCCCCATGTATATTGGGACGTTGACTCTATAGCCTTTGCTGATTATGCTCATTTGTTTAACTCATTCCGTATCTGGCGATCAGATGACGCAGGTTCAACCTTCAATGTGGTAACCAACCTGTCTGATTCATCCTTGAGGGACTTCGCTGACTATTCTTTGGGCGCCAGCGATGTTGACGCACAACACTACCGCTACCGCCTGGAAGCCTTTGTCAATGGCTTGTCACAGCCGCAATCTAATGTGGGAAACAGCATCTGGCTGCGTGGCGACATGACAGACACGGAGAATATCCCCGTGGTTTGGAGCCATTACAATGTTTGGCCCACCCCACAGTACCAAGTTGAATTTGGCCGCAATGTAACGGGCAATCCGGGACAATACCAGTGGGAGGAGTACAACAATCCCATCACTGACACCTTTGCCACGGTCTCTCACAACAGCCTACCTCCCGGACAGTACGCTGTTCGTGTTCGAACGGCCAATGCCAATCGCTTGATTGATACAGCTTACTCTAACTGGATAGAGTTTGGCGAGCCTGTTCCACCCATTCCTCCAGTTGACAGCTTGGTGGTCCCTAACGTGATTACACCCAACGGGTCTGGGCAGAATGACAATTTCATCATTCAAGGCATCATGAGTTATACGACAACACGTCACCTCATTATCATGAATCGCTATGGACACATTGTGTATGAGAACGATCAATACGATAACGCCAACCCATGGCAAGGACGCGACCAAAGTGGTCGACTACTTGCAGACGGCACTTACTTCTATGTCTTGCGCGTGAAGGATAACCCCAACGCCATCTCAGGCGACACCAAGGGAAGCATTACTTTGCTAACCAAGTAATTCTAAAAATCTTATTTAACTGATGAAGAGCCTCCCCTTTTTGGGGAGGCTTTTTTGTATTATTGAAGGTGACCGACAAGCTTGCACATACCATCAAAACCCTGCCCCATCAACCCGGGGTCTACCATCACTTGGACGCAGATGGCAAGGTGATCTATGTTGGCAAGGCAAAGGACTTGAAAAAGCGGGTCAGCTCTTATTTCAGCAAGACCCATGAGTCAGCCCGATTGATCTTGTTGGTCAAGCGCATTGCAGACATCCAGGTCATTGAAACACCCACGGAGTTTGATGCCCTGTTATTGGAAAACACCTTGATTAAAAAACATCAGCCGCGCTTCAATATCCTATTGAAGGATGACAAGAGCTATCCATGGATCTGTATTAAAAATGAGCGATTTCCCCGCCTGTTTTCCACGCGACGCAAGGTGGATGATGGCAGTGAATACTTTGGACCCTATGCCTCGATTCGGGTGATGAAAACGGCCTTGAGTTTGATCAATCAGATCACCACCTTGAGGACATGCAAACTGAACCTCAGCGAGCAGTCCATTCAAGACAAGAAGCATCGCCTGTGCTTGGAATACCAAATAGGCAATTGCAAAGGGCCCTGTGAAGCCCTGCAGTCAGAGGAAGATTACCTGAAGGATATTCATGCGGCTAGGCAGCTGCTAAAGGGCCATTTCAGCGCGACCAAGAAGCACCTTCATGGTCAAATGATAGCTCATTCAACCAAGCAAGACTTTGAGGCAGCTCAAGCCATCAAGGAGAAGCTGGGCCACCTGGCAAAGTACACAGCAAGAAGCACGGTGGTGACAGCAAACTTGGGCGATTTGGATGTATTCACGGCAACAAGCGATGCCACCTTTGGCTATGTGAACTGCATCCTAGTCAGGCAAGGCGCTGTTGTGCATAGCCACAGCATTGAAATCAAAAAGCCATTGGATGAAAGCAATGCCGATTTGCTTCGCTTGACGATCCCTGAACTCAGGTTGACCTTTCAGTCTGATTGCAAGCAAATCCTCTGCTCTGAGTCAGTTGATTTACCTCTTCAAGACGTCACGATTCAGGTGCCTCAGCGCGGGCAGAAAATGGAGGTTATTAAGATGAGCCTGAGGAATGCAAAGGCCTTGAAGCTAGAGCGAATTAAGAACCTGCAGATTGTTGACCCTGAACGTCATGCCAATCGCATCATGCAGCAAATGAAGGTTGACCTGAGGCTGTCCAATGAACCGCGTCATATTGAGTGCTTTGACAACTCTAATCTGCAAGGCGAACACCCGGTGAGCGCCTGTGTGGTATTTAAGGACGGGAAGTCCTCCAAGCGGGAATACCGCCACTTCAATGTCAAGACCGTTGTTGGAGCAGATGATTATGCTACCATGGCAGAGGTCATTACCCGACGGTATACGCGGCTCAAGGAGGAAGGGGTGGGCTTGCCACAACTCATTGTGATTGACGGAGGCAAGGGTCAGTTGAGTGCATCGGTCAAGGCACTGGAAGACCTTGGCTTGCGAGGAGTCATTGCCATCATTGGCATTGCTAAGCGCTTGGAAGAAATCTACTTTCCTGGGGATTCGGTTCCCCTGTATTTAGATAAGCGATCAGAAACCTTGAAGGTGATTCAACAGGCAAGGAATGAAGCACACCGCTTTAGCATAACCCATCACAGAAAGCAACGCAGCAAGGCCGGCATTAAGTCGCAGTTGGAAGTCATTCCAGGCATTGGCCCTCAGGCTGTTAAAGCCCTGCTCAACACGTTCAAGTCCCTCAAGGGTGTCAAGAAAGCTAGCCGCGAAGACTTGGTGACCTGCGTAGGTAAGGCGAGAGCAGACAAGGTCATTAAGGGCTTGCTAGCTATGGTGACGTGAAAGCCCTAGGTTAGACATGACAGCAGGGCTAAAGGCTCTCTGTTTTTTTAAGGGGGCAAGCAGCGGGGCAGTTTATCACATAAAGGTGATCAAACACAACGGAGCTAGTCTTCCACGAAAGGAATGCGGACGTCATCCAATGGCAAGCGATGGATGTCGGGAACCATGGTGTCCTCGGCAGCATGCCCCACCGGCAAAAGCAAGAAGGGTTTTTCATTTGATGGTCGGTCAAGAATGGCCGTGAGAAACCCCATCGGGCTAGGTGTATGAGTCAGGGTGGATAGGCCTGCCTGGTGTATGGCAGCTATCAGAAAACCACAGGCAATGCCAACAGACTCTTGCACGTAGTAGTTTTTCCCCTGACTGCCATCGGATTCAATGGTGGTGCTTTTGCGAAAAACCACAATCAACCAGGGGGCATCTTCAAGGAATGGCTTGCGCCAATCGGTCCCTAAGGGCTCAAGGTCCTTGAGCCATGCCTCGCTGGCTCGACTGGCATAAAAAGCCTTTTCCTCTTCCTCTGCAGCTTCACGAATGCATCGCTTAATGTCGGGGTCACTGATGGCGCAGAAGGTCCAAGGTTGCTTGTTGGCGCCAGACGGTGCAGAAGCAGCGGAGGCAATCAGGTCGTCAATGACTGATGCATCTACAGCATCTTTGGAGAAATGCCGGATGGAACGGCGTTGCTGTATGTTTTGACGGTAGACCTGAGCGCGCCGTGCAACCTCCTTGTCGTCAAGTCGATCTGGCTGATAGGCTCGCTGAGGGAAGTCAGACATGGACATCACTGATGACTTTGCCGTCTTCCAGCGTGATGATCCGCCTTGCTCGGTCAATAACTCGCTGGTCATGGGTAGAAAACAGGAAGGTCATGCCCTCGTCAGCGTTGAGTTTTGCCATGATATCCAATAGCTGGCTGGTTGAGGATGAATCCAAATTAGCAGTGGGCTCATCGGCCAGAATGAACTGCGGGTGACTGGCTAATGCCCTTGCGACAGCTACACGCTGTTGCTGACCACCGGAAAGTTGATTGGGTCGGTTGTTGGCCTTGCCGTCAATACCTACAGCAGATAGTAAATCCATGGCCCGTTGCAGGCGTTCAGTTTTTTTTACCCCTTGCAGTTCCATGATAAAGGCTGTGTTTTCCATAGCCGTGAGAACTGGGATGAGGTTGTACGCTTGAAAGACAAAACCAATGTTGTTCAACCGAAAGTCAATCAATGCCTTGTCTGACATACCTGTGATGTCTGAATTGCCAATGCGTATGCTTCCCTTGTCGGGCCGATCCAATCCGCCAATGGCATTGAGCAAGGTGGTTTTGCCACAGCCGGAAGGTCCGACAATGGCAGTGAACTCCCCAGCTTCAAAGCTGAGGCTGACATGATCCACGGCGGTCACATCACCGGCTTTGCTGGTGTAAATTTTCAGGACATCGTTCAATTGAATCAGGCTCATAACAGAGGAAATTAAAGCACCCGCATGCTTTCGACGGGGTTGAGTTTGAGGGCTTTTCTGGCTGGATAAAGCGAAAAGAGAAAGGAGAGAACAAAGACCAATGCCGCAATGGTGAGGTAGTATTCCGGCACGGTCACAGGGTATATCGTGGAAGCTATCCCATACTCTGCCATGCCCTGTTCCACTGAGGCCATGGAAATCCCTGTCTTTGCCGTCAGGGTCAAGGAGACATGACCCAGAGCAATGCCTAAAGGCAAGCCGGCAAGGCTCAGTAGCAGGGTTTCAGTCACAATCAAGGCAAAGAGCCTGGACTTGTTCATGCCTATAGCCATCAACATGCCTAGCTCCCGCTGCCTCTCCAGGATGGCCATTAGCATGGTGTTGAGGATGCCAAAAGACATGGCCAAAAGGATGATGGTGATAAAAATCAGCATGGCCTGTGCCATGATGTCATCGGCCATCCCCAATTCGGGGTTGATGCGCTTCCAGCCATCCAACTGAACCACAGCAGGCATTGAAGCTGTTAACTTTGCCTGTGTTGCATCCAGCTCTGCCAGGTCAGTCACCCGGTAGCGAATCTCATGGGCAGATGAGGAGGGTAGCGCAAGGGCTTCAGACAAGGTGCCAATGGACACATAAAGATTGGCTTCTTCCACCATGTTTGATACGCCATCGTAGATGCCAGTCACCCAAAAAAGGCCTGCATAAATGTTGCCGGTCTGATCCTGAAAGGTCAAGACGATGCGGTCGTCTAGCATGACATCAAGTTTATCCGCAAGGGATTGACCAATGACCAGTTCATCGCCAGATGGGTCGGTTAAAAAGTGACCTTCCACCACATTTACCGCTGAACTGAAAACCAGCCCTTCCCGCGCAGGATCCACGCCCATGACCATGACTGCTGTTGATTTTGAGCCGGATTGAATCATGGAGGAGGTGATCAACCTTGGCGCCCATGCGCTGACTTGACCTGTAGCATCCAAGGCGGCAGTAACTTCTTGGTATTGTGGTATGTACGCAGCAATGTCACCGTTTGCTAGGTAGGTTTCCGTGCTGATACGCCCATGGCCGATGTAGTCGTTCAGGGCACTGTCTGTCCGGGCGGTATTCATGCCTTGGGTAAAGCCAATAATGAAAATGCCTGCCCATATCCCAAGGGACATTGCAATGATGACCACCAAGGAACGCCAAGGTGATCGCCAGATGTTGCGCCATGCCATGGATAGGGTATTTCTCATTATCGTTGAATGGCAGGTGAACGGTAAACCACACGGACAGCCCATAGGCTAACAAGCATGGTCAGAATGACAACGACCAAGGCATGGGTGCTGATGATGGACAGATCCATTGATGGCGGCAGAACGGGATCCCAGCCCTGATTTTCCATGGCCTCCGCTGCTTCGCCAACTAGTTGGGGAGGGTTGATGTGGAAGTAAAACGTAACTGATCGCCCCATCACAGCGCCAGCGACAACACCTAATAGGCTCATGAAAAAAGCTTCCAAGAGCATCATTTGTGCCAGCAGTTTTCTCCGCACACCTAAGGCAATTTGCATGGTGAATTCTCGCTGTCGCTCGCTGGCTAACATGATCATGGTGCCGAGCAAGCCAAAGCCGATCACCATGTACAAAATAAACAGCATCACGATGCCGCCAGCAGAATCTGTCTCAATGGCTTGCTGCAGCTCCGGCATGCGCTCCTCCCAGGATGACCAGAGGGCATTAGCTAAGGGTAGGTCATTGGCGAGCTGGGGGGTTAATGCTAAGCTTTTCCCCGGCTGCTTGGGGGTGATTAAGACTTGTCCCCACATCCCCTCGGCACCACTAAAAAATTGTGCATCAGCAAGGTGTAGGATGGCCACCCGGCTTTCCAGTTGAGGGTTCCCCAGTTTCAGTGTGCCGGCTAAAATCAAGCGATCAGAAGCAGGTGATCCGCGAAACCCTTGACCCAGAGCAATCAGGGTGTCCCCCAGTCGGGCATTCAGATTCTCTGCCATGCGTCGACCAAGCCATACAGGCATAACCTCTTGACCTTCAGTTATTTCATAGCTTCCGGTATCCAAACGTTGTGTCCATGAATCCATGCCTTCAGCGGTAAAGTCCACACCCACCCATTGACCAACCTCGCTGCGTTGCGCCAAGGTGAAAAGCCCAAAACCGCTCAATCGGGGGCTTGCACTCTCTACATCGGGATGGGCGTTAACCTGATTCAGCCAGTCCTTGTCTGCCACCATGGACAGGTCGATGTCTTGTGACGGCCAATAAGCAGAGTCGCTGACTTGCACATAGCCAGCCATGCCGCCCACAACGGTGTCAATCATGTGGCTGTAAATGCCTAGCTGCATAGAGCGAATCATGATGGCGAAAAACAAGGCAAAGGCTACAGCCGCGCCTGTGATGGCTGAGCGCCGTCTATTGCGGCCTAAGTTGCGCCAGGCCATACGCACCACCAACCCACTCATGGCTCCAATTGGGTCATTCGTGAAGGCACAAAGTAGGCCTCTGTCAGATCGGGTCGCTTGCGCCACTGTATTACTTCCATGGTGGTTCGTTGCACACCGTCCTTGCCGGTCATACCTATCTCAACGGGCATCAATACCCCATCCATGACACCATATCTCAGGGCATCCATTTGCTGGCTGACCTGGTCTCGTCGATTGAAAAATTGCATGCGTACCCATCCGCCGTGCTGAACACTCACATAGACATTGACGCGGGCATGTGCCACCGCCACATCGTCTTTAGGTGTGCATGCAATCAGATGACAGGGTGACCCGTTGACATCCACCTTGCCTTGGTAATCGTGGTGAAAGTCATCGGCAAAGGAGGATTGCCCAAGCACGTTGTCAAACTGTGCATCGGTCCCCATCCAGCCCTGCATCAGCATGGAGGATGGCAGTTTGCTGACCCGGTCGATGCGGGGGGAATACATGTACAAATCATCGCCAGCACGCATGTAGGTCAGGCCGCTGTCTCTTTTAGGGCTTGTGATGACTGCCAGGCTGTGCTTGTTGCCGATGCTCCATGTCCGCATGTTGATCACCTTGGTGTAGCGCGGCTTCACATTGGTGATTGCCATGTCCATGGTGGAGGCATGCTGGGTGCTGGCCTGTTCTGCCTTCCGCAATAGGGCGGTAACGTCCTGCCCCATGCTTTGCAGGACAGTGCAGGCAAGGAAACTAAAGGCAAGGAGGGTTTTCATGAAATAGGCAAGATTTGCTTTGGCTAAAGTTAAGTCAAATTAGGTGCTAGATATGGCCAATGGACTAACTTTGCTGCAGTCAACCGACCTAATAACCCTTCAATTGATTCAAGGATGTACCCAGAAGATATGATCGCACCTATGCGTGCAGAACTCACCGACCACGGCTTTGAAGGCGTGGCTGATCCAGTCGCGATGGAGGCTGTTATTAACCAGACTGATGGCACCGTTTTGGTGGTTATTAATTCCGTTTGTGGCTGCGCTGCCGGTTCAGCTCGACCAGGAGTCATGAAGGCTTTAGCGGCATCGGACAAGAAACCTGACCAGTTGATTACTGCTTTTGCAGGCAATGATGTCGACGCGGTGAAAAAGGCCAGAGAGCTGATGCTCCCCTTCCCTCCATCATCTCCATGCATGGCCCTTTTCAAAGGTGGAGAGATCGTTCACATGCTTGAGCGTCATCATATTGAAGGACGCAGCGCAGATATGCTGGCGGACAACTTAGCTGGCGCATTTGCCAGCCACTGCTGATAATAGATGTCCTTGACCCCGTCAATAAGTACATGTTTTAACATGTAATAATGACACGGCGTGTATGACAATGGCGTCGATTAGATGGGAATTTAGTTTTAGGTAACAGATCCCCCACTCTCTTTATTGTAAATGGTATATTTAGGATATGCTAGTAAAATAAAAGCCCTCTAAAAAGAGGGCTTTATTTATTTGTTTAAGTGTGATCCGTCACAATACCCATTTAGGTCTTGTGTATTCCCACACCCACACATTGGGCGGTCTTGTTTCTTATAAGTCATAATTTTTATATTTTTTGTAATGTTACCTCAAGAGTGATGTCATCTAATATTAGTTTGTCTCCTAAGTTTTCAAAAAAGCTTCCGGAGCGAAACTGGACGTCATATTTTGACCGATCAAAGGTTAGGTTGCTTTCAATTCGGTCACT
>CAWUSA010000009.1:0-2583 GCA_963925545.1 uncultured Flavobacteriales bacterium | reverse complement strand
CTCTTCCTTGCTGCTGCGATCAACCCCTTGGTTGATGTCAGCGGATTGCTCATGAATGGCACTCAGCACACCACAAGAATTGGCCTCAAACATGTACTCACTCTTGGTGTAGCCTATGCTGCGAATCACCTCTCTAGCAATGCTCTGCGCGTCCAAATAGGTTTTGGATTTGACTTCACCAGCAAGGATGACTTGGCCGGTTGTGACCAGGGTCTCACAGGCCACCTTGGATTCTGGGTCAAAGGCAATGAAGTGGTCGACCAGGGCATCTGAAATCTGGTCAGCAATTTTATCGGGATGCCCTTCTGAAACGGACTCGGAGGTAAATAAGTAGCTCATAGCATGGTTGGTATATTGGTGGTTGACTTTGCCTGCTGGCGATGTCGGGTCCAAAATGCTCTGAGAATTTTCCCATTTAGCATTTTTTTCCGTGGTTGCAAGCAGACAAATATTTCCACGTGGTACAAATGTATTTAAAGATTGTCCAAGGCCTGTCGTAAATCTTGAATAATATCTTCGGGGTCTTCAATGCCTACACTCAGGCGAACCATGGCATCAGTCAGCCCAAGTGCCTCTTTTTCTTCGTCAGGCATGTCCGCATGGGTCATGTGGTAGGGGTGTTGAGCAAGGCTTTCATTGCTTCCCAAGCTAACCGCCAACTTGATCAGTTGAAGGTTGTCCAGCACAGTGAATGCTCCTTTTTCTCCACCTTTTACATCAAAGGAAATCATGGCGCCTGGCTCGGTGCACTGCTGCTTGTACAACCGATTTTGCTTCTTACCCATGCTCTCAAGACCTGGAAAAAACACCTTGTCAATGGCTGGATGAGTCATCAGGAATTTGACCACCACCTGCGCATTGGCCGTTTGCTTAGCCAATCGAATACTGAGAGTTTCAAGGCTTCTAGTCAAGAGCCATGCGGTGTGAGGA
The DNA here is from genome assembly GCA_963925545.1 of uncultured Flavobacteriales bacterium. Taxonomy (GTDB): domain Bacteria; phylum Bacteroidota; class Bacteroidia; order Flavobacteriales; family Schleiferiaceae; genus TMED14. The sequence goes on along the minus strand of CAWUSA010000009.1, from coordinate 1,653 downwards.
GAGGCCATGTTGCCCATGAAGGTTCTCAAGGTCTTGACGGTTACCATCGCTTCAGCGGTGCCAATCACGGCACCTGCAATCAGGTCAGAATGACCGGAAAGGTATTTAGTTGCAGAGTAACAGCTAATGTCTGCGCCAAATTCCATGGGTTTTTGCCAGATAGGTCCCATGTAAGTATTGTCCACAGCAAAAATCACAGCATGGTCATGCTTGGCCATCAAGCTGGTCTTGATGCGCCCTAGCTGCTTGAGGTCGATCATGGCATTGGTGGGGTTGGCAGGGGTCTCCGTGTAAATCATTTTGATGTTGCCACTTTTAGGGTCTGCCATGATGCTGTCATGCAGTTCCTCGAGGTCTGTCTCTGCGTCAAATCGGTTCACTTCTACGCCAATGCTGGATAAAAAATGCTCCGTGAAATGGTGGGTTCCACCATAAACAGGATTGGAAATTAAGATGCGATCACCGGGCTTTAGGTAAGCTAACATGACGGTAGAGATAGCTGACATGCCACTCTCAAAAACTGCTGCGCCATCGGCATCTTCCCTGAGAGCCAACCTCTCTTCAAGGATTTGCAAGTTGGGGTTGTTTAATCGGGAGTAAATCAGCCCCATAGCTTCTCCATCTTTCGCCTCATCCTTGCCGTAGGCCAGCTCAAAAAAACGCTTGCCATCTTGCGCTTTATCAAAGGTGAAGGTGGACGTGAGGTAAAGGGGGCATTTGACAGCGTGCTCGCTCCACTCGGGAACATAGCCATGTGTCATCATTTTAGACTCTGGATTCATACGGGTAATATCTGAAACTTTAGTTGTATTGCCTATATTGTTATGGTTATACCGTAAATATTTCTGAAAATATGAGTAAAAAAGAAAAAATAACTGACATTGTCAATGTTGCGCTGTTGGAAGCATTGGCGAAAAATGCCCGAACGCCTGTAAAGGAGTTAGCAATAATGGTCGGTAAGTCTACCACGGCAACCTATGAGCGCATTCAAAAGCTTGAAGCCATGGGGGCTATTCAAGGTTACCACGCCAGGGTTTCGGATTGGGCCATTGGTAAACCACTGACGGTTTTTGCTTCAGTCAGATTGAAGGAACATTTCAAGGAAACCATCGATGGCTTTGTTCGAGACATTTCACGCATTGACGAGGTGGAGGAATGGTTTCATATCACTGGCCAGCATGATTTCATGTTGCGGGTAAATATCTCGGGGATTCAAGATTATCAGCATTTTCTGACAGAAAAACTGGCCTCATTGCCAAACATCTCCACCGTGCAAAGTTTGATGGTGCTGAACCATGGCCATGGTGTACATTTGACTTGAGTTTATCCAGAAAGACCGAGGGGCGGGCCCTATGACGTCTTGGCAACCCATAATTTGGGTGCCAATTCCCGCTGGCAAGTTGCCAGGCAGATGAGCAAAAGGGCTGATGCCCTCATGTCTTTTTGTGTAAACCGCTGACTGCCATGAATACCACATCACGAATCAAAAAACTTGCCACTGAGCGCATCCTGTTGATGGATGGCGCCATGGGATCTTTGCTGCAGGATCACGCCCTGGATGAGGCTGGATTTCGCGGGGATCGTTTCGCCCATTGGAAGCAGTCGGTGAAGGGCAACAATGACCTGTTGAACTTGACCCAACCAGAGATCATT
>CAWUSA010000008.1:0-83518 GCA_963925545.1 uncultured Flavobacteriales bacterium | reverse complement strand
AAAATTGCCATTGGTTCTTCTGGCGTGTCAACCAAAACTGCCTACATGGATAATTTCAATTACAACAACCCCTTGAGTGAAGATCGTTTGGTGACCCCGGGGGTTGACTTGACCGGTGCAAGTCAAGCAATTTTGGTCTTTGATGTTGCTTATGCTGCCTACAGCACCAACTACCTGGATGGCTTGCGCGTGGATGTGTCAACCAACTGTGGATCTACATGGACAGCTACCAGCTATCTCAAGCAGGGATCTGCCTTGTCGACGGTGAATTTCCAATCCTCTGCATTCACACCCAACTCAGCTGGCGCTTGGCGCACTGACACGGTGCTACTAACCTCTGCGGTATCTGGTCCATCAGTGAAATTCCGCTTTGCCGCTATCAATGGCTATGGCAACAACTTATACATTGACAATGTGCAAGTTTACAACCTGGGTGCAGCCGCGCCAGTTGCTAGCATTGGCAGCACTGCTGGCAGCTCATCCTGCATTGGAGACAGCCTTCAATTCACTGCTTTGAACCCTGGCAATGCCCTTGCAACATGGGATTTTGGACCTGGCTCCACGCCGGGAACAGCCAGTGGCATAGGACCCCACACGGTGACCTATTTCTCCGGTGGGTCAAAGGATGTGATCTTGACCTTGAACAGTGCAGGTGGACAGGATGATGACACCATGTCGTTCACTCTAGGCTACCCCACCATTGCTGCATTCACGCGCACTATCAATCAGCAAACTGCAACATTCACAGACATCTCCACAGCTAGTCCAAGTCAATGGCATTGGGACTTTGGCGATGGCAATACCGCCAGCACCCAAAACCCCGTTCACACCTATGCAGTTGGCGGCAATTACGTCGTCACTTTAGGGAGTTACAACAGTTGTGGCTGGGACAGCACTGATGCCACATTCTACATCTCAGGGGTCGGAATCGATGAGCCTGGGTCCGCTGGAGATTGGTTCATTCAACCCAACCCAAGCAATGGCCAAATCACGGTGCATATGCCACAAAATGCGGTGGTCCAGTCTTACGAGGTCATCGACATGCTTGGCCGGACCATCATTGAAAGCAACCTACCTGAAGATGGTCAATTGAATTTAGGTGCCTTGCCTTCTGGTAGGTACATGCTTCGCATTCATAGCAAGGATCAAGTGAAGGTCTTGCCATTGATTCGTCATTGACGGGGTCATCGGCGTACCCTACGAATTGACAAAGGCGGCCATGGGGTCGCCTTTGTTGTTCAGTGATGCTTTGCCTTTGGCGCCAATGCCAGCATGGTCATGGTGAGTGCCCCATTGAGTAAGAGCAACTCAAAACCAAAGGTGTAGTTCAGGATCGTTGGAGACAACGTGGCGACAGCATAAGTCAACAATGGGCTCGTCACGGCAATGGCAGGGATCAGCCAGGCCTGCCGTGGGCTCTGCTGACTCAGTATGCCATAGGCAAACAGGCCAAGCAAGGGGCCATAGGTGTACCCTGCTGCTGTGAACAGGGTTTTGATGATGCTTGGGTCAGCGAAAGGCTTGAGCACGACGATGAGTGCTCCTACAGCAATGGTGACAAGTACATGGGCCTTTTGTCGGACCTGCTTTGCTTTATCTGGTGACATGGTTTCAACGCGCAACACATCAACACTCAAAGATGTCGTCAATGCGGTGAGTGCTGAATCCGCAGAAGAGAACGCTGCAGCCACCAAGCCAATCACGAAGAGTATTCCCAGCATCCATGGCATGTCTGCATGCATGGCTACAGCAGGGAAAAGGGCATCCCCACTTGCGTCAATGCCGTGATCGCTTGCGAAACGAGTCATCAACACACCAAGCGCTAGCACCATGAAATTCACTACGACAAGCACCAGAGAAAGGGTCATGACATTGATTTGGGATTCCCGAAGGCTTCGGCAGGTTAAGTTTTTTTGCATCATGTCTTGATCCAAACCTGTCATAGCAATGGTGATGAACATCCCCGCAAGGAACTGCTGCCAGAAATGGTTGCCATCGGTTGAGTCAAAGAAGAACCATTGAGATTCAGGTTGGGCAACAAGCCAATCTATTGCTCCCAAGCTGCCCATGTCCACCTGTTGAGTGAGTACATAGAGGCCATAAAAAATGGCACCTAGCATGGCCAGGGTCTGCACCACATCCGTGACGACAACCGTCTGGATGCCCCCATGCTTGGTGTACAGCCATATCAGGGAAAGGATGAGGCATACAGTGAGCGCAAATGGCAACCCAAGGGGTCCAAAAACCAATTGTTGCAAAACAATGGACACCAAGTACAGGCGCAAAGAGGCACCCACCCATCGAGAAAGCAAAAAGAGCCATGCGCCACTGCGTTGCCCAAGGTCATTGTAACGCTGACCCAGGTAGCCATATATCGTGCTGCTATTGCTTCGGTAATACAAGGGAAGCAGCACACCTGCCACGACGGCATAGCCAAGCACATATCCTAAAACCATCTGCATGTAGGCCATCGATGAAGATGATACCCAGCCAGGAACAGAAATAAATGTCACCCCACTCAAGGAGGCTCCCACCATGCCAAAACTCACCATCCACCATCGGGATTGCCTGTTACCAGTGAAGAATGACCGATTGTCAGCACCACGTGAAGTCCACTTAGCAAGAGCTAATACCGCAAGAAAATAGACGAACATGACAAGCAATATGGAAAGGGGCTTCATGGGCACAAATATGGGCTTTACTTTTATGCCAATGGAACTCCCTTCACTTGCCCTTGAAAAAGCCGTGCGCGAACTGGCGAAATTGCCGGGCATTGGTCGGCGGTCTGCCCTGAGGCTGGCCTTGCACCTTGTCCGTCAAGGCAAGCAGCAATCGCTTGACCTTGGACTGTCCATAGAGCAATTGGCAGAGGTGAGTCGATGCCGCACATGCCATGGCATTTCTGATGAACTGTTGTGCAGCATTTGCTCTGACAGCTACCGTGATCAAGAGACCATCTGTGTGGTGGAGAGCATTCGGGATGTGCTTGCCCTGGAAAACAGCCACATCCATCGCGGCACCTACCATGTGCTGGGTGGCTTGATATCCCCCATGGATGGATTGGGGCCTAACGACCTGACCGTGGATGACCTGGTTTCAAAGGCAGAAAACCAAGGTATCAAGGAAATCATCTTGGCCTTGAGTGCAACCATGGAAGGTGACACCACCGCTTTTTACCTGCACAAACGCCTTGAGCACACAGACATCAAGTTGACAGCCATTGCCCGGGGCTTGCCCGTTGGTGACTCCCTTGAGTACGCTGATGACATCACGTTGAGCCGCAGCTTTCAGCAGCGACTACCTTTTGAACAAACCCTCAGGTCATGAGGTTATCTGTTGTCATCGTCAGCTACCAGGTGAAGGACTTGCTTCACCAATGCCTCTGCTCTGTAGAGCGAGCCATTGATGGCATCGATGCAGACATCCTGGTTGTTGACAATGCATCCACCGATGGCACGGTGGATATGGTGAGACAGTGGCACCCATCGGTTAAGTTGATTGCATCTCAAGAAAATTTAGGTTTTGGCAAGGCCAACAATTTAGCCGTGTCACAGAGTGATTCAGAACACATCCTTTTCCTCAACCCAGACACGGTTTTGCCTGAAGACAATTTAACTGAAGCGCTGGCTGTCATGGATGCGGATACAGGCATTGGATCCATGGGTTGTCGCATGATTGATGGCGCAGGTGAATTCCTTCCTGAATCCAAGCGTGGTATGCCTACCCCGATGATTGCCTTGTACCGGCTGATTGGCCTGAGTAAGTTGTGGCCTAAACATGCATCTTATGGTCGATACTACTGGGGACATCTACCTGAGGATGAGAATGGTGACGTTGATGTGCATTGTGGCGCATGGATGTGGGTTCGCAAGGAAATTCTGGATAAACTAGGCGGCTTTGATGAGTCATTTTTCATGTATGGCGAGGACATCGATTTGTCCTACCGCATTCAGCGTGATGGCTGGCGAAACCATTACCTGGGGCGCCAACCCATCATTCATTACAAAGGCGAAAGCACCAAGCATGCCAGTTGGAATTATGTGAAAACCTTTTACCAAGCCATGCACATTTTTGCTGTGAAACATTTCTCCAACAAGGCCAGCTTGTTTGTCTTTACGCTAAGGATGGGCATCATTGCCCGTGGCGCGCTTTCAATGATGCGGCGATTCACCCAGGTTGCCCTGCCACCATTGATTGATGCGGGACTGACTGTCGCAAGCATGTGGCTAATCACCGACTATTGGGAAACCAATCATCGTTACATCGATGGCGGTGCCTACCCCGACATGTACCGGCAAATCATCATCCCTGCCTACCAAGGCATTTGGCTCGCAGGTCTTTGGGTCATGGGCGGTTACCGGCAGCACAGCAGCTTGCGCTCCATTTTTTCTGGATGGGCCGCAGGCACGTTATTGCTAATGGGTATTTACGCCCTGCTCCCTGAGGAATTGCGCTTCTCAAGGGCCTTGCTGTTGCTCGGCGCTGCCACATTCCTCTTGGTCACCCTGTTGCGACGCTTTATTCAAGTATGGTGGTCCGGCACGCGCGATGCCATGCTTCGTACAGGACATGTTGGTGATCGGATGCCTGCGCATGAACAAAGTGGCATCAACTTCTCCATCACCACGGATGACATACAACAAAGTGTAGACAGCCTTCAGCTGAACCAATTGGTCTTCTACCCATCTAAAATCCGGAACAAGTCCATCATTCAAGCCATGATTGCTTGTCGCGGAATGAACCTCAGGTATCGCATGGCCTACCCGGAGCTTTCAACATTGCTGGGCAGCGACATGGCCAATGCCAATAAGGTGAAACGCTTACCCAACTTGGCACAAAAAAGATATCAACGACAAAAACGCAGCTTAGATTGCCTGGTTGCCTTCAGCTTTTGCTTGCTGAGCCCATTGATGATTCTCAAGAAAAGCACCCGTCGATTACTCAGGCATGTCCCCATGGTTTTCGCAGGAAAGCTAACATGGGTAGGGGGTATGGATCACCAGGCCAAGGATGACCTGCTACACCCACTACATCTAGGCGTCTTGGCGCACAGTTCCAGGCACCCAAATGAGAACATTGCCGATCAAGCCAATGACAGCTATTTCACCCATTGGAGTGTCGATTGGGATCTAAGAGTCATCCTTCGTGCAGCTCGGTTTTAATGTAAATTTGCCATTCACAATACACAGGATATGTTTGAATTGATCATGCCCAAGATGGGCGAATCTGTTGCAGAAGCCACCATCACTGAATGGCTGAAGGCTGAGGGAGATGCCATTGATGCAGATGAGTCATTGTTGACCATTGCCACCGACAAGGTTGACAGCGATCTCCCTTCCCCTGTTTCTGGCGTATTAATCAAGCAGCTTTTTTCTGCAGATGAAGTCATTCAAGTTGGCCAAGTCATTGCCCACATTCAAGAGGCTGGCGACACATCCTCACCTGCCACGACGGTTGAAAAGAAGGTTGAAACGAAGGTTGAAACGAAGGTTGAAACGGCCAGTCCAGCTGCTGCCGCAGTAACTACCGCAACAGCCACTCCTCTGGCAGACAGCAAACCCCTAGCCGCAGCGGTCAATGAAACCGCAACGACTGCAGCAGGTACGGTCTCATCCAAGCCAACAAGCATTCCTCGCGAGAGCAATGGCCGTTTTTACAGCCCCCTTGTGCGCAACATCGCTTCTGAAGAGGGCCTCTCCATCGGTGAACTCGATGGCATTCAAGGCAGTGGCCAGGATGGCCGTGTGACCAAGAAAGATTTGATGGCTTACCTGGGTCAGCGTGGGTCAGCGCCTGCAGCTATCGCAAAGACAAGCAATCCTTCAGCTCCTCTGACAAAGCAAGCGCCAGCATTTGCTTCCGTGCATCAAGCACCACCAGTGCCAGTGATGGAGGGTGATGAAATCATTGAGATGGATCGCATGCGTAAACTCATAGCCAATCACATGGTGATGAGCACGCATGTATCACCCCATGTCACTTCCTTTGTTGAAGCTGATGTCACGGTTATCGTGAACTGGCGCAATCGTGTGAAAGACGACTATCAAAAACGTGATGGCACTAAAATCACCTTTACACCCATCTTCATGGAAGCGGTAGTGCGTGCGATCAAGGACTTCCCTATGGTCAATGTCGGTGTAGATGGCGACAACATTATTGTGCACAAAGCCATCAACCTAGGCATGGCAACTGCCTTGCCTAGTGGCAACCTCATTGTTCCCGTGATTAAGAATGCTGATCGATTCAGCCTGAGCGGTCTTGCTAAGGAGGTCAATGAATTGGCAGCCAAGGCGCGCAACAACAAACTGTCCCCCGATGACGTTGCCAATGGCACATACACCGTCACCAACGTGGGAACATTTGGCAATGTAATGGGTACACCCATCATCAACCAGCCACAAGTCGCCATTTTAGCCCTTGGTGCCGTCCGCAAAATACCTGCCGTGATTGAAACCCCAGAAGGCGACATGATTGGCATCCGACACAAGATGTTCCTTTCACATTCCTACGACCACCGTGTCGTTGACGGCGCCCTTGGCGGCATGTTCGTCAAGCGTGTAGCTGACTACTTGGAGCAGTTTGACCCTAATCGCGTGATCTGATGCAGTTACAACGCCCACTTTGTGTATTTGACCTGGAGACCACAGGGCTCAGCATCACCAATGACCGCATCGTTGAGATGTGTGTCATTCGACGTGGCGCTGATGGCGCTGAAAGTACCCACGTATGGCGTGTCAATCCAGGCATTCCCATTCCAGATGAAGCCTCAGCTATTCACGGTATCACCGATGCAGATGTTGCAGACTGCCCCAGCTTCAAGGCTATTGCTCACGAGGTCAAGGCAGTTATTGCCGACTGCGATATGGCTGGCTACAATTGCCACAAGTTTGACATCCCCTTTTTAGCAGAGGAATGCCTTCGCGCTGACTTAAGCATTGATTTTCATAAGGTCCATGTGGTTGATGTGCAAAATATCTTTCATAAAAAAGAGCAGCGGACACTGTCAGCAGCAGTGAAATTCTACACGGGGAAAGCCATGGAGAATGCCCATAATGCAGAAGCTGATGTGCGTGCAACCTTGGATGTGTTGCTGGCGCAAATCAACCATTACGATGACCTTCCTGAAGGCATTGAGGGATTGGCAACTTACTCTACACGCCACAAGGCTGCTGATTTCGCCGGCTTCATCACTTTTGATGAATCAGGTGTCGAGCAATTCTCCTTTGGGAAGTACCGTGGCCAACGTGTGGTGGATGTCCTTGCAAGCAATTCCGGCTATTTCAGCTGGATGCTCAATGCCGACTTCCCCATCTACACGAAGAACATTTTGACAGCTATCCGGCTCAAGAATCGATGAAAATCCTTTGCATTGGACGCAATTACCCTGCCCACGTCGCTGAGCTAGGCAACGACATACCTGATGAGCCTGTGATTTTCTGCAAACCGGACTCAGCCATATTGGCAAAAAGGCATCCCTTCATCATTCCATCATGGACCCAAGAAGTTCATCATGAATTAGAATGGGTGCTCCGCATTGGTAAAGTAGGTAAGACCATTGATGAAGCCTTTGCATGGAACTATGTGGATGCCATGACGGTAGGCATCGATTTCACCGCAAGAGATCTTCAACGGTCACTTAAAGCCAAAGGACTGCCTTGGGAGAAATCCAAAGGCTTTGACGGATCTGCTGCCATAGGGCAATGGATGCCTGTTGGCAAGAGTAGTGATACCCATGAATTACAATTAGATAACCAGATTGGTATGCTTCAAAAAGGCAACACAAGTGACATGCTTTTCACTGTGAATCAGCTCATTGCGCACGCCAGTCGGTATTTCACCTTGAAAACGGGCGATATCCTTTTCACTGGAACTCCTTCAGGTGTTGCTGCTGTGCAAACTGGCGATCGATTGACAGCCAGCCTGGATGGCACCACCTGCTTGCAAGTCGACATCCGTTGACCCTAGACAAAATCTCATCAGGTCGGTTTCTATCACCGCAGGAAACATTATATTTGAAGCTTATGGGTTTCCCTAATACCTGAATGCTGAATATGAGATTTTTTCTACGCACAACACTGACCTGCTTAGCTACCCTAGCCAGCTTTGCTGCACATTCCCAGACAACGGTTTTCACTGAGAGCTTTGATCCACCTTCTGGCCCTGACTCTGTCTGGACTTACCACAGCCTTGGACCTTTGGTTACCGTGCCATACTGGAACGACACATCAGCGCTTGCTGTTTCTGGCCCCAACAGTTACCATGCGAAAATTGTTGCCAACGACTCGATTATTTTTCGCACGGACACCTTCAGCACCGTGGGTAATATTTTTGTTCGATTGACTTTTGATCACATTGCAAAGGTTCACTTTGGTCAACAAGCATGGCTTCGCGTATCCAATGATGGCGGCCAAACATGGACACGACTGGTTGCATCACATTACGATGGCAGCAGTGCTGGATTCCCTGCAACCAGTTACTTCAACGAACTCTCCTACGCCAACCCCAACGCGCTCCCCTACTGGGGTGGCCTAACGCCTGCAGGCACAGGCACAGCGCCAACCGCACAATGGTGGGCCAACGAAACTTTTGATGTTTCTTCCGTCCTTGGCGTGGGACCATCAGGAACTGGTAACGGCTACGCTAACTGCCTGGTAGAGTTCATCTTAGAATACAGAAGCCCCTCAGGTACAGCCAACCCAGCTGGTTGGTTTGTCGACAATGTGAAGGTAGACGCAGCCCCTTGTGAACTAAATCCACCAACTATCACTTTTGACTTGACACCTCGACGAGAGCCCATTGGTGCTCGCTACCAATTGTCACAAATCATTCAGCTGAAAGCCCTAGATGCAGAATCTGGCATTGACTCTGTCGTGTTATTTACACGCCTTAACGGCGGCGCATGGAACGACACAACTATGACGCCTGCTAATTCCTCAACCTGTCCAGATTCATCCATCTACAGCTACAGCATCAATTCATTGATCATGGGCGACTCGATGGATTGGTATGTGGAAGTTTATGACTGTGCCTGCCCTAATATGAGCCGGTCCCCATCATTGGCTTCATCTCCCATTTACAATACCTTTTGGATTGACCCCTCACCACCTATTATTTGCGGCGTAACAACAAGCAACAGCTTCCCTTCCGTGGTGACTTCCTTCCCTTGGGTTGAAAACTTCTCTAGCATCAATTGGATTCAGGGCTCTGGCACTGGCAACACAGGGTCTAGCCACCGAGGCATTTTCCCTCAAGGCAATCCCCCTTCAGGCAAAAACTGGTCTGTCTCTCCCAATCCAACAAGTTCTGGATTTGGCTGGTCCGTTCGCCAAGGCGCAACAGGTACAGCAAACACTGGCCCATTGGGCGATCACACCACAGGAGGCGGCAAGTACTTGTACACTGAAGTTTCACAAGGCAATACCAATAACAACACCCTGCTGATTACACCTTGTATCAAGCTCACAGGACTAAACCATGCTGTGTTTGAATTTTGGTACCACAAATACGGTCAACACATGGGCAATTTGCGCGTGGACATTGACACAGGATCAGCTACCCCTAAATGGGTTGTTGGTGTGATGTTGGTCTCTGGGCAAAAGCACAGCAGCACTTCACAACCTTGGTCCAAGGCATTGATTAATTTGGATCCTTACTTAGGCCAAATCATTCGTGTGCGATTCCTCGGAAACAAGAACAACTCCTCAGCTAATGACATGGGCGACATGGCCCTCGATGATATTTCTGTTTACGAGCCAGACCCTGCAGACATTGAAATGGTGAGCTTTATAAAGCCCAACAATGGCTTCTGTCAATACACCAGTACAGAAGACGTTCGGGTGCACTTCCGCTCTGAGGGCTTCTTCCCAATTGACACCATTCCATTGGCATTTTCTGTGACCAATTTGAGCACATCAGTTACTGTGACTCATCGCGACACCGTATACCGTTCGATGACCTTAGGTGACACAGCAACCTACACTTTCAGCCCCAAGGCAGACCTTTCTGCCTACAGCAACTATCACATCTATGCATGGAGTGAGGCGCCAGGTGACCCCAATTTGAACAATGACACGATTGGCTTCAAATTCATTGAGCACATTGCTCCCATCACTGGTTTTCCTGCCATTGAAACCTTTGACGGACCCGGCTGGGTTGCCGGCAATGGCAGCGCAGGCAATGCTGGCACATTCAACACCGTAGACTGGGAAGTCTACCCAGCAAGCAACTCAGGTGAGTTTGCATGGATGGTTGGCAATGATTTAACCGTCACAACTGGGACTGGTCCTCGATGGTCCTGGAAACGCAATGATGGCAATTACATTTACACTGAAGGGTCCTATGGCTCTAACAGCCCTGCCGCACTCTTTAGAACTGTCAAATGTATTGACCTGACTGGTTTGGTCAATCCTACACTCTCTTTCTGGTATTACCTCTATGGTTCTGACATCAACATCCTCAATGTGCAAGTGGTACCCAATGGGTCAAACAATTGGCAAACGGTAGCGGGCGCACCCATTGTTGGCCAGAAGCATGTGAAAGAGATTTCAGATTGGAAATTCAAGATGGTCGACTTGAGTGCCTATGTGGGTCAAGTGATTAAAATTCGCATTTTAGCTAGGAAAATTGGCGGCGGAGACAAGGCTGACATGGCCATCGATGACCTGGTGATTTATGACCGACCTGCCACTGACTTAGGCATAAGCATCATTTCTTCCCCATTGAATTCGACCACATTGACCAACCCTCAAAGTGTGATCATGAAAATTCGCAACTACGGTAGTGTCGCGAAAAGCAACATCCCTATCACTTACCAAGTCAATGACTTATGTACGAGTAGTAATTCAGCCACCTACACCACCTCCTACACAGGCAGCATCCCTGCAGGTGGTGAAGTTTCACTGACTGTCAGCACACCTCCCACCTACTACCTAGGTGAATTTGAGGTCAAGGCATGGACCATGATGACAGGCGATGGTTTTGCCTTCAATGACACAGCCAGCAAAATCAGTTCTGCAAGGGTCAGCCTTCAAATTCCTGTTGGGCCTGAGAACTTTGATAACTGCATCGGTGATGAGCTGGGCTTCTTTACTCAAGGTGGCTTAGGAACTATGCAAATGTGGGAACATGGCACACCTGCAAAACCCGGATTCAACGGCGCAGCCTCTGGCAGCAACGCATGGGTTACTGGGCGACATGACGATTACCAAGAGAATAGCACAGAAATCCTTCGCGTCCCAACCTTGCTAGGCTTTGACACTATTCAAGGCGCTGAATTGCGTTTCAAGCAAAAGTTCTCATTTGCTACGGGTGATGGCGGTAAAGTTGAATACTTCCAAGGTGGACAGTGGAATCTATTTGGCACAGCAGCTGTTGCTATCGGTGTCAACTGGTATGGCTCAAGCTATGGCGCAAGCAATGTCGCCTCATTGAACTCAGCTGGTTGGGCTGGCAGCACCGGCGGGTCATACATTACCTCGATGCTTCCTTTGAATATCTGGAACTACAGCAGTAACCCACTGATGCTCCGATTTGTCATGAAATCAGGCGCAGGTGCTACGGGTAAAGGATGGTCCATTGATGACTTCGAGGTCTATGTTCCGCCACAAAACTCTGCATCAGCTATTGCTATTGACACCCGGGAGTATCTGATCATTCCTGCCGACACAGCCCATTTGCGTGTCCGCATTGAAAACACAGGAGCTAAGCCTTTAGATAGCTGCCTTGTTCGATTCCAAGTCAACGGCGGTGCGTGGAGCAACTATGAAACCGTGATTTTCAAGGACAAGAATGGCAATATCACACCCAAATTCAAGGGGCAGAAAATGTGGTACGACTTTGAACAAGGCTGGCTCAATGGTGGCGCTGGATCCTACAATGTTTGTGTTGAAACCTTCAAGCCTGACAGTAAATTGGATGACATCCCCACAGATGATCAACTCTGCATCACGATTGATGTATTGGATGAGATTGCTATCACAACAGGCAATGGTTACTGCAACGACTTTGAAACAAGCACGATTGCCTCATGGGTTGCCTTGCACGCTAACGATAAGAAATTGGCGCATGATTGGGAGTTTGGAACCCCCAACCAGACGCAAATCAATTCGGCCGCCAGTGGGTCAAATGCATGGGTGACGTTTGCCGATAGCAATTACAGCTCTATGAGTCAAAGCGCTGTGCACACACCATTCTTCTACTTGAACCCCAACAACACCTACAGCCTTTCTTTCAAGCACAACATGCTGACAGAGCAGTACCACGATGGTGGCTCAGTGGATTGGTCCTATGATGGTGGTGTGACTTGGTACACCTTAGGGAATGTCTTGCAGAATGGACTGTGGTACAACACGGTACACGTGACATCATTGGACATCATTCGTCCAGGTTGGAGCGGTAACACCAATGGCTGGATCACCTCCACCATCAAATTCACGGTGGAAAATGCTGGCAAATTGGTTTTCCGATTCCGATTTGGATCTGACTTCACCCTACAGAATGAAGGCTGGGCTATTGACGACTTCTGCTTGGACCAAGCACCCGCAGGCACTCCAGCTGACATTGTTGGCATAGGTTTGGATGAAGATCAAATCCCTGGATTTTTCCTTGGGTACATCACCCCTAACCCTGTTGGTCAAATTGCACAGTTGCAATTCAATGGTGACCGACCCTTGAAATTGAACCTTCGGGTGATTGACCTCCTTGGAAAGGAAATCATGCATCAGACAGTTCAAGGTGACGTTGGCTACAATAGCTTTGACATCGATGTCAGTGCCTGGGCCAATGGCATGTACACTGTGATTGCTGAAGTTGAAGGTGGCACCTTGATGAGAAAATTCATTGTGCAGCACTGATCTGATTGATCACTGATTAAACCGAAGGCCGAACACTGAGTGTTCGGCCTTCTTGTTTAACGGTAAATACCTTGGCCATTAAGCCAGGCAACGTATTTAAGCTTGTTGAGGATATGCCCACCATGGGTCTTGGCAAAGTTGTGATAACCCGGTCGATCTGGATCAGCACACATGAAGAGGTAATCACCAGGTCTGGCGTCCAGCACCAAGTCAATGATATGGCTATCCACTGTTGCCAATGGCTTAGGTGGTAGTCCGTTGATCTGGTATGTGTTGTAGGGATGATCCAGCTTAGTCATGGCTCGACTTACGCGGCGAATTTTCTCATGGTCTGGCTCACGATCCATCACCGCGAAAATGACGGTCGGATCTGACTCAAGCTTCATGCCCCTATCAAGCCGCGTTAGGTACAAGCTGGCAACGGTTGCCATGTCACTCAGGATCTTTGACTCGGCTTGAACCAAACTGGCCAATACCACAACCTCTGAAGGTTCAAGAGAAAGGGCCATGGCTTTCATCTTCCTTGATTCATCCCAAAATCTGTCGTATTCAAGCGTCAACCGCTGAAAGACCTTTGTTGGACTGCTTGACCAGTACATGTTGTAGGTGTTTGGCATCAATACCAAATATGGAAAATCCTTCAGCGCTTCATTGAAGGCAGATTTATCGTGGGGGAAGTGACTGGCTAAATCCTCCAATACAGCATCCGTGGACTGGTAACCTCTCAAGCGAACCCGAATGGCATCTTCATAACCTAAGGTGATTCGTCGGTACATAGCAAGCGCGGACTCCTTGTGTCGCAAGCGGTAATGTCCTGGGTGTGGCTGCTTGTTGTCCTTCTTTGTTCGCCATGCCCAATGCTTCAACACCCAGGGCTGAAGGGAACCATCCAATTGATCCTCAACAGCTTGCCAAGTTGCCTCCGCGTCTATTGTCAACACCACGATGTCTTTTGGTCCAGCAGGGTACTTCCTTTCTGCCACCATGGCCACAGCCACCATACCTGCCAAGCCTATGGCGAGCCTCGTTAACCAACGAAACCGCTTCATGATTGACGCTTGGGTCGCTGCCATTGCATGATGACCATATCCTGCCACCCATCTGACATGTGGTACCACTGTTGCATGGTTCCAACTTCTTTGAAGTTGGCAGAAGTGAATGCCGATCGTGCGGCATGATTGATTGTCAACATTTCTGCCTTGAGGGTACGCAGCAGTGCATGTTCAGTCGCCCATGCTTGCACTGCTTTCAAGGCTGCCGGGGCAATGCCTCGGCCTCGAAGTGCTGGATCCACCAACAAGCCCACTGAGGCATGCTGATGCAGTGGACTGGCATCATAGATGTCAACCAGGCCTAAGGGTGAGTATGCCGCATCCTCAATCATCCAACGCAGTTGTCCCACCTCCCAAAAGTCGCGTTTAGCAGCATCCAAGTAGGCTTGCATCATGGCTTTTGAAAAAGGGGCGTAACGAGGTCCAGCCTTCCAATGCTCAGGGTTGTTCTCCCATTGGAGCAATTGATCCAAATCTGAAGGCTCCAGAGCACGCAATCGTACATCAAAATCTACCATGGCCATTGTCCTTTGAACACCAGGACTACTGGCCCAGTCAGTTGAATTTTTTTAAACCCCGCATCGGATCCTTCAAAGTCAACGATCAGTTGGCCACCTTTAGCCTCCATCTGAATGGGTGATGGCAAACGGTTTATTTGATGGATGACCAATGCTGCTGCAACCGCCCCTGTTCCGCAACTCAAGGTCTCTGACTCAACGCCGCGTTCATAGGTTCTGATTGCATAGGCATTGTCGCCTTGGATGGGTTGCACCCAGTTGATGTTGCATCCACCTTGTTTTACATAATGACCATACCTAAGCTTCTTGCCCAATTCCATGACGTCCAATGTACCTAAATCCTCCGATTCAGGCAGCAAAACAACATGATGTGGTGAACCGGTATCCAGGAAGTAACCCCCTGCAGAGGCCTTTGCTAATGCCACGCTCTCCATGGCTATCGTGATCTGATCCGAACCCTTCCACCAGGCCTCGTGCAAGGCGTCAACCGCTTCAAACGAGCATTCAGAACCTGAGAACAAGTCGCTGCGTTTGGCAAAGTCTACGGCACAGCGCGAGCCATTGCCACACAAGCTACCTAAGGCGCCATCTGCGTTGTAATACGTCACTTTGAAATCAGCTACATGGCTCACAGATAATCGAACCAAGCCATCTGCACCAATGCCTGTTCGCCGGCAACAAGCCTTAGCAATCATCTGGTCATCCAGCCAATCCCCATCCATCTCATCGATGAGGATGAAGTCATTGCCTGCGCCATGGTATTTGGTAAACTGAAAATTCATACCTCAAATTTAGGGCTGTGGAACAGTTTTTGGAATTAAGAAGTGAATTAATTCAACTAAAATGAAGGTATCAACCTATTTAACCATTGGTGGCGCAGTGGTCATCAGCATTCTTGGCGGCATAAGCGGTGCGGCTATTTTTCAGCAAAGTCAACCAGAGCAAGTGATCTACGAACATCACACCATTCCGGCAAGCCAGTTGGCCAGCAACATCCGACCCGGCATTGTCAGCTCAACAGATTTCTCATCGGCTGCTGAACAAGCAGTACATGCCGTCGTGAATGTGAAAACCACCGTCGAGAAAGGTTACTATTTCAACCCATTCAAGGAATTCTTCTTTGGTTCTGATGAAGGATCTCAAATCCAACCCCGCATAGTTCAAGGATCTGGGTCCGGTGTCATCATTGCCTCCAGTGGCTACATTGTAACCAACAATCACGTCATCAAAGATGCAGTATCAGTGACTGTGACACTTAATGACAACAGGGAATATGTCGCAGAAGTTGTTGGCATCGACGCAACCACCGACTTGGCCGTATTGAAAATATCAAGTGAAAAGACTCTTCCCATCATGACATTTGCCAATTCTGACAATTTGCGACTGGGCGAATGGGTCCTTGCCGTTGGCAACCCATTCAACCTGACTTCAACGGTGACTGCAGGCATTGTCTCAGCGAAAGGCCGGAACATCAACATCATCGACAACCAATCAGCCATTGAAGCTTTCATACAAACGGATGCCGCCGTCAACCCCGGCAACAGTGGCGGCGCCTTGATCAACACTTCAGGTGAGCTCATAGGCATCAATACTGCGATATCTACCCACACAGGAAGTTACGAGGGCTACAGCTTTGCCATCCCTGCCAACATTGTGAGCAAGGTGGTCAATGACATCATGACCTATGGCGTGGTTCAACGGGCATACCTAGGGGTTAGCATCACCAACATCAACCAGGCCCTGAAGGAGCAAAAAGGCATTGATCTCAACCAAGGGGTATACATTGCTGAGCTAAGCCCTAAGGGGGCAGCCATGGATGCTGGGCTGAAAAAGGGTGACATCATTGTCACTGCTGGCGGTAAAATCGTGAAAAAAACAGCAGAGCTTTTAGAGGTCATCGGTTCAAAAAAACCTGGTGACAAGCTATTGATTGAGGTGATTCGCAACGGCAATCGCAAGTCCTTCCAATTGACATTAAAAAACCTCGCTGGAACCACCGAAATCCTCCAACAGGAGGACATGGAAAGCTTAAGAACCCTAGGCGCTGCCTTTGAGACATTGACGCAGACAGAGATGCGAACTTATGGGTTGAGATCTGGTGTCAAGATCAGCGACATTGGCAAAGGAAACCTAGCTAAAGCAGGTGTTCCTCAGGGATTCATACTGGTCCGACTCAATAACCAATATGTCAGCAATCAAGCTGAAGTTACAGCCATCATCAATACACTTGACCCCGGTGATGGTTTGCTGTTGCAAGGGTTGATGCCTAACGGACAACCTGAGGTATTTGCTTTCGCCCTGTAAGCCACTGTGTGAATTTCTGCCCATTGGGGCATAAAAAACAGCAAGAAAGGATGGCCGTTCACCCAAGTAGAAATACTTTTGCTCTACCCTTACATTGAATCAACCGACCCTTTGATGAATCCCTCTTCCAAACAATCCTTTTACGCAAGCAAAACATCTGAACGCTTGCATGATGAGCGCGCTGCCACGTCAATGATTAAGCGCGTTGGCGACCTGTTTTTTGATAAAAATGTTCATGTGGTACTTTTCCGCCAAGCCCTGGTGGATCAAAGGCCTTCCGAATTGCTTCAGGCTCATGTGCACGCCAGCAATATGGCTGGTGAGACGATCACGGTCCAGGATTCATTGGCCATGATCAAGGCATTGCAAGAAACCGCTGTTCAAAACAGCTCCATTGACATTGGACGCATGGCGGTTGAATGGAAGCGTGAAGCAGGTGTTTACCTGGAAAGGAATGCCTTTATTCACGCCAAACTCAAGGCCTTTATGAACAGCCAGAACCCCGACTCTGAACCTGTTGACGTGGTGTTGTACGGTTTTGGACGTATCGGCCGCTTGGTCGCACGCGAGCTAATCAGCCAGGAAGGTCGTGGCAATCAGCTGCGCCTTCGCGGCATTGTCACCCGCGGTGAAAACGAAGTCAGCTTAGAGAAACGCGCTTCCTTGCTTCGCGTGGATTCCATCCATGGGCAATTCCCCGGAACCGTTGAGACTGATCATGAAAACAACGCATTGATCGTCAACGGCCGACCAGTTGTGATGATTGCTGCCAGCGACCCCACAAAAATTGACTACACTGCCTATGGCATTGATGATGCCTTGATTATTGACAACACGGGTGCCTTTCGCGACAGGGAGGCATTGAGCCTTCACACGCAAGCAAAAGGTGCAAGCAAGGTTCTCCTAACCGCACCTGGCGGAGGGATTCCTAACATTGTCTTTGGGGTGAATCACCTTGATGTGGACAAAGGTGAAACCATCTTTTCAGCAGCCAGCTGCACCACCAATGCCATTGTCCCCGTACTGAAAGTGATTGAGGATGTCTTAGGCATTGAGCAAGGTCACATTGAAACCATTCATGCCTACACCAATGACCAAAATTTGGTGGACAACATGCACAAGAAATACCGACGTGGTCGCGCAGCAGCCGTCAACATGGTGATCACAGAAACAGGTGCTGGCAAGGCTGTTGACAAGGTGATTCCTGGACTGGGTTCGCGATTGACCAGCAATGCCATCCGTGTTCCTGTGCCCAATGGCTCATTGGCTATTCTCAACTTAAGCCTCAAAAAGACCACTGACCGCGATGCCTTCAATGCCATCATGAAAGATGCTGCTTACGAAGGTAAATTGGTGGAGCAAATCAAGTTTTCCATGAGTGCTGAGCTAGTGTCCAGTGACATCGTTGGTGATTCATGCTGTGCCATTTTCGACTCAGAAGCAACCGTCATGCACCATGACGGCAAGCATGTGGTCATTTATGTGTGGTACGACAACGAATATGGCTATACGCGCCAGGTCATGCGATTGGCTAAGCATGTGGCGAACGTGAGTCGGAAATCCTACTTTTGATTGGACTCGACACAAAGACTGCTTTCACAACAGAAAGCCCCTTGCAAGCATCAACCCACCGTGTAAGCGGTGGGTTTTTTCATGCCCCCATGTCATCGACACATGAACAAGCTCAATCAGGAGACATCAACCCTGATAGAATGGCAACTTGGTCACCTTCGCTTGCAACAGCTTGCCCCTGACCTCAATGAAAATTTCCGTATCCGCCTTGGATAAGGCTTTGGGGACATAGCCCATGCCAATGGCTTGATTCAATGACGGCGACATGGTGCCACTGGTCACAATACCAATGTGATCTCCTTTTGCATTCGTGATGGGGTAACCTTGCCTAGGTATGCCTCGATCAATCAAGTAAAAGCCCACCAAACGGCGGCTGACGCCCCTGGTTTTTTCTTCCAGCAATGCCTCCGAGTTGGTGAAGGTTTTGGTGAATTTGGTGATCCATCCAAGGCCTGCCTCCAACGGTGATGTGCTTTCATCGATGTCATTGCCGTAGAGACAAAACCCCATCTCCAGGCGAAGGGTGTCTCGCGCAGCAAGTCCAGCAGGTTCAATGCCATACGGCTGGCCTGCCTCCAAGATGGCATCCCAAACTTGTGCGGCCTTACCCTTAGGGATGTAAAGCTCAAATCCGCCTGACCCAGTGTAGCCCGTGGCACTGATGAGTACCCCATCAACGCCAGCAAAACGGCCCCATGTGTAGGTATAATAAGTCATGTCAGCTAAGTTCACTTCTGTCAATGATTGCAGGGCTTCAGTCGTCTTGGGGCCTTGCACAGCCAACAACGAAGTCTCCAGGGATGCATCACTGATTGTGGCATCGAAACCACCTGCATGGCCCTCTAGCCAAGCCATGTCCTTTGCCATGTTAGATGCATTGACAACCAAGAGGTATAGGCTATCTGATTCACAGTACACCAGTAAATCATCAACGATGCCTCCCTTGTCGTTTGGCAGGCAAGCGTATTGGATTTTCCCAGAGGTTAACTTCGCTACATCATTGGATATAACCGACTGCAAAAAGGCCAAAGCATCTGGTCCTTTGACCCAAAACTCCCCCATGTGCGACACATCAAACACCCCAAGGGATTGGCGAACAGCATGGTGCTCTACGCGTAAGCCTTGGTATTGCAGTGGCATGTGGTAGCCTGCAAAAGTCACCATTTTCGCTCCCAAGGCAAGGTGCTTGTCGTGGAGTTCTGTCGATAATACAGCTGTCTGTTCAGTCATCATTGATGCAGTTAAAGGGTTATCCATGGATAAATTGGGGGCGATTAAACTCAAGCAGGACCTTTGCCTCAAAGGCCAACAGTTCCTGCCAGAGGGCATTGACTTGCTTCAAGTCACCATATTGCCTAGCAAATTGCAAAAACATGGTGTAATGGTTGGCTTCAGAAACCATCAGGCGTGAGTAGAAGGTCGAAAGCTCCTCATCTTCCAGCACGGAGGACAAAAGCCTGAATCGCTCACAACTTCTGGCTTCAATCAGTGCCGCAATCAGCAAGCGATGGACCAATCGGGTCATGCGATGACCCCCAGGTGGGAAAAATGTTTTGATTCGGGCAACGTATTCATCCTTGTTGTCGTTTCCAAGTTTAAGTCCACGCTTCATGAGGTGTGCATGCACCATTTCGAAATGACTCATCTCCTCACGGGCAAGCGCAGACATGGACTTAACCAGGTCATCCAACTCAGGGTAGCCTATCATCAAGGAAATAGCTGTTGAAGCAGCTTTTTGCTCACACCAACAATGGTCAGTCAAAATAGCATCCATGCGCATGGAGGCGGCATGGGCCCATCGAGGGTCTGAAGGCAGTTGCAATCCGAGCATGTTGGCAAAAATACGGATTGAAGGCCAATTTGACAGCTTGAGTGCCGAACTTGGTAGCATGCAATGGAAATCATGGTTTGTCGCACTCCTGCTTGCTTCCTTGGTTGGAAAACAAAGCACATCAACCGACCAGCAAGCCATGCATTTCTATGCGGACATTGGCGGAAATGAGCCCCATGTCCTCAAGGTTGCTGTCTTGCCTGACCTGGGTGTCCTGCATCTAAAAAGCGGTGAAATCCTGGGTCTTGAATCTGAACTAATCTTGGCCTTTGCTCAAAAACAAGGAATGGTGATCGAATGGGTTTGTGTTCACAGTGCCAATGCTGCACTGAAGGCATTGAGGCAAGGACGAGTTGATGTGGCCATAGGTGGGCTGCCTGAGCAATACCTCGATGGCCTGGCAACAACCTCTCGCATCAGAACTTGTGCGTGGCATGTCGCCAGCCATGCCGACAGTGTTTACATCCTGAATAATGCGCCAACCTATGCAGGCTTATGGCAGCACGACAGCATCACCATCCTCACACACCAGGCAAACATGTACCGCTTTAGCACAGACAGCCTGTTGATGCGGCCGGACTTTCTCATCAATCAGCCCCTTGACAGCCTTCAGTTGATCGGGCAAGGCGGTATCAGCTGGTACAGTAGCCCTTCAGACAGCAGCCTCCAGCAATCCTTGACCGCCTACCTATCTAGCCCGTTGGCTCGCCGAAACAAAGCCTTTTTCCGTCACCATGGCATGGGTCATGGGGTGGATATCACGGGGATGGACAGCCTATTTCATGGCCACCCCATTGACCCATACACACTGATGGCATTGGCTTACACAGAAAGTCGTTTCAATGCTAGCATCATTTCATCTGCAGGTGCTGTTGGTCTGATGCAAGTCCTGCCAAACACAGCCTATCGACTAGGGACAGACACCAGCAAGCTCGAAAACCCCCTTGTGAACATTGAAGCATCCCTAGCCTACTTAAAATTCTTAGACAGGTATTGGGAACGATTTGGCGTAGCAAAAGACGAACGACTGCCCTTTGTCCTGGCATCCTACAACACGGGACCAACCCCCGTTCGTAGGCAGGCACTGAAGGCAGAAAAAAAAGGCTACCTGGCTACCGTATGGGAAGGTCATGTTGACCAATTTGCCCGTGGTCCTGGCGCCTTCTATCAGCGTCGAATCATGCGTCGAGCTAAACTGTACCGCAGCTATGCCATGGTTATGAAAGCCAATCAGACTAACATTAAAATTGGAAATAGATGAAGGGCTGGCTGCCAGCTGACATGGACTGAAACACGAAGAGCATGACGCCAAATGCTAGGGACCACTGTACATACCAAGGGGCATGAGCAAAGCCCTGTCTGTAAGCATGCTTCATGGTTTCCGGAATCCAGTGGATGAGGTAGCCTACAAGCATCACAGCAAAGGGCTTCCAGAAACCCTGGAGAATATCCCCCGTCAATGAGGCATCAAAGGCTGTCCAAGATCGCGTCAGGATACTGATGGCTTCATCCCAACCAGGCGCACGGAACCAAGCTCTGGTGAAGGTGATAAATGTCAAGGTGATGGCAATGGCCCACACCCTGGCAAAAACATTGCTTTGAGGTGTCCAAGGCCTGATTTGCTTCCACAACTTGTACACAACCAGCCCCAAGCCATTCAAGCCACCCCAAGTCACAAAGTTCCATGAGGCGCCATGCCACCAACCACCAAGCAGCATGGTCAACATGATGTTGATGTTGGTGTTGAGCCATTGGCGAAACGCTGTCACCCAACGGGCCAATGCATAAACCATGACCAACAACAAAGCCATGCCGACAGGCACCAACCAGGTGTCTGACATAATACTCAGCACCACAGCAGCAAGAAAAATCAACACATAGGTGGCCAATGATCCCTCTCGATTACCGCCTAAGGGGATGTACAAATAGTCCCTTAGCCAGGAACTCAATGAGATATGCCAACGGCGCCAATAATCAGAGACTGATGTTGCTTTGTAGGGTGAATTGAAGTTTTTGGTCAGCGTGAATCCCATCAACATGGCCACACCAATGGCCACATCCGTATACCCACTAAAGTCTGCATAGACCTGCAGCGAATAGGCAAAGAGTGCCATGATGCACTCCAGGCCTGAGTACAGGGTGGGCTGTGCAAAGACCCTGTCTGCAAAATTGCTTGCCACATAATCAGCCAAGACCATTTTCTTTATCAAGCCATTGAGTATCCAAAACAGGCCAAGACCAAAAGCAGCCTTGGTGAGCTTCGTTTCCTTGTACAGCTGTGGCAAAAACTCCGAGGCACGCACAATTGGACCGGCCACCAATTGCGGAAAGAAACTGACAAAAAACCCGAAATCCAGCACCCGATTGACCGGTTCAATTTTCTTGCGGTAGAGGTCAATGGTGTAACTCAAGCACTGGAAGGTGTAGAATGAGATCCCCACGGGCAAGATGATGGCTGTCTCAACAAAGTCAGAGCCAAAGGTGGCATTGCTCCAAATAGCCATGTAGGGCTTTGGCTCCCACAATAACCCAAAGGCATCCGAAAAGAAATCTGCAAGGAAATAGGCATACTTAAAGTAAAACAGCAAACCAAGGTTCACAAATACCGAGGCAAAGAGCCACATTTTCCGCTTCCATGTTGTGTCGGTCCGATGCATGGCATGACCAATCAAATAATCCGATACCGTGCTGAAAACCAACAACAACAAAAAGAGGCCACTGACCTTGTAATAAAAGAACAAACTGATGGCAAAGAGGTAGGCATTGCGCATGGCCATTTTTCGCTGAAGAAAAGCTAAGCCAAGCAAGGACACAGCAAAGAAGCCCCAAAAAAACAGATCCACAAACAACAGGGGAGCCTGGGGGTCATACCGCAGTAAATCAAACAACCAATCCATCATGATTTGAAGTGATTTAAGTAGGACCATTCAATAGCCTCAGCTAGCCATGCTGCCTGTATAGCGTAACCTGCATGGGTCATGTGGATGCCGTCCTTTTTTGCCCAGCCTTTGCGAATCCAGAAATTGATGGAACGGCTGCCACCCATCATGTGGTAGAAATCATGCACCGCACCACCGTGCTTTCGGGCCAATCGCCGCATCACGCGCTGAACCATTTCTCCATGGGGGTTGTAGTTGCCCTTGTACTTGCTGTCATTGTTGGTCACCCAAATAAAGGCTGCATGGGGGTTCACCTTTTGTACCCAAGCAACCAAGCTATCGTAATGCTGTTCATAGGCGACGGTATCAAAATGCCCAATCCGCTTGTAGGCATCATTGATGCCCAATCCCCAAATCACTAAATCAGGGGGAAATGCATGGAGCTGATCCACAAATCGCTCACATTTCAGGTAGCTGTGTGTGGCTGCGCCATTGGTGCCAATTGCATGGTACCGAATGCCAATGTTGTCCCGTAAGACTTGCAGACCCTCCAAGGAAAACCAATGGGTGGAATCACTTGATTGCAAGGCAAACTCAATGCTGTCCTGCAGTGTTTCCCACCGAGCTTCATAGGCCTGTAAGGAGGCATTGTACCATGAGGTGTCAGGGTCTCCCAATATGTTCACAGCATAGGAGCTATCCGAAGGCGCAGAGAAGACGCGCAAATGGTTGAATTGGAGGGCCTCTTCCCTGCCATGCACTTGCACCGTTGCTAGGCTATCAATTGTCCAAGCTCGTATCCCTGACACACCCCATGGTCCTTTGTGGTAGGGGACGGAACAACGTTGACCGGTCCACTCTCCAGTGTAGCTGACCCGGTAGGAAGCGGGGTTGTTGGTCTGAGCCACCTTGTAGGGAAAGAAAAAGCCCCGTTCTCCCGACAGCCCAGGCGCCATAGACTGCAAGCGGTAGCGGATGGCATCCGTAAGCAGACCTGCCTGCACATGGGAACCTCCCACATGAACCATGTTAACATGCCCCTTGCCCTTAAAAATCAATGTGTCCATCTTCTGCCACACAGGGTCAAATTGCTTGGCTCCCGATGGAAAATCCAGCTGATTAGGCCTTGCAGGAATGGGCATGGTGGATGGCAATGATCTCAGCGCAATGGGTTGTGCGTCAAGACGCCCGCCAAAAGGTAGCAAGCCAATCAAGGCCACCCAGATCATCTGTCGTTCAATGCGCATGGCGTGCCAATTCATTGTCAATAGCCTTCACCAAGGCTTTGCCTACCAACCGAGCGCCAGCTGAGGTAAAGTGGATGTGGTCTGGCCCCGCCAACGGTGGCTTCATTGTTGCCCATATGGACATGCTGCCAACACCCCCCATCAGCTCTAGCATGTCAAAATAGGCAATACCTTCAGCCATGGCTGCCCCTTGCATTGCATCCCTGACAGAGGCCACAAAGGGGTAACTCACCCAGGCCAACCCCTCCTTGTTTGCCATGTCGCTGGGGCCAACCAACAAGATGTCTGCTTCTGGCAACAAGCGCTTGAAGAGTTGGATTTGCCGTTGAATTTTTCGACCATAGGTCTTGGCCTTTGCCTCAGAATCAATGTATGGGATGCTGTTGCCCCCGAACTGCAAGATGATCAAGCCCACATTGCTAGCCTTCAAGCTGTTACCAAAGTGCGCCTCATCCATGAACGTGAACGTGTAGCCAGACGATCCGCGCATGGCTACATTGTCAACTGCCACGCCACCCATGCCATCCAGACTCACATGGTTCAATACCGGGCTAGGTCCTTTGAATGCCAATGATACATTTGAAATGGGTTGTTTTGACTCCAAAACGATGTGACCAGCTGGACCTGGCTCCATGAAACCTGACTGCCACAGGCTGTCATGGCTAAACACCGACAACTCAAAGGGTTCAGTGATGGGCCCATGTGACAAGGTCACTCGGCGGTAACTGCGAAAGGACCGGCTGCCCCAACCCCTGGATTGAAAATGCGCCACGGCATCAAAGCCCTCTTTCCGGCTGCTGTCATGCATGTAGGTGTGCGCAACCCCTCGGCTGCCATACTTGCCCGATGTCAACCGTTGATCCCTGCGGCCAAAACTTACATAGCGATGCCACGTTCCAACTGTCTCATGCTTCACTGCCGCATGGGGCACAAAGGGCGCTAGGGGCTGCATACCTGGACCCGTTCCACCGTAGCGGCTTTGGAAATAACTGCGCAGCAAACCTGTCATGCGGTCCCCTTCAATTTGCGAATCCCCATAATGGATGATCCGCAGGGGATCACCTTGTGGCTTCACTCGATGCAAGGCTGCCGCAAACTTGACCCATCCAGATGACGACTCTTTGAACAGCAATTGACCGGGACCGGGCGCAGGCAGTTTAACCACGGGCAAATTGGGGGATTGCTCAACAAGGGGTGTTGATTTGAAGGGTGCCAATGGCTCTTTCACATCCAGAACCACATTGGTATCCATCACTGCAATGGCTTCAATGACCATGGCGTCTACTGCATCACTGCCACTGCGCTCACCCAATGGGTCCCACTGAGGCACATGAAAAACCACATTGCCAAACAACACATAACTCGATTGGGGATTCACATAGGAAATCAAGCCAAAAGCCAGGAGCAGGGTCGCAATAAATGCAGCTGCCGACCCACCGGGAAGGTTTGCATTATTTTTCATAAAGGAATCATCAAGACTTGACCAGGGTAGATGGTTTCCTTACCATGGTTCGCCTGTATCAATGCATCCAAGTGCATGTGAGGGAAGTGGCGCTGTATCTTCCACAGGCTATCACCTGTTTTCACCACATAGGACACAAACAAAGGGATATCAGCTAAATCCACTGCCACGGAGGCTTGTGATTCATCCGCTCCATCATTGCGGTTGTGCGCGTCCATCCCTGCAACCATCAAAGCCTCCTCCTTGATGGCATTCCATGCCTTTGCTGTGATGAGGCCTTCACGTCGGACATGGGTTGGGGAATGCAAAAAAGCCATGTTAGCGGCCAAGGAATCCTTGAATTCACAATAGTAATCCGACCAAAGGGTCTGAGCTACCGCAAA
Organism: uncultured Flavobacteriales bacterium; assembly: GCA_963925545.1. GTDB lineage: Bacteria > Bacteroidota > Bacteroidia > Flavobacteriales > Schleiferiaceae > TMED14. The sequence goes on along the minus strand of CAWUSA010000008.1, from coordinate 57,419 downwards.
ACAGGTGCTCGAATCGGCATCAACAATGCCTGCATAGCGCATCAATGACGCCGTGTGTAAACCATAAATTGAGTGCCGTGGCACATCGTCGTGAATCAAGTAGGATCGCATGGTTTGCAATGCACGGGTATCCAAGTAAATTGGCGCTGACGCTGCCTGCTTTTCAAACACATCAATGCTTGCCTCCATGTCTAGACTCAGCCTATTCAAGGGCACCCCGTCAAGGGCACCCAATGGCCCATCAAGGGCAATCGTCAGCAAAAACAGCAAAAACAGCTTCAAGCGTGGCATTATTCAAAAATAAGCTGATGCATGAAGCCTTTGTGCCGTCCATTCAGGATTTATGCACAGTGTTGTTCACCAACGCATGATGACAGAACCCCAGGTGAATCCTGAGCCAAAGGCTGCCAACAGCACCTTATCTCCTCGCTTCAATTTTCCCTGCTCCCAGGCCTCACTCAAGGCGATAGGAATGGATGCCGCCGTGGTATTGCCCTTAGATTGAATATTGTTAAATACCTGATTGTCAGATAATTTCATGCGTTTTTGAATGAATTGTGAAATCCGCAAATTGGCCTGATGGGGGATGAATAAATCCAAATCTGATGCAGAGAGGTTGTGCGCCTTCAAGGTTTCTTTGATGACTTCACCAAAGCGAATCACCGCATTGCGAAAGACAAAGTTGCCATTCATGTGGGGGTAAATCCCTGTTGGCACCTCCCCTTGATTCAGTGTTTCAAGGATTTTAGACAAAGGATACAAAGAACTTGGAAGTTCCACTGCCAGCTCCAAGGCGTGCTTACCTTGGGAATGCAAATGACTGCTCATGATGGCGCTTTCCTCTGGATTGTCCGATCGGGACAAGATTATCGCGCCCGCACCATCACCAAAGATGATTGCTGTGCCACGCCCTTCTGTGCTGAGATTAAGGCCACCAGACTGAAGCTCTGAACCAATGACAAGGATGTTTTTGTACATGCCCGTCTTGATGAATTGATCTGCCACACTCACGGCATACACAAAGCCTGAGCACTGGTTGCGAACGTCCAATGCGCCCACCGTGTCTAGACCAAGTATCTCTTGAACCTGAACACCACAGCCAGGAAAGTAGTAATCCGGACTCAGGGTCGCAAAGATCACATGGTCAATATCCTTAGGACCTACCCCTGCCCGCTCCATGGCTATTTTTGCCGCTGCAGCGCCCATGGTTGACGTGGTATTACCATCACCTTCTTCAACCCAGTGACGGGACTCAATGCCCGTTCGCTCGCGGATCCACGCATCGTTGGTGTCCATGTACTGTGTTAAATCATCATTGGTCACAACGCGTGGTGGCACAAAATGTCCCACGCCAGAGATGTACGATGAGTACCCTGTCGATGATGGGGCTGGTTTGTTTTTCCTGAAGAACATGCAATGGGAATTTAGGTAATCAAATCTAGGCAATCAAGGATGACTTCGCCCATCCGCGTGAAACCTATTCCATAAAACACAATTAACCAGGATTCTTCGATTGATTAGGGCCTGTCACTGACAGCAGCGAGCAAAGAAAACAGGATTTAGCGCATGGCGCAAGGTGACTTTGAGGTATTGAGCAATGAAAAAGCCCCGCATTGCTGCAGGGCTTCCATTCTCTGGGGTGGAAGATGGGTCTCGAACCCACGACCTCCTGGACCACAACCAGGCGCTCTAACCAACTGAGCTACAACCACCATTTGAAGGCGGCAAAGATATGCAAGGAGTTCTTGAATTTCCAACGTGATTGAATATTGCAAAGAAGAAATCTCCGTTCTTTGCAACATGCATCAAACAAGCATTCTTCACATCGTCAGGATGTGGCCCCATGCTGGTGACCCTCAGCATGGAAGCTTCATCCAAAAACACGTGAAAGCTCTGGCTGACCACCAGGACATCAAGCAATCAGTCATCGTGTTCGCTGATTTGGATGTGCATACAACTTGGCATGGCGTCCAAGTGCAATCCGTCAAAGCCGCCGCTGGATGGCAACATTGGGAAAAGAAATCAGGCCTGGTCCTGGCCTGGATTGCTGAGAATGGCATACCTGATGCCGTTCACATGCATGGCGCCGCTGGTGACACTGCCTACTTGAGCTTCAGGCTACACATGGCCCATGGTCATCGCATCAAGCGCATCGTCACTGAGCACCAATCGCATTGGCTTAGTAAAGGTCTTACTGATGTGCCTTCTGGCGCCAAATGGACCATCCGACTCGCCCATGCCCGCATGGCTGTTTCCCAACCACTTGCAACGGCCATTGCCCGCCTTGCCCCCTGTAAGGTGATACCTAATGTAATTGACCCATCGCAATGCCATCGCGAACACGCGATCAAGGGCAGGCGATTTTTGCATGTGGGTGATTGGGTGAAGATCAAAGGCATCGAAAACTTGATTACGGCCTTTCAACAACATCAAAAAGCACACGCAGAAGATCAACTCACCTTGATCGGTGATGGACCATTGGCCGCAGACCTTCTCAAGGCCATTGCCCGCAATCCTTCAGGCATCAGTCACGGTGGTCGAAAGACGCCTGACCAAGTGCAGGAAATCATGTGTCAGCATGACATCTTGGTGGTCAACAGCGAAAGAGAAACCTTTGCCATGGTGATTGGGGAGGCGCTTGAGCGTGGCCTAAGCGTCATAGCAACACAATGTCAGGGGCCCGAAACGGTGTACGACCCTGCACATGTCACTTTCAGAGAGGGGTCCAGTGATGATATCCAAGATTTGGTTGAGCATTTGGCTCAGGCAAAACCCGGCCAGTCACCCATTGCACAAACCAACTTCAGGTCTGATGTCGTTGCACAGGCAATCTTTGACATCTACCAAAGCCTCAAACTGAAGATCAGCTAAGGGGTCAAATCAAGTCCGTGATGGCATTGATGCCAACCTGACTTGCTGCAATGAAACCTTCAGCGGAATGCACCCCAATACTCCGTCCCCACTCCCGATCTCGGTGTGTAACAGCCTCCAAAAAGCCTTTTGATGCAATCAAAGTCTCAGGCTCCTTAGAATTCGGATCGTAGAACTGTGAGGCATGCGCAAGGATGGCATCCATTTTCACCTGATTAAAGCCTGTGATATCAACCACCACATCAGGATTCAATTGGGTAAACTGGATGTAGTGCATGATGCGGGATGGACGGAAGGGTGCTTGCGCTTGGCCGTCCTTTTGGCTAGGAAGCTTGGCAAACCCAGCCTTGAAACAAGCCTCCACCACCAAGGCAGATGCATGACCATGGTCAGGGTGTCGATCAGTTGGCGCATTGCAAATAACCAGCTTTGGCCGGCAGGAACGAATGACTTCAATCAGGCGCATTTGTGATGACTCATCGTTCAGGAGATGCCCATCTCTGAGCTTGAGATTCCATCGATCTTTTGCTCCCAAAGCTTTCAAAGCCCGTTGGGCTTCCTTTTGCCGAATAGCTACAGTGCCTCGGGTACCCATCTCCCCTTGTGTGAGATCCAATAAAGCCACGGATTTACCCTGACTGATGGCTTTTGCCAAGGTTCCCCCACAGCTTAGCTCAATGTCGTCTGGGTGCGCCCCAATGGCGAGAATATCAATGCCCGTCTTCATAGGCAAAGCTGGTCAAATCTACATCCAATGGGGATGTTTTGCTGCCATAATTGCCCAACCAACGCCCTTGATCATCGACAAGGAATTTGTGGAAATTCCAAAGGACTTGGCTGGATTTGGCGCCATTTTCTGATTGACTGGTCAACCAGGTATAGACGGGGTGTTGCTTATCCCCCTTCACTTTTACCTTAGCCATCATTTGAAAGGTGACGCCGTAATTTTTTTCGCAGAAATCGGCAATGGACTGATCATCACCCGCCTCCTGATTGCCAAACTGATTGCAGGGAAAGCCCAGTATCACAAAGTTCTTATCCTGTGCATTTTCCCACAAGGTTTGCAACTCGCGGTACTGAGGTGTAAACCCACATTTTGAAGCGGTATTCACAATCAGGACACGCTTGCCTCTAAGGATAGAAAAATCCATCATCTGGCCATCAATGGTCATGGCACTGAGGGAATAAAAATCTACGGGTGGCTGAACGGGTTGAGCTATGGTGGTGTTACAGCTCATCAACATGCTAAACAGTCCCATGAGGAGAAGTGGTTTGGAATTCATATTGGCAAATTTAACGCCTAAATAAGGGATATCCATTAATTACTAAAATCCCTGACCCTGTTAATATTCCGTTGGGTTGAAACACGTAAATTTGTGCCATGTTAAGACGCAAAGCATTATACACCCTCTTGACCTGGGATTGGTATGCAGATTACGCGCGTTCCGGACAGTGGTTTAATTCCGTCTTATTCGCTACCATGACTGCTTATTTGGTGAATATGCTCACGCAATCCACATCACCCGGGGTTTGGACAGCCCTTCTGTGGGTCGTCATCAGCTTTGTCACTTTGCAATCCGCCAGCAGAACCTTCGATCTCTCCCCAGCCAATTGGAATTACATCAACCAGCTGGTGACCCCGATGGAAATTATGGTCGGTAAAAGCATCGCCAGTGCACTGAACAGCTTATTGTTTGTCTCTGTCGCATTTCTCTTGTTCGGTCTCTGGATTGGTTGGCCTAGCGATGGGCATATTTTAGCTATTTACCTCTCTGTTGCCCTTGGCACCATTGGGTTGTCGACGACCCTTTGCTTCACCGCAGCCATTGCGTCCAAAACCCAAGCAAAGGGTGGCCTGTTGGCTATTTTAAGTCTACCACTTCTCTTGCCAACCTTGATGATTGCAGGTCGCGCCACAAAGCTGGCAACCTTAGGTGTTGAAACCCATGAACTAACTGGACCGTGGCTTGCTGAGGCGGGCATGGCAGGCATCCCTCTGGCCCTGAGCGGCCTATTGTTCCCTTACCTTTGGAAAGCTTAATGAAACCGTGGAAAATCATAGGATTAGCGCTGCTGGGTTACAGCATCGTTGCCGGCCTTTTAACGGAGGCTCCTCGTCTACCCGTACTGAATGAGACCATCAGGAATCTCTACTACCATGTGCCCATGTGGTTCACCATGATAGCCCTGCTGGGCGGTTCATTGGTGCACTCTATCAAACACCTAAGTAGCGGAGACTTGGTGCATGACAGCAGGGCATCACAGCACGCGCAAGTGGCCATGCTTTTTGCTGCACTGGGTCTGTTGACTGGCATGGTGTGGGCAAAATTCACCTGGGGAGCCTTTTGGACCAATGACCCTAAACTTAATGGCACAGCGGTGTCCATGCTTATTTATGCCGCCTACTTCGTGCTTCGAAACAGCGTTGACGACGCAAAGAAACGCGCCACATTGGCTGCTGTGTACAACATCTTTTCCTTTGTGTTAATGGTTGTCTTCATCGGGGTGCTTCCGCGATTGACAGACTCCTTGCACCCTGGTAATGGCGGTAACCCTGCCTTCAGCAATTATGACCTTGACAGCAACATGCGCATGGTCTTTTACCCTGCCGTTTTTGGCTGGATCTTGATTGGATTCTGGATCACTGAACTCCGCCGACGCATTGCCGGCCTTACAAACCACCCATGATGAATACCCTTTTGACTGCATTCCTTCAAGCTGGCCCACCCATTGACATGGCAGACAACTTTCGTGCCGACGGAAAAATCTATGTTGTTGTGGCCATCATTGCCATCATCTTCATTGGCATTTCTGCCTACCTCATTCATTTAGACCGCAAGATTTCTCGCATTGAAGCAGGCGTGACCAAACCATCACAAGACCAAGCGTCATGAAACGAAGCAGTATCATCCTCCTGCTTGTCATTGCCCTGCTGATTGGGGTGCTCGTGAGCACCATCCAAGACGCAAGTACCTACGCATCATTTGACATGGCGCAAAAACAAGCACCTGAAACAGTCACTGTTGTGGGAAAATTGGACCTAGACTCACCCATCACTTTTGATCCACAAACCAGCATGCTAACCTTCACCGCCATTGACAAGGATGGGCAGTCAAGCACCGTCTTGTACAATCAGCCAAAACCTCAAGACTTTGAACGATCAGAAGAAATCACAATCAAGGGTCGTGCTGGCGATGATCAGTTTGTGGCCATTGAAATCCTGATGAAGTGTCCATCAAAATACACGGAAGAAGGTGGCGTAATGGCTGACAACGAAGCATCTATTTATACAGAGAATTCATGAATTACATGGGCGAACACGACATCTGGATTCAATCCGGACGTTTTGCAGTGGCTTTGGCCTTTGCGGCTGCTTTGATTGCATCCATTACCTATTTGATGTCGTGGATGCGAAAAGATGGCGCTGCACTCCGTCGAGCAGGCCGGGCAGCATTCATGCTCCACGCAGCTGGCGTCATAGGCACTGTGGTCATCCTCTTTGTGGCCATACTCAACCATTGGTATGAACTGGATTATGTCTGGCGACACAGTTCCAATGACTTGCCGCTTGAATACATTGCTTCATGCTTTTGGGAAGGACAAGAAGGGTCATTTCTTCTATGGATGTTTTGGCAATCCGTGATCGGACTTGTTTTGATCAAGGTTGCAGGCCAATGGGAGGCGGGTGTTGTTGGTGTCTTGAGTATTGTGCAAGTCTTCCTTACAAGCATGATTCTGGGTGTCTACCTGGGTGATCTTCATATAGGCAGCAGCCCCTTTATTTTGATTCGCGAGTTGCCAGAAAATCTAGGCTTGCCCTGGACTGACATGGTGGATTACCTGATGAGAGTCCCTGGATTTTCAGATGGTCAAGGCTTGAATCCTTTGCTGCAGAATTACTGGATGGTCATCCATCCGCCAACCTTATTTCTTGGCTTTGCCTTGATAACCGTACCGTTTTCTTATGCCATGGCGGCACTTTTGAACCGCGACTATTCCGCATGGGTCAATGATGCCATGCCATGGGTTTTTGCTGGTGTTGGTATCTTAGGAACAGGTGTCCTCATGGGGGGTGCGTGGGCCTATGAAGCGTTGTCATTTGGTGGCTTTTGGGCCTGGGATCCGGTTGAAAACGCCTCCCTTGTCCCTTGGTTAACCTTGGTTGCCTTAGGTCACTTGATGATCATTGAGCGCGTGAAGCGCAAAGCAACAACCAGCACCTTGATGATGGCAATGCTGACATTTTTCTTGGTCCTCTACTCCACCTTTTTGACCCGTTCAGGCATATTGGGCGACTCCTCTGTGCACGCCTTTGTGGACCTTGGGCTCAATGGTCAATTGCTGGTGTTTCTTGGCTTTTTCTCTGTGCTACCCCTGGGGCTTTTCTTGATGCGATGGAAGGATATGCCAAAGAGCCCCTCTGAAGATGCCTTTTCCTCTAGGGAATTTTGGATGTTCATTGGCTCATTAACCTTGTTACTGAGTGCCGCACAAATCACCTTCTCAACCAGCATTCCCGTCATCAACAAACTGGTTGGACCTGACGGTATGATTGCACTGTTATCAACAGAATTGGCGCCGCCTGTTGAACCCTTTGCGCATTACCATAGCCTACAAATACCCTTTGCCATTTTAATCACCACCTTGATGGCTATTGGGCCGTATTTGCGATGGAAATCAACCCCTTGGAGCCTTTTCAAGCGCATCACCTTGTCCGGTGTCATCAGTCTTCTGATTGCTTCCTTGGTGGTCTGGGGATTGGCGTTGTACACGTTCAGTTATGCCTTACTGATTTTCACCAGCCTTTTTGCTGTCATCAGCAATGCAACTTATTGGTTGAAATACCTGAAGGGTCAATGGACCGTGGGCGCTATGACGATAAGCCACCTAGGCTTTGCCTTGATTTTGATTGGTGCCGTGATCTCCAATGCGAAAAAAGAGCCCATCAGCACCAATTCCACCTTCATTCACCAGGATTTTCCGTCGAATGAAAACCTGCTGATGCCATTTGGCGACACGCTTTCCATGTACCCCTATTGGGTGGTTTGGACTGGCGAACACCAGGACGGCCACAACAGGGTCTTTGATGTGGATTTCTATTTGGAAGACGACTCAACCCATCGCAGTGGCACCAGACTGAAACTCAACAAGGCCTTTACGCTCCACCCGTTCGTGCAAATCAATGAAACGATGGGGAATGTGCGCGAACCCAGCACCAAGCACTATTGGGACAGGGACATTTACACCTATGTGAGCTATGCCGACTTGCGTCCTGCTTCTGTAAAAAATGCGGAATGGGCTGAACCCATGACAGCTATTGTTGCGAAAGGGGAGTCTATTTTACTCTTCAATCAATACCTGTTGAACTGTGACAGCATAGCCATTGACCTGGCCAGCTTTGACCAATTTACTGGCGATTTGGCTAACCTAAGCATGCGCATGATCCTTCGGGTGCAAGACAGCCTCGGTGTGGATCACCCCTTAGACGTTACCTACCAAGTTGAAGGCAGCAGTGCCCTTCCGGGAGAACAGGTGCTAGAAGACATGGGCCTGAAGATTCGCTTCGATGGCGTCAGCGACACAGCTGGGCAATTTAAAATCACCGCATGGGAACGCAACCCCAAGCAAGACCCTTTCATTCTGATGCAAGCCTTCGTTTTCCCCTACATCAATGTGCTTTGGCTAGGCTGTTTGCTTCTTTTGATTGGCTCCGTTCTATCTGTGGCTAAACGAATCAAGAAACTCAAAGGCTGATGGCTGATTGGGTTATTGTAGGCCATGGCCAAATCGCAACTGCCCTGACGTCACGACTTGGCGCTTGTGGCATACCCTATGTCCAATGGGGGGCACGCGAGCTACTGACCCAAGGCTTGCCCGACATGCCATCCAACCCAAAGGGCGTGATGTTGGCAATTCCAGATGATCACATTCAAGCCATCGCACAAACCTTCAGCCACTTGGCCTGTCCCATCATCCACCCCAGTGGTGCAACCAGCATCAAGGCATTGGCCTCTTGCAAGCATGCCGCCGTCTGGTGGCCCATGCAATCCTTCATGCAGGATGACATCCCCTGGGAGACCCTCAATTGCTTTGCTGATGCCCTGACTGATGAGGCTGCCAGAGCGTTAACCTTTTGGCAAAATGACCTTGGCGTGCCAGTAGCCACCCAAGCAAATGACCTTGACAGGAAGAAATACCATCTTGGGGCGGTATTCGCCAACAATTTCCCCAACCACATTGTTGGTTTGTACCAACAGGTTTTTTCTGCCTTGAACTTGCCCAGGGATGCCTTTGACCAAGTGCTTCAAAGCAGCGTCTCTGATGCCCTGGCTGGGAATGCTATTGACATGCAGACAGGGCCTGCTAGACGGGGGGACAAGGGCACCTTGGACGCGCACATTGACCTGTTGCCTGAGGACTTGAAGGGCATATATAAGTCACTGAGTGACAGCATTCAACAACATGATTCATGAACTACAAGACCAAGCTTCATCACCTCACAACATTTGCCTTTGATGTCGATGGGGTATTGACAGATGGGTCAGTCATGCTCGTGCCAGATGCTGAACCCGTCCGTACATTCAATGTCAAGGATGCCTTTGCCTTGCAAAAGGCAGTCAAAGCTGGCTACCGGGTAGCCATCATCACAGGCGGAAGTTCTGAGGCAGTGAAGGAGCGTCTTCTAGGTCTCGGTGTTCAAGATGTGTGGCTTCGTGCCAGTGACAAAGCAGACACCATGGATGAGCTGATGCATCGCTACGGCTTGAAGGCCTCGGAAATTATGTACATGGGTGACGACCTGCCCGACCTTGCGCCCATGGCCATGGCAGGACTGAGTGCCTGCCCCCATGATGCAGCAACGGAGGTTCGTCAAGAAGCTGATTACATCTCCCCAAAGGCTGGTGGCAAAGGCTGCGCGAGAGACATCATTGAACAAACCCTTAGATTACACGGCAAATGGAATCAACCCGAACTTCGCAACTGGTAGGTCTCAGCATTCCGCTGACCTTCCATGGGCAACTCATTTTAGGCTCTGGATCTCCCCGGCGCAAAGAGCTGCTTGCTGTCTTAGGTATTCCTTTCAGCATTCGCGTGGCAGACAGCCCGGAGATTGCACCAACTGATCTCACAGACGTTGACACCGTCAGCTACGTTGCAAAGGGGAAAGCTTTGGTGCTAGCACCTGGCCTGGCAAAGGGCGAGGTTCTGCTGACTGCTGACACAGAGGTATGGATGGATGGCATCCGCTATGGTAAGCCAAAGGATGCTAGCGATGCTAAAGCAATGCTGGGCCGATTGTGTGGACACCAACATCGGGTAATCACAGCCCTGTGGGCAACTGATGGCATCACATGGAAGCATGCAGAGGCCGTTGCGCATGTCACACTAGCTGACATGGGTCAAGATTGGATTGATTACTACGTGGATCACCACATGCCTTTGGATAAAGCTGGCGGCTATGGTGCGCAAGAATGGTTTGGCCACCTGGGTATTGCCAACATGGATGGCACATTTGACAATGTCAAAGGCCTACCCTTGCCAGAGGTTCTGGCCGTTTTAAGGCCCTGGCTCCACACGACTGATTGAGCGCTTATTGGTGTACATTCGGTCGCATGACACGAACACCCCTATGGTTTGCCCTCCTTCCGGTGGCTTTTCTAGTGACAGCCCTTGCTGTCAATGTGAACCTATTTGGTGACAGCAGCCTGGATGGATCCAATCAATTGATCTTATTGGCTGCAGCTGGACTGACAGCTGGTTTGGCTAAATTGGAAGGTAAATCCCATAAGGTGTGGGAAGGTATTCAAGGCACCATCAGTGATTCAAGCAAGGCCATTTTCATTCTTTTGATGGTCGGCGCACTGGCAGGAACCTGGCTCGTGTCTGGCATCATTCCTACGCTGATTGTTTATGGTCTGGACTTCTTGTCACCAAGCTTTTTTCTTCCTGCAACGGTCATACTTTGCTCCATTGTCAGCCTTGCAACAGGCAGTAGTTGGTCAACAACTGCAACCATTGGCATTGCCTTGATGGGGGTTGGTCAAGGCCTGGGGTTTTCACCTAGCTTGGTTGCTGGAGCTGTCATCTCTGGGGCCTACTTTGGCGATAAAATGTCACCTTTTTCTGACACCACCAACTTGGCTCCTGCCATGGCTGGTGCTGAACTCACAACCCATATTCGTCACATGGCTTGGACCTCTGGTCCTGCCTGGTTGATTGCCCTTGTAGCGTTCTTTTTCATGGGCCTTGGTGGCAGCGGCGGCGAGATGTCTGACCTCAGCGCCATGTCTGCTGAAATCCAAGAGCGATTTGTCATTTCTCCTTGGCTATTGGTGGTGCCGTTGATCAGTATTAGCCTGATTGCCTTCAAAACCGACGCAGTGGTTGCCATGGCCATTGGTGCACTTGGCGGCGGGCTTGCCGCACTCATTGCACAACCAGACATCCTATATGAAATAGCTGGTATGGCCGGAAGTGAGGGCTCTTACAGGGCCTTGATGCAATCCATGTATGGCAGCGTCAAACTACCCATGACGTCTCCCCTGCTCAATGACTTGATGAGCAGCAGTGGCATGTCAGGCATGCTTGGCACCATTTGGTTGATTCTTTGCGCCTTGGCCTTTGGCGGCGCCATGGAGGCCTCTGGCTTCCTGGGTCGCGTCACGGAGGCCTTTTTATCCATGGCAGAAAGCAGCTTCTCCCTAATTCTCACCACCTTGATCACTTGCGGCTTCATCAACGTGAGTGCTTCCGATCAATACTTGGCCATTGTTGTACCAGGTCGCATGTTTAAAAAGGCTTACCAGGATCGCGGATTAGCGCCTGAAAATCTCAGTCGCGCTTTGGAAGATAGCGGCACCGTTACCTCTGTGCTGATCCCATGGAACACTTGCGGCGCTTACCAAAGTGGTGTGCTTGGGGTAGCCACAGGGGACTACTTCGCTTACGCCATCTTCAATTGGCTCAGTCCTTTGATTAATGTGCTGTGGGCTGCTATCGGTTTCAAAATCCCCATGCGCAAGGCATAAGGCAAGGCGTTGCATTTGATCGGACAAGCTTTCTCTTCCTTGACCTTTTTGGGTTAATTTCGCCCCCATGCAGACCCTTAGTATCATCATGCCGGCCTACAACGAGGCCAACACCATCCACCACATCCTTGACAAGGTCAAGGCCGTGAACCTCCCTGATGGTTGGCGAAAGGAATTGATCATTGTTAACGATTGCAGCAGTGATGACACCCAAGGCACCATCATGGGCTACCAAAAGCAAAACCCTGACTTCCCCATCCAGTACTTGGCTCACGAGGTCAATAAAGGCAAGGGCGCAGCTTTGCACACTGGCATTGCCGCAGCAACGGGGGATTACTTGATCATTCAAGATGCTGACTTGGAATACGACCCTGAGGAGTACTTGGACCTTCTCAAGCCTGTCATTGACGGACAAGCTGATGTCGTCTATGGCTCACGATTCATGGGTGGCAATGCACATCGCATCCTCTTTTTCTGGCATTCGCTAGGCAACAAGTTTTTGACGTTTTTATCAAACATGATGACGGATTTGAACCTGACTGACATGGAGACCTGTTACAAGCTATTCAGGACTGACATCATTCAAGGGTTACAACTCAAGGAACGGCGATTTGGCTTTGAGCCTGAGGTAACCGCAAAGATTTCAAAGATTCCTGAAATTCGCATCTATGAGGTTGGCATCAGCTATTACGGCAGAACATTTGCTGAGGGTAAAAAAATCAGCTGGAAAGATGGTGTTCGGGCCATCTATTGCATCGTGAAATACGGTAAGATTCCTAAAATTCCCTTGCTGATTTTATTGGGGTTAGCCTGGTGGTTGCTTCAATACTTTCTTTGATCGCATAGGCTTTTGAAACAAAAAAAGGCGCCCATTGGGCGCCTTTTTTGTGCTTAAAGGTTGGTTATTTCACCTCTTCAAATTCAACGTCAGTGACATCATCAGCTGCTTCTGGAGCTGGATCACCTTCATTGCCAGCCTCTGCAGCTGTTTCCTGCTGAGCCTTAGCCATCTCTTCAGATGCCAATTTCCAGGCTTCATTCATGGCTTCCATGGCTGCATCAATAGCTGAAATCTCTTTGCTGGCATACGCCTTCTTGAGTTCCTCTAAGGCAGACTCAATAGCTGCCTTCTTGTCGCCCAGCTTATCGCCAAACTCCTTGATTTGCTTTTCCGTTTGGAAGACCATTTGATCAGCTGCATTGAGCTTGTCAGCCTCCTCGCGGGCCTTCTTGTCAGAATCTGCGTTGGATTCAGCTTCTTGTTTCATGCGCTGAATGTCATCATCACTCAAGCCAGAAGAAGCCTCAATCCGAATGCTTTGCTCCTTGCCCGTGGTTTTATCCTTCGCGCTGACATTCAAGATGCCGTTGGCGTCGATGTCAAAGGTGACCTCAACCTGAGGGGTGCCACGCTGTGCTGGAGGAATGCCATCGAGGTGAAAGCGACCAATTGACTTGTTGTCCTTAGACATGGGGCGATCACCCTGCAAGACATGGATCTCAACACTTGGCTGATTGTCCGCCGCAGTTGAGAAAACTTCAGACTTCTTGCTAGGGATGGTTGTGTTGGATTCAATGAGCGTGGTCATGACCTGGCCCATCGTCTCAATACCTAAAGACAGGGGTGTCACATCCAAAAGAAGCACGTCCTTCACATCGCCAGAAAGCACACCCCCTTGAATGGCTGCACCAATGGCTACCACCTCATCCGGGTTCACACCTTTGCTTGGGTCCTTTTTGAAAAAGGCCTTAACAGCATCCTGGATAGCCGGGATGCGCGTTGTGCCTCCAACAAGGATGACTTCATCGATGTCAGACACCGACAAGTCTGCGCTTTTCAGGGCGCTTTTGCAAGGTGCAATTGTGCGCTCAATCAAATCAGAAACCAGGCGCTCAAAGTCTGAACGGGTCAATGACTTCACCAAGTGCTTAGGGCCTGTTGCCGTAGCCGTGATGTAGGGCAGGTTAATTTCAGTGGTGGTTGAGCTTGACAGCTCAATTTTTGCTTTCTCAGCAGCTTCCTTCAAGCGCTGCATCGCAGCTGGGTCATTGCGCAGATCAAAGTCCTCATCAGCCTTGAATCCATCAGCCAGCCAATCAATGATTCGGTTGTCAAAGTCATCACCACCAAGATGGGTGTCGCCATCCGTAGATTTCACTTCAAAGACCCCGTCACCAAGCTCCAAGATGGATACGTCATGGGTGCCACCGCCGCAATCAAATACAGCAATTTTTTGATCCACGTCTTTTTTGTCGATACCAAAAGCCAATGCCGCAGCTGTTGGTTCGTTGATGATGCGTCTAACCTTGAGGCCAGCAATCTCACCAGCTTCCTTGGTTGCCTGACGCTGTGCGTCATTGAAGTAGGCTGGCACAGTGATCACTGCTTCATCAACGCTTGTACCAAGGTAATCTTCAGCTGTTTTCTTCATCTTCTGAAGAATCATGGCTGACAATTCCTGTGGGGTGTATTTGCGGTCACCAATCTCCACACGAGGGGTGTTGTTTTCGCCTTTGACCACCTTGTAAGGCATGCGCTTTGCTTCTTTGGTCACCTTGTTATAGGTCTCGCCCATGAAACGCTTGACACTGTAAATGGTCTTTGTCGGGTTGGTGATGGCTTGACGCTTCGCGGGGTCGCCCACTTTGCGTTCGCCGCCTTCCACAAATCCAATAACGGATGGCGTGGTGCGTTTGCCTTCAGAGTTTGGGATGACAACAGCTTCGTTGCCTTCCATAACAGAGACACACGAGTTCGTTGTGCCTAGATCTATTCCAATAATTTTACCCATGGTATGTATTTATAGGTTGCTAATTGCTCCCTATAGGTCAATCATTGTACCAAATGCCCAATGACCCTTTTCAAGGTGTCATTTTGTCAGTTACAGGTCAAGGTGTCCAGGCTACTAGCCCTTGCAAAGCGCAATGCGCATGTCAATTTGCCAAAAACGAGGCTATCTGCACTGGACGTTGAAATCCCAATGAAAGGTCGGTAGAGATGCTGAGTACTCGCTACAATACCAGCCCCATTGTTCACGTTGGTGAAAAAAGGCGGGTCCTGCAAAATGCTATTGGATGGCTGTGTGGTCTTGATGTAGGTGGCTAGATCATCACTGCCTGCAACCATATGGATATCAATATGCCTGAACCAGCGCAGGGTATCAGGCTTCACTGGGATACTTTCTGCCAGAAAGGTGAAATAGTCATGGTAATTGATCGTGGTAGATGCCGTGATGCCACCTCCACTTAAACTTGAACCAATCACGGTTGGCATTTCATAGCGAACGGTATACCGCACACTATCTTCAGGATGACCCTCAGGCATTTCCATGTAAAGAAAGTCCATGTAACCCTGGTAGATCCGTGCATTGACCGCCTGCTTCCACTCGATTTTATAGCCCTTAGTTGCAGTGATGGACATTTTCTGTATGCCAATCGGTGTGGGTTTTTTGATTCTGAACTGATTAACCATGGGGGTTTCTCCATAAGCGAACACCTCATCATTACCCGGAAGCCTCAGCTCTAAGCGGTAAGTGAAATCTTGTCGCACACCACCATTTTCTGTAAAATAGTCACTGGGAAAAATGAAGCTGTACAGGCGATGACCTTGAACCGTGAATAGGCCACTGTCTTTTGGTCGATTACTGCTTTCTGCAAGAACGAAGGTTTGCTTGATATCGCCATTGGGCGCCACAGCGATCACCCTGGCATCAATGCTCGGGTAATACAAGCTGTCAGGGTGGGGCATGCCACCAACAGGTCCATCCTGACCTAAGTACGCTCTGCCAATGCGAAAGAACTGAGTGTCATTGCCCATATCCAAAGTGCCGTATACCACTGCAGTGTTTTCAAAGGGGGCAGTCACCTGCAGGGTGTTGTCACAGGCAGACACACCTATTAAAACCAGCAAAAAGAAAGAAAGGTGGCGGATGCTAAAAATCATGGGCCAAAGATAGTTGGCAATAGGCTCTGTCAATGGAAGGTGGTACTTTTGTGCCAAATTCAACGACCACATGTCTACAGCAAAGAAAAACTACAAGAAAGTCACCACTCACAGCCTGGCTGACATGAAAAGGAACGGTGAAAAAATCGCCATGCTAACAGCTTATGACTTCACCCTGGCGGGATTGGTAGATAAGGGTGGCATCGATGTCATTTTGGTGGGGGATTCAGCGAGCAATGTGATGGCTGGGCATGAAACCACCTTGCCAATCACCTTGGATCAAATGATTGACCATGCAAGCTCTGTCGTAAGGGCAGTTGATCGCGCCCTGGTTGTGGTGGATCTACCTTTTGGCTCTTACCAAGGAAACCCTACAGAGGCCTTAAACTCTTCCATTCGCATCATGAAAGAAACCGGCGGCCATTCAGTCAAACTTGAAGGTGGACGCACTGTCATGGACAGCGTGACACGCATTGTGGGTGCAGGCATCCCTGTGATGGGCCACTTGGGTCTAACCCCGCAAAGCATTTACCAGTTTGGCACTTACACGGTTCGCGCAAAAGAGGAAGAGGAGGCTAAGCGCCTCAAAGAAGATGCCCTGGCCTTGCAGGCCGCAGGCTGCTTTGCCATCGTTCTGGAAAAAATCCCATCACAATTGGCAAAGGTGGTTAGTGAGTCCCTGCATATACCAACCATTGGCATTGGTGCTGGACCCGACGTGGATGGTCAGGTGTTGGTACTACATGACATGCTAGGGATGAACACGGAGTTCAGTCCACGTTTCCTGAGACGCTACCTCAATTTGTCTGAATCCATCCAAGGCGCAGTCAACAGCTATGTAGGCGATGTGAAGTCACATGACTTCCCTTCAAAGGATGAGTCCTACTGATTCTATATTAATACCAGATGAAGCCTACCATCCTTTTTGAGGACAACCACCTGTTGGTCGTCAATAAGCCTGCTGGCCTGCTTGTGCAGGGCGATAAAACTGGCGACCCCTGTTTGAAGGACTGGGCTGAATTGGATGTAGCAAAGCGTCACAACAAGTCTGGCAAGGCATTCATCGGTGTCGTGCACCGACTGGATCGCCCCACTTCAGGCCTTGTGGTGTTGGCGAAAACATCCAAGGCATTGGCCCGGTTGAATGCGCAGTTTGCCAACAGGGAAGTGAAAAAATCGTATTGGGCATTGGTGGAAGGCCATGTGGCTGATGACAAGGCACGGCTTGAACACATGCTCCTTCGCGATGGCAATCGCAACAAGAGCTTTGTTTCAATGACTCCTCAGGCAAAAAAAGCTGTACTCAGCTATGAGGTCATGCATCGAGTGGACAAATACAGCCTGTTGGCCGTGACCCTAGAGACCGGCAGACATCACCAGATTCGATGCCAACTGGCAAAAATTGGGCACCCTGTTCAAGGTGATGTGAAATACGGTGCCCGGCGAGGCAACAAGGACAACAGCATCGGGCTGCACGCGCAGTCAATCGCTTTCAACCACCCAACCTTGAAAGACCTTGTGAGCCTCAGCGCATCACCCCCAAAACAAGGCATTTGGCATATCGCACCGCCCAACATGAAAGCCCTTAAAAAACCCCTCCATGACTGAGAACGAAATTCGCCACATGGCCAAAGAACGCATTGCCTTCAAGATCCACCTGGCCACCTAAATCCCCGTGATGACTTTTTTATGGGTACTCAATTGGTTTACCACCGATGACACTTGGTGGGCTATATGGCCAACCATGGGTTGGGGTGTTGGCCTGGCTATTCATGGATTCAATGCCTATTTCCTGAATGAAGAGTTTTTGATTGAAGCTGAAATGGATCGTATCCGTCAGAAGCAGTCCAAAAAGGGACAATGATGGCATCATAGCTCAGTCTTGACTTAATTCCAGACTAACAGCCTACTGCGGATCCACGTCCATAACGACCTTTACGCTTCGGTAATCAGGCTGACTTTGTAACCCATTTATGGTGTTTCGAATCTTCAACTTGATGTGCTTGGGGTTACCAGTTGTTGACAGCTTCACCCACACATGCTGCAAGTAATGATTTTTGATCCTTGCAATGCTTGGTGCATCAGGTCCAAGAACACCGCCACCGACAGCTTCGCTGAGTCGCTCAACCAGCACCAAAGCCGCCTCCCTGACCCTGTTTGCTTGCTTATGCCTCAGCTCCAACCTTACAAGCCGCACAAAGGGTGGGTAATGGTGCGCCTTTCGGTCCTTCAACACGTCCTCAGCCATGGCTTGGTAACTGCCCTTGATGACATGATCCAGGATGGGGTGATCGGGTGTGTAGCTCTGAATAAAAACCTTGCCTTGCGTTTGACGTCTACCTGTTCTTCCAGCCACCTGGGTGAGCATCTGATAAGCCCTTTCAAAGGCCCTGAAGTCTGGCCATTGCAATAACACATCAGCATCTAAGATGATGGCCAATGCCATGCCTGACACATCCAGGCCTTTCCCGAGAATTTGCGTTCCTATGACCATGTCCACCTCGCCAGACTCTAGCCAGGCAACGAATTGGCTCAAGGATTGCTTTTTCCTTGTGCTGTCGGAGTCAATCCTGAGCAATCGTGCAGTGGGGAAGAGTTCAGCCATGTCCTCCTCAATGCGCTCCGTCCCTGTTCCCTTGGTCATCCAAGCCGAATGGTTGCAGTTGCTGCAACGGTCATGGGGTCGGTACCCCGTGCCACAATAATGGCAACGCAGTTCATGCCCTTGCTTGTGATAGGTCATGCTCACGTCACAATAATCACATGACTCTGTGAACCCGCAGTTCTGACAAATCATGGTGGGTGAATAGCCCCTTCTGTTGCGGAAAACCAAGACTTGATTGCCTGCGGTTATGGCTTGACTGGCTGCCTGCCTGGCCTCGCCAATCAAAGGGCCATGCATCTGGTCCAATGACATGGCCTTTGCCAAATTCAACACCTTGATTTCAGGCAAATCAGTGCCAGAGAATCGCTCATTCAGTGCCACCAAATGGTATTTCCCTTCCTGTGCATGGTGAAAGGACTCCATGGACGGCGTGGCAGAACCTAAAACAATGCCTGCCCCCATCTGCCTGGCCATCCACAATGCACAATCCCGGGCGTGGTAGCGAGGGGCTGGATCATGTTGCTTGTAGCTCACCTCGTGCTCCTCATCAATGACAATGAGTCCCAAGTCTTTGAAAGGGAGAAATATGCTTGAGCGGGCACCTAGAACCACAATGGGTTCAGCATCAGGGTTGAGTAAATGCTCCCACAAATCCCTTCTTGCTGATTCTGAAATCTTGCTGTGGTAAAGCCTCACGCGATCCATTCCTATGGCTTCATGGATGCGTCGTTGCAGCTGCACTGTCAAGGCTATTTCTGGCACCATCAACAGGGCATGCTGGCCAGACTCTATGGCCTTGGTGATCAAATGCAAATAAATCTCCGTCTTGCCAGAGCCAGTCACACCGTGAAGCAGAACCGGTTGCTGACGGGTCAAGCCTTCTAGAATACCTTGGTGTGCAATGGATTGATTGTCACTTAAATCTGGCAAGGGAATGGCTGCTCTATTGGGGTCTAACAACTGCACCGGCAGTCGGTCACTCACCTCTAACAAGCCTTTACCAATCAAGGCATGCACCTGCGGAGCACTCCCGTTGGTTGCGTCCATCAAATCTTTGCGAGCCACCCATGGGTATCGATCGTCGTCTGCCTCCTCCCACTCCATGGCGATCTGGAAGTACCCTAAAAGCAACTTGGCTTGCGCTGGCGCCCGGCTCAAACCCTCAAAGGCCTTGCTGATACCACCGTCCTCTGATTTCAACAAGTGCCACCGAAGATGAGCCGTCTTGCCATCACTGATGCGGAAGGGGCCCTCATCCTCAGGTCCTGGCTTAAAAAAAGCAGGAAGCGCAGCAGCCATTACCTGTCCCGGAGGGCACATGTAGTATGATGACATCCAGCGCCATTGATCGAGTTGATCTATAGTGATCCGGGGGTAAGTATCCAGCACCTTCAAAATAGGCTTCACCTCCATGCCCTTCGGACAGGTCTCTCGAACGGCCACCACAACAGCCATGACACATGATTGGCGGCCAAATGACACATTCACACGAAGACCTGGCTGAGGCTTTATCTCGCCTTCCCATGCATAAGTGAATGCACTATGCACAGGCAATGGTAGGATGACATCCACCCAGTATGTGACGAAAAGGCTCATTGCATCATCGTTGGATCAGCTACCTTCAAAAATTTCATACTGAGCCCAATCACAATCGATGTCACCGTTCATGAATTGGTACCGGAGACTAGCTCTCATGCCTATGGCCCGATCCGCAGTTTCACTGGGAATAACCACCCAGGCAGTCCATCCTTTGTAGGCTTTCTTCAAATGCGCACCAATGCTTGAATACATGTCATCCACATCCACCTCCATCTTGTGGCCATAGGGTGGGTTTAACACCAAAATACCTCGTTCTGTAGGCGGCTTGGAATCGAAGAAGTCCATGGACTGCCATTCAATCCGCTCATCAACCAAGGCTGCTGTCGCATTGGTTTTAGCAGCTGATAAATCGCCAAGGTCACAGGCTACAATCTTGAGCGAACGCTCGGAGATCCGCTTCAAGGATGAGGCCTCAATGGCCGCATGCAGCTCCTTGTCATAACAGGACCACTGCGTGAAGGCAAATCGCTTGCGGTAAATTCCCGGAGGTAGCTGGTCCGCAATAATGGCAGCTTCAATGGCTAGGGTTCCAGAACCCGTCATGCCGTCCATAAAGGTGTAGTCCCCACGGTAACCCGTCAGTCGAACCAAACCATTGGCTAGAACCTCTGACATGGGCGCAGGGCCCATGTCCTGACGGTAACCGCGACGATGCAAGCTCTCACCAGATGCATCCAAACTGACGATGCATTGGCGTCGGTTAAGGAAAAGCTCAATGCGCACATCGGGATTCTCCCTGTCCACATTGGGTCGTTTGTCCATTACGTCTCTGAATCGATCAGCAATCCCATCCTTCACCAACAAGGCAGCCATGCCTGTGTGGTTGATGCCTGGATGACTTCCCACTGCGTAAACAGCAATTGTCTTGTCCACATCAAAGTAGTTTTCCCACGGAATCTCTCTGACCTTGTCGCGCAGTTCGTCACCATCCTCTGCAGATAAATGCGCAATGGACCAAAGAATTCGAAGTGCAGACCCCAAACAGAGATTTGCCTTGTACAAAAAGCCTAGGTCACCTTTGAATTGCACGGCACGACGCATGACGTGAATATCTCTTGCGCCAATTTTTAATAGCTCATCACGAAGGACGTCCTCCATTCCCATCAGGGTTTTTGCGATGAATACCTCGTCTTCTTGGGGGGATGCGATTTGAATCATTGTACGATGGTTGTTTGAATAGTGATTGTTGGTTTGGCTTCTCCCTGGTACACATAGGCTTGGCCAAAGATCATCTGACCTTGCAAGACTTGGCCTGCAGGTACAAATTCAAAGATGCTATCAGCATGGGTCTGTTTTTCTTGATCCAACGACACCTTGATGAAAACCTCTGCATCCTGATCCTTTGCAAGCACATGGTAAGACAGGGCATAAACTCTGGTAGCGCCTAATTCCAACGTGTCCATGACCGTTGAAAGGCCCTGGTAGGGCATAGTTGAGTCATCAACCTCTGACTGAGGCATTGATTCACAGGCAGTCCAAAGCCCACACAGCATCAAGCAAGCGATCCATCCTTTTCTCATTTCATGACAATTGTTGGATTTCAAAGGTAAGATAGCCCCCTACCTTTGCGGACTCATGGGCATGGAAGTTTTACTCTTTTTTGGCGGATTGGTCGCAGGCATCATCAACACCCTTGCCGGCAACGGGTCAGCACTCACTGTCGGCTTGCTTTTAGCCTCTGGTTATGACGGCGCTGTTGCCAATGCCACCAACCGCATTGGAGTCCTAGGCTCAGTCATCGTCTCTTGGCTAAGCCTACCAAAAACCAAGCGCAAGCATTACCTCTTGAAATCCAGCAAAGAGCTCATCCTCCCCACCCTGTTGGGCACCTTGATAGGCGGTCTGATTGGGGTAAGGATGGGTGCGACTGCCATGGAATGGCTCCTTGCTATTGTCATGCTAGGCATGCTGTTTTCCATCTTAACAAAACAGTCAAAGTGGTCTGGCGCCTCTCTGCTAGATCGTCCCAAACCCCGCTGGAAAAGTTGGCTCTATTTCTTCCTCATCGGCTTCTATGGCGGTGTGGTTCAAATGGGCATCGGTGTCTTGATGCTCATTGTGTTGGTTTTGATCGATAAATGGAGCATGCGCGATGGCAATGTCATCAAAATCATCATGGCCAATGTGCTTTCTGTTCCTGCAGCATTCATCTACTTCAGCAGCGATTTGATGGCTTGGCGACCAGGACTCATTCTTGCAGCAGGCGGCATGATCGGCTCTTGGATTGGTGCTCGCTACCTTGTTCGCATGCCACGGGTTCAACCTTATGTTCGCTACCTACTTATTGCTGTCGTTACATTTGGAAGCGTGCAAGCAATTATCAAAGCCCTGACCTGATGTGGTTTAACTCCCCCTATTACCATATTCTGTACAAGCATCGCTCCGAGGCTGAAGCTGTTGAAGCCATGGATGCCTTTTGGCCTTTGATAGATCTTCAGGCCGGTAATAAGGTTTTAGACCTTGGGTGTGGCAAAGGACGGATGTCATGGCCCCTTGCAAGGCGAGGGATTAGCGTTACAGGCATGGACTTGGGTGAGGATAACATCATTCAAGCTCGTTTAACCGCAGCAGAACAAGGCCTTGATGTGAATTTTCAAACCGGAGACATGCTTCAAGGCATCACTCCTGGTCCCTACCATGCCATCTTGAATTGGTTCACCTCCTTTGGTTTTTTTGACGACTTGGAAAGCCATGCCTTGGTAATCAAACTAGCAGCTGATCATCTGTTGCCTGGCGGATGGATGCGATTTGACTTCATGAACATCCTGCAAGTGCAACAGGCCCTTGAGCCCGTTAGCAATATTCATCTTGATGGCATTGACTTCAACCTCACACGCCGCATGGATGGCCCCTTTGTGATCAAAGACATCCATGTCATCGACGGCTTGGTGGAACAACGCTTCTCGGAGCGGATCTATGGCCTGACAGAGCGGGATTTTCACGCCATGTACCGGGAAGCTGGCCTTGAACCCCTGACAACCTGGGGCGACTACCTAGGTGGAGCATTTCACAAAGATTCTCCCCGCATGATCACGGGCGGAAGGAAAGCCTTGTAGATTTGCGCCATGCTCTGGCCCATGTTCTTATTGATTGTTCCCATCTGGCTAGGAGGCTACTTAGGTAGTCAACGCATGCCTATGACATGGGTGAAAAAAAGCAATGCCTTTTCGGGGGCCTTCCTCTTTGCCATCACAGTTTTCCTATGGTTGCCGCACCTTACAGAACACAGTGGACATGAGGATCATGAAGGTGGATTGCCTTGGGGCGTTTGGATCGTGCTAGGTTACTTTCTGCAATTCGCCCTTGACAGCAGCTCAAAAGGCCTTGAACATGGTCATATCCATAGCAATGACAACAACCCCTGGCCAGCATATATCGGGTTGCTGATCCACTCATTGGTTGAAGGCTTGCCGCTATTCAGCCTTGATGTGACTGAACGCCTTCCTTATGCCATCTCATTGGCCGTACACAACCTTCCTATTGCGGCATTGCTTGCCTTCTGGTTGAAGCAATGCAACATCCCTGTACGGCAAATCATTTTTGCTATCATAGGACTATCTATTGCAGCACCCATTGGTGGTGGCTTAGGCGGGTTCATCCCTTCAGACATGCCGGGCATGGAGAGCTTTGTGGGTGGATTGGTTGTGGGTATTTTTCTGCATGTTTCCTCTACCATCCTATTTGAATTACAAAAAGACCACCGCATGCCATGGCGCACATGGGTCATTGTCGTTGTAGGTCTGCTCTCAGGCTACGCCCTCTCGCTGCTTCATTGACAACTTCAGGGACATACTCGTCAAGGCCAATCAAATGCGGCATAGACTGACCCATTCACGGCTTCAAGGCGCGTACTGTAATTCCCCCTGGTTTGAAAAGATAATTGTGGCATGAACGCGACCCATGATGGCGTAGCAGACTACCTAACCAAGCATTAAACTGCTGGTCAACCTACTGAAACCCGCCTTGATGGCGGGTTTTTTGATTTAAGGCAAAATAGGCAAGGAGTCCTTGCACCATTGACGCTGTGCGTCTTGTGAATTGCCCAATGCCCCATCGTGAGGCCTATTAGGTGGCTCAGAACCATTGACCCTGGCCTTCGCGCCATCTTGCCACTGCCACTGAAGGTGCTTGAGGATGTCATCAGCCAAACCTTTGTCCAGGATTGGGCTGGCAACTTCCATCCGTTGATGCAGGTTTCTTGTCATCAAGTCAAAGGAAGCGATATGCACTGACCAGCGGTCATCCATGGCAAAGGCATACACCCTAGCATGTTCAAGGTAACGTCCCACAATGGAGATGATCTCAATGTTGTCAGTCAGACCTTCGATCTGTGGTCTCAACGCACACATGCCACGCACAATCAAACGAATTTTTACTCCCGCCCTACCAGATTCAACCAATTGATCAATGACCTCCTTATGGATTAAAGCATTGCATTTGAACATGACCTCTGCCCTGCCCCCATTGGCTACATGGGTTTGCATCTGCTTGAGTTTATTCAGTAAAAAGGCTTCACTCTTATGGGGTGAATGGATCAAATGCTTCAAATGCAATGGCTCACCATCTTCCATGTGCTTGAAGCAATCATGGACGTCCTGAGTGATCCCTGCATGTGATGTCAGCAGCATGTAATCAGTGTAAACCTTGGCGTTGGCCTCATGGAAATTACCGGTCCCAATCAGCGCGAATCGCTCGACTTCCTTAGACCTCCATGGTTTCCGCTCAATGAGCATCAATTTAGCATGCACCTTGCGACCAGACTGTCCCATGATGACGTCTACACCAGCCTTTCGAAGGACTGACACCACAGTCAAATTGTGAGACTCATTGAATCTGGCTTGGAGTTCAATCACGACCTTCACCTGCTTGCCATTGCGAGCTGCCAAGACCAAAGCCTGAATGACGGCAGACCGTTTTGCCACCCGATACAAGGTCATAGAGATGCTTTTCACGGCAGGGTCTGTGGCTGATTCCTTCAACCAATCTACCACATGCTGAAAACTTTGGTAGGGTGTCATCAACAAGACATCCTTAGCCCTGATCACCTTGGTGATTGAGCCGGGCTGTTGCAGGTCAGGGTGTGGCAATGGCTCTTGTGGGGCATGCACCATGGATGGCATTTCCAAATCAGGGAAATGCATCAAATCCCGTTTGCTATGATAGGTTCCTCCTGAGAAAACACAACTTTCCTTATTGAGGCCCAATGATTCAACAATTCGGTTTCGCAAAGCCATAGGCATGCGCTTGTCATGAACCATGCGCACTGGCTGACCCATTTTTCGGCCCTCAAGGTTTTCACGCAATTGCTCCAAGGACGTCTTGCCATAGTGGTCGCGGTCAGATTCAAGGTTGGCATCCCTTGAAATCTTGAAGGCGTGTGATTGATAACTGTCAGCCTGGAATGATTTGAGGATATGAGGGGTATTCACCCGAATCACATCGTCCAAAAACATGTAACTCTTCCCCTGTTTTGCGGGCAACAAAACCACACGGCCAATCACACTTGAAGGCACAGCGATCAAAGCGTAGGCCTTGTCGCGTGTGTCATCATTGAATGCCATGGTTACGGCCAGGTAAGTCCATGAATCCTTCAAATCTGGCATCATGGCATCCGCCGATAGATCGATCACATCAATGAAAGGGCTAACCGCTGTGACATAGTGATTCACAATGAATACGCGTTGAGCTTTGCTTAAATCGTCAGGCTGCAGGTTGCTGACTTGAACCTGATTCATAGACTCCATAAGCTCTGTGAGTCCTTTGTCAACCATGGCGCTTTGCACAGCAACCTCTTCATCAATGGCCTGAATCAACTCGGCAGACCCTTCATGAAGCAGCTGCGCGTAACGAACCCGGTAGAATTCATCAAGATTGTTTGAGTGGATCCCTAAAAATCGCATCCGCTCAACAAATGGATAGCTCTCGTCGAGGGCCTCTTGTAGTACTCGGGCATTGAACTGCAACCAGCTCAAGTCACGATCCACCCACAACGTGTCTATGTGGCTTGCATGCATCATCCAAGCGCCTGAATGGGTGGATGGTGAGCTGCCACAACATCAGCCTGTCCGGAAAAATCTGACCATGTCTTGCCCTTGAAACGCAGGCTAACAGCGGCTCCAGGCTCAAGAAAGGGCAAAGACTGCGCTAAAATCGCATTGAAACATTCTGGCAAACAACCCATGACAATCACCAGACTGTCAACATCGATTTGAATACCTTGAATCATGGCCATCAGCTTTTCCCTGTTTGGCAACAACAATTGGTCATTGATGTCAATCAAGTCTGGAGATAAGCCTAAATGCTTGGCTGTGATCACTGCGGTATGCACCGATGCATTGTCAGGCGAACAACTCACCTGGACCTTGCCTTTGACCCAGGACTGAAGGGGCTGCTGAAGCCCGTGAGCCTCTCGAATACCCCTAGCACTCAATGGCTTGTCATCTCCTTGCAATGAAGGGTGATCCCATGAGGCTTTAGCATGGCGAATGGCATGGATGGTTTTCATCGATTTAGTGAGGCTTTGCTTGTCAAGAAGCAAGTTAAGTCAATCTTAACGCTCACCTGCTTTGACGGCTTGCCATAGGTCCTCCCATTGGCCCAGTTCGATGGCTGTGATGTCCATGGATTGATCCGCAATGCGCCGTTCCATGCCTTTGAAACGTTCAATAAACTTATTGTTGCTCATGGCCAATGCTGCTTCAGGGTCAATGCCCCGATGCCTGGCATAATTCACCAGGGAAAACAAAACATCACCAAACTCCATCATTTCATCTGCTGAGTTATCTGCTGCTTGAAGCTCAGCCAGCTCTTCCTCTATTTTAGTCCACACATCGCTGGCCTTAGGCCAGTCAAAACCCAGGCCTGCAACTTTTTCTTGCATGCGATAGGCTTTAACAAGAGAAGGGAGTGCTTTAGGCACACCTTCAAGCACTGACTTGGACGCCGCGGATTGGCCTTTCTCCTGTAATTTGATGGCTTCCCAATTGGCTTTCACCGCCTTGGTGTCATCGGCCTTCACGTCACCATAAATGTGCGGGTGGCGATGGATCAACTTATCACAGACGGTATTCAATACATCGGCAACTTCAAAGGCCTTCTCTTCCTCAGCCATTTTTGCATAAAACACCAGGTGGAGAAATAAATCGCCAAGCTCTTTTTTCAGCTCTTCAAAATCCTTGCTATCAATGGCATCAGCCAATTCATAGGTCTCTTCAATCGTGAGAATTCTCAGGCTCTCAAAGGTTTGTTCTCGATCCCAAGGACAGCCCTCTCGCAACTCATTCATGATAGTGAGTAAGCGAGCAAAAGCTTTCTGAGCTGCTTGGAAGTCAGGCATCAAACCTTGTGTTCTGTAGACTCGTTCTCGCCATCAGTAGGCACTTTTATTGTTCCAACCGCACCTTCAGTTCCCTGTTGGCTCTGTGGCTTTGCCCCTGTTTGATCCGGAACACCTGCTTGATCAGCCTCATTATCTTCAGCTAGAAAAAAACCATATTTGACCAAGAGATTGTACCAATTGATGAATTTCTTCATGTCAGATTGGTAAACCTTGTCCACATCGTAATCGGGTACAAACTGACCAAAAACTTTCTCTATCTCATGCCCACTGGATTTGTGAGAAATGCTTGGCTCGCCTTTGAGGGCTTCACCCATGGCTTCATAAATCTCTCGCAAGGGCTTCTCACCATCCTCCGTGTACATAGCGATGTCATGCAAAGCGTGTACTGGGTGCGTGCCAGAAATGGACAGGCGCTTGCCATCCTCTAAGGAGGCGACAATGATGCCATTTTTGCTGTGCGCAACCAGCTCAAAGAGGCCGGACCGGCCGCCAAGGGCCATAGTGTGTTGGATGGATTTCATGCAAGGGTTTATTTGAGGTAAAATTTCATTCGGTAATCGGTGCTGATATTGCCTTTTGCAATGTCATTCAGCTTGCTCTTGAGCAAACGTTTTTTTAGCGGCTGAAGGCGGTCCGTGAAAAGCACGCCTTCTATGTGGTCAAACTCATGCTGAATAATTCTTGCGGGTACGCCAGAGAAAGACTCAACTAAAAGCTTGCCTTGCTCATCAACAGAGTGAACCACAATGTTTGGATGGCGGATGACGGTTGCATGAATGTCTGGAATGCTAAGACAGCCCTCCTCAAAGCCCCATGGTTCGCCAGACTCTTCAACGATCACAGGATTGATGAAGGCACGTTTGAAAGTCTTCAAAATTTCTGAATCAATAGCATTATCAGGATCCTCTGCAAAAGGACTGCCATCAACTACAAAAACCCGTTGACCTTTGCCAACCTGTGGGGCTGCAAGGCCCACGCCTTTCGCCGCATACATGGTTTCATAAAGGTCATCTATGAAGGCCAATAAATCTTCGTTCACCTCAACGTCGTTTGCCTTGCGTTTGAGTACAGGGTGGCCAAATGCAACAATGGGATGG
Organism: uncultured Flavobacteriales bacterium; assembly: GCA_963925545.1. Lineage (GTDB taxonomy): Bacteria > Bacteroidota > Bacteroidia > Flavobacteriales > Schleiferiaceae > TMED14. Next base: position 28,936 of record CAWUSA010000008.1, on the reverse strand, counting down.
ATCATGCTTTGAATTTGCGGCAAATATAAGGCCTTGACCTACCTTTGTACAATGGGCATTCGAATTGGATTAGATATTGGCAAGGCGCGCACGGGAATTGCAGAAAGTGACCCCAGCAGCACCTTTGCATTCCCTATGCGTTGTGTGAGGACCGATGATTTGCTTGATGATCTTCGAAGCCATTACCAAAACGAGGCCATTGACGGCCTGGTTATCGGTTTACCAAAAAGGCTCAATGGAGAGCCTACCCATGGAACAGGGATTGCGCAAAGTGTTGCTGTCACCATACAGAAAGCCTTTCCCTCATGGACTATTCACTGGGAGGATGAGCGATTTACAAGCAAAATAGCTAAGCACGCAGCAGCTATCAGCGGCAACAGAAAAGCCGTGAAAAAAGACAAAGGCAAGCTGGATGCTTCAGCCGCTGCAATCATATTGGACAGTTATTTGACACATAAATCATGAGTGAACAATCAATCATTGAAGCTGCCTGGGAGGATCGAAGCCTTTTAAGCCATGCGGCAACCATCCAGGCCATTGAGTCTGTCATTGACCAACTCGATAAGGGCAGCTTGCGCGTATCTGAACCCACTCCCTCCGGCTGGCAGGTAAATACCTGGGTGAAAAAAGCCGTGGTTCTGTATTTCCCAATCCGGTCCATGGAAACTTTTGAGGCTGGCCCCATGGAGTTTCATGACAAAATGGCTTTAAAAACTAATTACGCGGAAAAAGGTATTCGCGTGGTCCCTCATGCCGTGGCACGCTATGGTGCTTTCATTGACCGAGGCGTGATTCTAATGCCCAGTTACGTGAACATTGGTGCCTATGTAGGGTCCGGAACCATGGTGGACACATGGGCGACTGTGGGTAGCTGTGCGCAAATAGGAGAGAACGTACACCTAAGTGGTGGCGTTGGTATTGGCGGAGTTCTTGAACCATTGCAAGCTTCACCGGTTATCATTGAAGACGGCGCATTCATTGGATCAAGGTGTGTCGTTGTGGAGGGCGTTCATGTTGGCAAAGAAGCTGTTTTGGGCGCGAATGTTGTCCTCACAGCAAGTACGAAAATCATCGATGTCACTGGCAATCAGCCCGTTGAAATACGCGGTCATGTCCCTGAGCGTTCCGTGGTCATCCCCGGCAGTCAAGCCAAGGTATTTCCTGCAGGGACCTACCAAGTTCCCTGTGCATTGATCATTGGGCAACGCAAGGAAAGCACCAATAAAAAGACCTCTCTCAACGACGCATTGCGCACCTACAACCTTGCTGTATGATTGCATTTAGTGCACAGCATGACTTCCTGTTCAAGGCCATTGGTAAAGAGGCTGATGACATGAACCTCCCCTGCTATGTTGTGGGTGGATGGGTGCGCGATCAACTGCTGAAGCGTCCCGATTCAAAGGACATCGATTTTGTCGTGGTTGGGGACGCCTTGGATGTAGCAAAACGGTGCTCAAAGACACTAGGAGGGAGCAAGGTAACCCTGTTCAAAAAATTTGGCACTGCACAGTTTCACTGGAAAGAGTGGGACATCGAGTTCGTGCAAGCGCGAACAGAAAGCTACTCCTCAGAATCACGGAATCCAGTCGTTGCACCAGGCACGCTTCGCGATGACCAACTGCGTCGTGATTTCACCATCAATGCCATGGCGATGGGGGTTAATCAAGAAAATTTTGGTCAACTCCTAGACCCCTTTGATGGCCAATCCGATTTGAAAAACGGCATTATTCGGACGCCACTCAACCCACAAGCAACCTTTGATGACGACCCCTTGCGCATGATGCGAGCTGTCCGATTTGCCAGCCAATTAGGCTTCACCATTGAGGACCAAACCCTCAAGGGTATTCAAGACAAGGCAGACCGTATGGGCATCATTTCCAGCGACCGCATACACGTTGAGCTCAATAAAATTATAGAAAGCAAGGTTCCCTCCATTGGACTCACATGGATGCACAGAGGGGGATTGATGCCCCATGTATTGCCTGAGATTTCTGCCCTGGAAGGAGTTGACGAGGTAGATGGCCATTTACACAAGGACAACTTCTGGCATAGCCTGGAGGTCTTGGACAACCTGGCAAGGGTTTCTGACAAGCTATGGCACCGATGGGCTGCGCTCTTGCATGACATAGGAAAGCCCGGCACTAAGCGTTTCAAAAAAGGTAGCGGCTGGACCTTTCATGGCCATGAATTTATTGGTGGCAAAATGGCGAAAACGCTCTTTCAGCGACTGAGCATGCCACTGGATTCACGCATGAAGTACGTTGTGAAACTTATCCAGATGAGTTCTCGACCCATTGCGGTGATTACTGAGGATGTGACAGACGGTGCCATCAGGCGTTTACTCTTTGACGCAGGAGATGACATTGATGATCTGATGCAGCTTTGCGAAGCTGACATCACTACAAAAAACGCCAAGAAAAAGCAACGATTCCTCAAGAATTTTAATACCGTTCGAAACAAAATCAAAGCTGTTGAAGCAAAAGACAAGCTGCGGAACTGGCAGCCCCCTGTGAATGGTAATCAATTGATGCAATGGTTTGACCTGCCTCCAGGCAAGGCTATTGGTGACTTGAAAACCGCCATCCGTGAAGGTATTCTTGACGGGGATATTGCCAACGACTTTGATGATGCCAAGGCATTTGCCTTTCAATGGGCTAAAAACAAAGGCTACCCCCTTAAACCATGAACCAACACCTCATCATTGGCGTCATCCTCAACTGTGAAGGCGATGTGTACCGCGATATTGCCATGTCACCCAAGGCAAGCCTGGCTGATTTACATCAAGCTATTGTTAGCGCCTTCTCAATGGAGGCAGGTCAGATGGCCGCCTTTTACACCACAGACAATGACTGGAACCAATTGGATGAAATCCCATTGATGTCAATGGATATCGAAGCACAGGCTGACATGACAAGCAGCTTGATTGCCACGCATTTCACTGACAAGCAAGGGCGATTGATCTACATCTATGACTTCATGGACATGTGGACTTTCATGGTTGAGCAAGTGAGATGGGCTGACGGTGATCTACCAGTGAATCCTGTGGTTTTAAGCGAAGGCAATAAGCCAGAGCAGGCCCCCGATCCAGATTTTGAATCAGACAACCTAGCAGGCGACAGCTTTGATGAAGAAGCCTTCAATGATGACCCTTATGGAGACGAGGTAGATCCCATGGACCCCTATGCAGATCTTTGATGGCTATGACTAGTTCCTCTCATATCTGGATGATTCATGGACCTACGGCATCGGGAAAAACCAGCCTAGCCATTGAATTAGCACAGACTCTAGGAACAGAGATTGTCAGTTGCGATGCCCGGCAATTGTACCAGGAAATGTCCATTGGGGTGGCGCGACCGTCCAAGGAGGAGCTCGCCACAGTTACACACCATGGCATTGCAAGCCATAGCATCCATGAAGCCTTGACTGCTGGCAGCTATGCATCATGGGGTCGTCCGCTCGTTCAAGCTTTGCTTGACAAGCATGGATCCGCTGTTGTGGTTGGTGGTTCAGGGTTGTACGCGAAAAACCTACTCTTTGCCATGGATGACCTCCCTCCTGCGGATGAAAAACTGCGGATGACCTTGGAGAAACAATGGCAAACTGACCCACAACCCCTGATCGATCAACTCAAGGCGAAAGATCCAACCTATGCCACAACGGCAGACTTGAAGAATTCAAGGCGGGTGTTGCGCGCCCTTGAAGTCATTGAACTAACAGGGAAAACCTACAGTTCACAGCGAACACAGGCCATTGCTCAACCAGCCTTTCAAGCCCATATTCATCAAATTGCTATCTGGCCAGGCATGCCTGAACTAGAGGCTGTCATCGCCCACAGAACTAACTCAATGATGCAAAAGGGGCTTAGGGAAGAAGCCATGTCACTCAAAGCCCATCAGCTACTCATCCCCTTGCAAACTGTTGGTTACAGAGAATTTTACCAAAACCCCACAGGCAATGACAAGGCATTGGAAGAAAAGATCACTTTGCACACAAGGCAATACGCTAAACGTCAACTAACCTGGCTGAAGAAACAGGATGTTCACCGCATACCGATTCGCAGCTCAGTCAATGATCTCTTCAAACTCGCAGCATCATGAAACCTAGTCTCTGGTTCTACCCCTTGGTTCCATTGTATTGGCTCGGGCAAAAATTGCATCGTGGCCTGTATCAGTCAGGCATCCTTGCAGTAGATCACCCCCGTCAAACCGTCATTGGGATTGGCAACATTCATGCGGGTGGAAGCGGTAAAACCCCACTGGCCATGCACCTGATCGGCATTTGCCAGGAGCGAGGGCTTTCCACAGCCTATGTGTCACGTGGCTATGGCAGACAAGGGAAATCAAACCTGTTAGTAAACATGGCGGATTTAGATCCAAGGATTTATGGCGACGAAGCCTGCATGGTAGCTTCTGCATTGCCTGAGTGCACCGTCATCGTTGCGAACCGTCGATCGGATGGCATTGCCCTGGCGCCCAAGGCAGATATAGTTTTTGTGGATGATGCCTTCCAACACTGGTCCCTGAAACCAACCCTTCACATCGTGACCATGCCCTTCAATCAAAGGTCATCCCAGCAAAAGCTGTTGCCAGCTGGACCTCTGCGTGAAGGGCTGAGTGCATTGTGTCGTGCTGACATGCTTGTTATCACCAACTGCCCATTAGATGGTTGCGACAGCAAAGCCCTTGCACAAGAGCTTGAACTGAGCCCATCCATTGCTTTGCTCTGTGCGCAAACCTTGATGGACATGCCTCAACCTGTCGGGCATGAACTACCCTGGGAAGGTCAGGCTGCCCTGTTGGTTGCGGGACTGGGCCAAAGTCAATCCGTTCTTGAACAATGGAAAGCACACTTGAATGCCCCAAAGGCAAAGGTGTTGGCCTTGCCAGATCATGCCAGCCTTTCTGGAAAAAACTGGGCAAGCATCCAAAGTCTAATCCAGCAAAGCAAATCGCAGGCATGGATCACTAGTGCTAAGGATTTAGCTCGTCTAACACCTGAACAAATACAAGCATACCCATTGTATGTCATTGCTAGCAGCATGCACATCATTGAAGGCGCAAGCAGCCTATTCAATCAATTGGAAAAGCTGTGCGCTAAGAAGGGTCAGCCATTACCTTTGCCATCATGAAAAGTGGATTGGAATACGAAACCGTTGTAGGGCTGGAAGTGCACATGCAAATGAGCACCCTTACCAAAGCCTACGCCTCTGAGGCCTATCACTATGGCGCACAAGCCAACACCCAAGTAAGTCCCGTGTCACTGGCCTTGCCTGGCACGTTGCCGGTGGCAAACAACGAAGTCATCAACAACGCCATCAAGCTGGGCGTTGCTTGCGGCTGCGATATCCGTGAATGGAACGAATACGCTCGAAAAAACTACTTCTACCCTGATTTGCCAAAAGGCTACCAAATCACCCAACATGAAACACCGATTTGCAACGGCGGATTCATTGAAATTGGCTCAGATACCGTTCCGACTAAACGCATTGGGTTGACGCGAATTCACATGGAAGAGGACACCGGTAAATCCATCCATGACCTGGACCCCTTCAACACCTTGTTAGACCTAAACCGGGCGGGGGTTCCCTTACTGGAAATGGTTTCAGAGCCTGACTTTCGCACAGGCGAAGAAGCTTACCTATTCTTGCTTGAAGTGAGAAAACTGATCCGATACCTGCAAATTACTGATGGCAACATGGAAGAGGGCAGCATGCGCTGTGATGTGAATGTCTCGATCCGAGAAAAAGGCACAGAACCTTTGGGCGTGAAGGTGGAGGTGAAAAACCTCAACTCCTTTCGCCATGTGCAGAAGGCCATCGACTTTGAACACCATCGCCAAAAAGCTGCCTTGGATGCTGATGAAATCATCTACCAGGAAACCCGAACCTTTGATGCCGTCAATGGGCGAACCATTGCGATGAGAAGCAAGGAAGACGCCAATGATTACCGCTATTTCACAGAGCCTGATTTAGCCCCTGTTCGGGTCTCCCAAGAGCACATTGACGCCATTGCAAGCAAGCTTCCCCCGCTGCCCAATGCCCTGAAGAAAATCTATGTTGAAAAGCTGGGCTTGTCCGATTATGATGCTAAACTTTTGACAGAAACGCGCGAAACAGCCTTGTATTTTGAGGCATTACTTGATGCCAAATGCTCAGCAAAATCTGGTGCTAACTGGCTGATGGGGCCTGTCCAAGGGTGGCTCAACGACAAAGCCATGGAGTGGCGAGAATTCCCTATGGCAACGAAGCAATTGGCTGCACTGATTCAATTGGTAGATGAGAACACCATCAGCTTTTCTGCTGGCCAACAACTCTTGCCTGAACTGGTTGATAACCCCAACTTGGACCCTAAATCCCTGGCTGAGAAACATGGTCTCTTGCAGGAGTCTGACAGCGACGCCATCATGGAACACGTGGAAGCAGTCATTGCTGCCTACCCGGACAAGGTGCTTGAATACCAAGCTGGGAAAAAAGGCTTGATCGGGCTCTTCATGGGAGAGGTTATGAAGCGAAGCAGAGGCGCTGCTGACCCTAAAGTCGCCACCCAACTCTTGAGAGATAAACTCGAATCATGACCCACCCATCTTTTGCCGCATTGGCAATCACAGCTGGTATTGTGGCAAGCTGCGGCAACCCTGACCACATCCGTGTTGACCTTGACATAACTGGCGCCAATCAGGCTGTCATCATCCGCTTGGATGGCCAGAACCTGATCCCTTATGACACCCTAGCTATCACGGATAAACTGATGTTGGAATTGCCATTGGACTCCACACGCAACACCTTTTACAATGTCCTGTTCAACACCGGCAGTTTCATTCGAATTGGCCTGAGTGATGGCGATGACATCACCGGCTATGTTGATGCCAGTCATTCATTGGCTGACTACCAGATTGAAGGATCTGCAATATCTCAGCAGTTGCACGCCTTGTACCAGCCGGTGCAGCAAAGCAATGTTGTTTTGGATTCATTGGAAGCACGTCGCAATCAATTGCGTGGCGATGAGGACAACGCACTGGAGCGAGAAATCACCCACAGACAAGTGATGCAAAGCCAGTACAAGGTGCATCGATTGGCCCTGGATCAAATCATGGCAAGTGATTCAAGTAACTTGGCCAATGTCTTCGGGTTCTTTCAGCGTTTTGCGCAAGTGCCTTTGTACCAAATCCCGGAGGATCTTGCTTTGCAAATGACCTATGCAGAAGCCTTGATCAAGGCCCACCCAAATCACCCATTGGTTCAGCTTTTTGCCAACCAATTGGCCAGCTATCTCAGCGAAATAGATGAAGCTCCTGCTTCATAACAAAACCCACACAAATAAAAAGCCCCTCATGCCATTGACATGAGGGGTTTTTTATGGTAGACTGCCTGATGCCACCCAACAAAGGATAGCCTCTTAACAGCTTGTTAAGACTTCACTAAAATCTCGCTTGCGGTCATGCCATCTTGATTTCTTGTGATGACATAGGTGCCAGCTGCCACCTTTGTGAGGTCCATGGTCAAGTGCTCAACACCGCCAGGAACACGATTCAAGTCTAAGCGTTGGATGAGTCGGCCTTCCAAATCTCTCAAGGTGATAATCACCTTCCCATGGGAAGCCACAGGCACATGCACTTGATTCACAGCTGGATTGGGGAACAAACCAAGGCCTTCAATGCCATCATTCACTTGAGGCTCCTCCATGCCCACAGGACGACTCACCTGCGTTGACGTCGTGTGGAAGAATCCACGGCCATGGGTGGCAATGAATAAATCACCCTCAAATTGAGAGGTGTGCGTTGCATTGCTGTCGTAGTTCTCATTGGTGCGGTATTGCTCCATATCAAAGACGGCAACACGGCCAAGACCTGCATTTTCTTCAACCCATGTAGGTGTTCCTCCGGATGCGCCATTGTCAGCCATGAAGATGCCCATTTCTGTGCCCGCAATCAAACGACTAGGATTTCCCTTGTCAAATGAGATGGAATAGGTTGGCACATGAGGTAAGTCACCTTGCTTTGGGAGAAAACTAGGGCTAGTAGAGAGTCCGTTGCTGCTATAGTAGACATAGTTGTTGTTGCCATAATTACCTAAGGAGACCACAACGCGGTTGGCGTTGCTCGGGTCGATGTCAACATCTGTCACTACCCGGTTAGAGAAGGTGCCAATCTGCGTCACTGTCAAAGCATAGGTGCTGCTGGAATCAATGCTGGCTGTTTTCGCGTTGCGTGCTGCGTTGATGTTGGAAATGCGGTACAGTCTGCCATTGGTCGTTCCAACAAACAAGTGATCGCCATCATCGCTGATCTTCATGATGTGTGGTGTCGTCCCTGCACCAAGGTGAGCAACTTGCCACCATTCTGGGGTGCTAGAAAAATCATGGATGTCCCGGGTCATGAAGATGCCTCCAATGTTCGGAAAAGACCCCGTGCTCCATGAAGATAAGCCCACAAAGAATGTTGACTGAATGGGGTCTTGAATGCTGAATACATCACCCACATCTAAACGTGTTGACAAGGTTGCCTCAACAGGCAAAGCATTGATAGCGCTAGGTAAAACAACATCTGTCCCCCCCGTCAAGAAGACATCGCAGGTAAGAATCACCTCAGCCAATGGGGCCGTATTGAAGGTCACTTCAAAGTAGGCAGAATCCGCATGGAATACGCCAGTGCCATCACCAGTTAGGTTGCCATTGGCATCCGCAACCAACGTGTAGGGGCCCGCCTCGACCTTGAAGGAGTCTGTCACATACTGTGCGTTGACTTGAGCATGACGCATCTTGCCTGTAAATACTTTCTGGATGCCATCGCCATAGCCCATAGAACGCAAGGAAGGGAGTAGCTGGTAATGGATGGTGTCTACAGAACCCGGATCATTGGTGGTCTCCCACAGCTCATGTGGCATGGTCCAGTTGGCAAAAGGGAGGCCTTGCAGCGTGGCCAGGTTCATGAAGGGAGAAATGTAAGCAGACCAGCCAGCACCCCTCTCATTGGAGCGAAGCAAGGACTTTTCAGCCAATGTCTGTGCAAAAACCAAATTAGGGTTCAACCATGACACGTCAGCAAAACCACCATCACCACCAATGAGCTTGCTGCCATTGTTAGGGCTGATGCCAGATCCATCAACCAAGATGGTGCCATTGTCCTGTGTGCCACCAATCAACTCGCGGTGACGACCTAGACCCATGCGGTAAAACTGGAAGGTGTTGTAACCCAGGTTTCTTTCAACCCATGAGACGCCGTTATCGTTAGACTTAAAAACGCCACCGTCGTTGCTGGTGTAGAGAATGCCAGCGTTGTTGGGGTCAGATATCATTTCATGGCTGTCAGAATGCAAATAGAAAGGGTTGCCATTACCGCCAAAGTTGGTGGAGGTTTGTGACCATCCTCCTGTGAGTGACCAGGTCCAAACCTTGATGCCACCTAACCAGATACGATCCTTGTCCGTCGAAGACACATGGAATAGCAAGTCCCAAACTCCCTGACAGTATTGACCTGAACCAGACCCCGTACACAAGGGGTCAAAGTTGGCGCCACGTTGCGCAATCTTAGACCATACGGTTCCACCATCGGTGGAACGAAACACAGCAGACAGCTTGTTGCCTGCAGTCTGAACCACGTAAATGTAGTTGGCGTCCTGTGGGGAAATTGCATAGCGCATGCGTCCACCCGTCCTCCTAGGCAAGGATGTAGAAGTAACCACTGGCGTACTGATTTCTGAGAAGTTGCTGCCGCCATCGGTGGAGTACATGGTTCTTCCTGCTGTAGAGCAGATCAAATTACCTGTAGCTGAGATGGCCATGCCTTGCACATTGCCAGAAACGATGGTTGACCAAGTGGCGCCACCATCGATGGTGCGCATCAGACCTTTGTTGGTTGCGGCATATAGGGTGTTCGCATCGGTAGGATGTGCCTCCATGTCTGCCACAGATGCCCAGTTTGCAGTCCCTGAACTACCATTAGGAGCTGTAGCCGACAGGTGGCTGAAGGTGTTACCACCATCGGTTGACTTGTAGACGCCACCACCTATGAAATTGGGGGTTGTATTACCACCTGAACCGCCATAGCCCATGAAAACCTCTCCAGTTCCGTAGTAAATATCACCGTTAGCTGCCTGACATAGGGACACCACCGCATTATTTGCGTCAATGCTGCTAACGACATTCCAGGTTGATCCACCATTCAAGCTACGGTACAAACCACCGCCTACTGATCCTGCATAAACCTTGTTACTGTTGCCCTTATCAACCAACAGGCAGCGTGTGCGTCCACCATAGTTGTCGGGTCCCTTGCTCTCCCATGTCAAAGACGTGGTTTTGTTTTGCATGGCACTCAACTCTGCGCGTGCATTCATGACATCCTGAGGGCTGACTTCACCTGTTACGCCATTGGCGCGCATCAAATGGAGGTATGACATGGCACCTGCAGCTGCACCGGCAGGCTCAGCTTGTGCTGTTCTAGCTTGGTATTGCACCGTAGGCTGTTCTGCCATCATCAACATGGCTGCCAACAAGAAAAGGACAACAGGTGAAATGGAAAAAAGAATGTGGCTAAGGGATCTTTTCATGGAATCGCTTGTTAAGATTGTAATAAGGCTAAAAGTACGGATGAATTCGATGTCATCGGATATGTTTTTCTGCGTGGTAGGACGAGCGAACCAAGGGCCCACTCTCTACATGGATGAAACCCATGGTTTTTGCGGCCTCAGCCAATCGATTAAAGACATCTGGATGAACAAACTCCTTGACTGGTAAATGCTTAGGTGTTGGCTGAAGGTACTGACCCATGGTCACCACATCCACATTAGCCTTTCGCAAATCCATCATGGACTCCAAAACCTCCTCCTCAGTCTCCCCTAATCCAAGCATGATGCCGGACTTGGTTCGCCAAGTTCCTTGTGCTTTCAGGTAGGTCAATGTCTCGAGTGACCGGTCGTACTGTGCTTGGATTCGGACTTGTCGAGTCAGGCGACGAACAGTCTCCAAATTGTGGCTGATGATTTCAGGCTTGGCTGCGATGACGCGGTCCAATTGGTCTGTGTTTGCTTTGAAGTCAGGAATCAGGGTTTCCATGGTTGTCAATGGACTGATGCGTCGAATAGCCTGAATGGTTTCTGTCCATAGAATGGAACCGCCATCAGCTAAATCATCGCGATCCACAGAGGTGATCACGGCATGCTTGACTTTCATGCGAAGGATGGACTGCGCCACGCGATCAGGCTCATCCCAATCCACCGGTAAAGGACGTCCTGTTGCCACATTACAAAAACCGCATGAACGGGTGCAAATGTTGCCTAGAATCATGAACGTAGCTGTGCCTTCGCCCCAGCATTCACCCATGTTGGGGCAATGGCCCGACTCACAAATGGTATGCAATTGGTACTTGTCTACAAGGGACCGAACTTCCTTGTACTTCTCTCCCGTTGGGAGTTTAACGCGAAGCCATTTGGGCTTGCGATTGGCCGTTTTTTCAGGAACCTTTATAGAATCAGACATGTTACAAAGATGCAACAGAATAACCCTGAAAGGGATGACCTGTCTGTGTTATTGATAACATTCAACCCGTGAAAGCAGGGCAGGGATCTGCTACCCCGCAAGAACTGACAAGGACAATGATCAACAAGACGGCAAAAACAAGAAAAATGCGCTTCATGGGCTTAGAATTTGGCTAAAAATACGACTTTAGCAGAGATGCAAGCTACCCCCCCTCAATTATCTGACGCATGGCACAACGCCTTGCTGCCATTTTTTGAAGCTGAACCATGGTTTGACATCCAAGCCAGGCTTGATCATAGCAAGCAGCCCACCTACCCAGCTATGGCAGATATCTTTGCTGCATTCAGGGGTGCCGCCCCCAATCAAGTCAAGGCTGTAATCGTCGGACAAGACCCCTACCACGCCCCCGGCCAAGCCATGGGTCTCGCTTTTTCAGTACCTCAAGGGCAACGAATCCCCCCTTCCTTGAGAAACATCCATAAGGAACTGCATGCAGACCTTCAGCTACCTCTACCGACACATGGGGATTTGACCGCATGGTCAAGGCAAGGCGTTTTGCTCTTGAATACCACCTTGACCGTTGAAGAAGGCTTGCCTGGAAGTCACGCCAACTGGCCTTGGAAGGCATTCATTGAACAGGTTTTCCTTGCCTTGTCAGCGCATCCACATTGTGTTTACTTGCTGTGGGGAAAGCATGCACAATACCTCATGCCCCAGATTAACGCTGACCATAACTTGGTTATCAGCAGCTCCCATCCCTCCCCTTTAGGCGCTTACAGAGGCTTCCATGGGCATCGACCGTTCAGTCGTTGCAATAATTACCTGACAAGCCATGGCATTGAAGCCATCGATTGGTCCCTAGACTCCTTACCTTTACGCCGATGATTGAGTCCTTGCTTATCCTGATTTTATTGGCTGTTTCAGCCTCTTTGCTCTTGATCTTTCGGGCCAAATATTCATCGGAAAGCGACAATGGATCCAAGGCATTGCTCGAAGAGCGTCAAGGGCGCATCCTCGCATTGGAAGCTGCCTTGAAGGCGGCAGAAGAAGAACTTAAAGGTTCCCAAAAGCTGCAGGCGGGTTCAGAAGCAAAACTTGAGGCATTGACTGCACAGAAAACCGCCTTAGCTAACGAGTTTAAACTCATTGCCAATGAAGCCCTCAAGCAGCAATCTGAGGCCTTGAGAAAGCAATTACAAGAGGGCAACAGCACACAGCTGGACATCGTTTTAGGGCCATTGAAGGAAAAGCTTGACATCTTTGGTAAGCGGGTTCAAGACACCCACGACCAATCGGTTAAGGGACGATCTGAACTCAAATCTGAGGTTAATAAACTCGTTGAGGCCAATGAAAAGCTTAAAAACGAAGCCTCTGAACTGACCCGTGCCTTGCGTGGCGACGTGAAAGCACAAGGCAACTGGGGTGAGCTGGTGTTGGATCAACTACTGGCAAAAAGTGGTTTGACCCAGGGCGTTGAATACAGCGTGCAGACGAGCAAGGTTGGTGATGATGGCAATCGCTACTTGCCTGATGTTGTGGTGCATTTGCCCGATGACAAACACCTAGTCATTGACTCCAAGGTCAGCCTGATTGCCTACGATCGCTATGTCAACGCAGAAAACAATGAGGACGCTGATGCTGCCTTGAAGGACCACATCCTCTCCATCAAGGCACACATCAAAGGCTTGTCTGAAAAAAATTACCAAAACCTCTACGAGCAATCCCTGGATTTTGTGCTCCTATTTGTGCCCATTGAAAGCGCATACAGCCTAGCCCTGCAAAAGGACCCCTCGCTGTTTCAGCAAGCTTATGACAAAAACATCGTTTTTGTCACCACCACGACCCTTTGGAGCACCTTGCGGACCGTGGGAACCTTGTGGAAGCAAGAAAAGCAAAGTGAAAATGTGCGAGAAATCGTCAAACAGGCCTCCAGTCTCTACGATAAATTCGTCGCATTTTCCGAGGACTTGATGACTGTTGGGCGTCAAATGGACACAGCAAAAGGCAGCTACGAAAAGGCCATGAATAAGCTCACTGAAGGAACAGGCAACCTGATCCGAAGAACAGAAAGCCTTAGGAAATTGGGCTTAAAAAACAGCAAACAACAACATCAATCCTTGGTAGATAGAGCCATTCCTGAGCAACTGCCAGAATCAGACATCGACAATGAAGGATAACATGGTATTCGGGGTACATCCTGTGGAAGAGGCATTGGCCTCAGGGAACGAAATTGATCGCATTTTCATTGTGAAATCTGCCAATCACCCTGGCTTGCAAAAGCTATCCAGTGAGGCGCGTGACCGCGGCATTTCTGTGAAGGCTGTGCCCATCGAAAAACTCCATCGCCTAACCCGCGGCAATCACCAAGGCGTCATTGCCTTCATGTCCGCCATCGACTTTGCAGACATCGAGTCCGTGGTGAATCAGGCCATGGAAAAGGATGAGGTACCCCTGATTGTTGTGCTGGATCAAATCACAGATGTGCGAAATGTTGGTGCCATTGCCCGAAGTGCAGAGTGCTGTGGTGTTCACGGCATGATCATGGGAAAAGACAGCTCAGCACCCATGAGCGGCGACGCAGTTAAGTCTTCTGCAGGTGCCCTATTGCGGGTTCCGATGGCAAGGGCACAATCCCTTCCCCGAGCCGTGACTGATTTGGAAATGATGGGGCTGCAAATCATTGCCTGCAGCGAAAAAGGTGATAGCCTACTCAGTGACGTGGATTTCACGCTACCTACAGCCTTGATCATGGGATCTGAAGAGAAAGGCATTTCTACAGCCATTTGGAAGACCTGTTCCATGCACGCAAAGATTGCAACCGTTGGTGAGGTCGCCTCACTCAATGTGTCCGTCGCAGCAGGCATGGCCTTGTATGAAATCCTCAATCAGCGTCGCAAGACACAGGACTGACAACGGACTCAGTCCAATGCAGCTCGCTGGCTGACTGCCACCTCAAGCTTCGCCTTGGCATCTGCCAATTTTCTTTTCTCAATGTCAATCACTTTGTCCGGTGCGCCTGCGATGAATCGCTCATTGCTAAGTTTGGCTTGAACTGAACGCATGAAGCCTTGGTTGTAAGCAATGTCTTTGTCAAGCTTTGCCTTTTCTGCTTCAATGTCAATCACCGCATCTGCGGTATGCACACGGATTTCAACTGTTCCTACACGCAAAGGGATACCGCCGTCTGATTGATCGATGATTGCATGGGTCAGCTTAGCAATACCTGCCCATGCCACTGGCACAATAGCCATGGCCACGCCCATGGCTACTTTTTGCGGCATGCCTTTGCTGTTTCTGAACTGCCTCAGTGCGACAACATGGGCCTCCAATTGCGCAAATTCATCGCTGAGATCTTCTGCTGTTGTCTGCTCTGGAAATGACGCCAGGGTCAGCAGTTCCCCATCCCTGCCATCGCGCAAACGGTGCCAGACTTCTTCCGTCAAGAACGGCGTGAAGGGGTGCAAGGCTGTCATCAAGGTGTCAAAGATGTCAAGGGTTGCTGCCATGACATCAGGGTGCATGGGTTTGTTGTAGGCGGGCTTGATCAATTCCAGGTACCAGGCGCAGAAATCTTGCCAGATCAATTTGTACAAGCGCATCAATGCCTCAGATAAGGCATAGCGTTCAAAGTCTTTTTCTAATGCCCTCAATTCCAAGGACAAATGACCCTTAAACCAGTTCACGGCCCACATTGCCGCTTCATCATTGACGCTCTCATCAACATCCCATCCCTTGACCAATCGCAAGGCATTCCAAACCTTGTTGGTGAAGTTTCTACCCTGCACACAGAGATCTTCATCAAAGGGCAAGTCATTGCCGGCAGGCGATGTGAGGAGCATGCCCATCCGGACACCGTCGGCGCCATAGATGTCCATCAGACCAATGGGGTCAGGTGAATTACCCAAGCTTTTTGACATTTTTCTTCCCTGTTTGTCTCGAACAATGCCCGTGAGGTAGACCGTAGAAAAGGGCTTCTCATTGCGGAAGTGGGTGCCTGCCATGATCATGCGTGCCACCCAAAAAAACAAAATCTCTGGTGCTGTTACCAAATCCGCTGTCGGGTAGTAGTAATTGATTTCTTCATTGTCGGGATTCCGTATGCCGTCAAAAACAGACAAGGGCCACAACCAAGAAGAAAACCAGGTGTCCAAGCAGTCTGGATCTTGCTTGATATCTGCCATAATCAAGGCATGATTGCTTGTGGCTTTCTGCGCTGCCAACAATGCGGAATCAGCATCCATGGCGACAACATAATCGGATTCACCATCGCCGTAATACCAAACAGGAATCTGATGGCCCCACCACAGTTGGCGAGAGATACACCAATCCCGGACATTCTCCATCCAATGTTTGTAGGTATTTAAGAACTTCTTTGGAACCAAGGCAACGTCATCGTTCAACACGGCATCCAATGCAGGCTTTGCCAACTCCGGCATGCGCACAAACCACTGGAGTGACAAGCGGGGCTCTACAACAGCACCTGTTCTTTCAGACGTACCAATGGATGATTGGTAGGGTTCTGTTTTAATCAAAGCACCTGATGCCTTAAGGTCTTTCAACACAGCTTTGCGAGCTACAAAGCGGTCCATGCCTTCATAGGCCAGGCCATGGCTGTTTAATGTGGCGTCTGCATGGAAGATGTCTATGACCTCCAACCCATGCTTTTCGCCAATCGCGTGATCATTGACATCATGTGCAGGGGTCACTTTCAAGGCACCTGTGCCAAAATCGATGTCGATGTAATCATCCGAAATGATAGGGATCAATCGGCCACCTAACGGCAACTCAGCTTCCAACCCTACCAAGCTGGCATAGCGCGCATCGTCTGGATGCACCGCAATGGCCGTATCTCCCATGATGGTTTCAGGACGGGTTGTGGCAACTGTCACATAGGTTCCGGGCTTTGACGGTATCGCATACCTCACATGGTACAACTGGCGATCCACATCCTTGTGAATGACCTCTTCATCGCTGATGGATGTTTGTGCTTCCGGGTCCCAATTCACCATGCGTAAACCGCGGTAAACATGACCCTGTTTGTGCAAGGTGTTGAAGGCTTTCAAGACAGATTCACTGCGGATGGGATCCAAGGTGAAGGTGGTTCGATCCCAATCGCAAGAGGCGCCCAATTCCTTGAGTTGCTCCAATATGATGCCGCCATGCTTGTGGGTCCATTCCCATGCATGCTCCAAGAATTCCTCCCGGCTTAAATCAGATTTCTTAACGCCTGACTCACGAAGCTTTTGGACAACCTTTGCTTCTGTGGCAATGGATGCGTGATCCGTTCCTGGGACCCAGCAGGCATTGAATCCCTTCATGCGAGCGCGTCGAACCAGGACATCTTGAATGGTCACATTGAGCATGTGCCCCATGTGCAAGACACCTGTGACATTGGGTGGGGGAATGACAATGGTGTAGGCCGGTCGATTATCTGGCTTTGAAGCAAAGGCTTTTTGATCAAGCCATGCCTGATACCATTGCTTTTCCACTTCGCGTGGGGCGTATTTAGAAGGTATTTCCATGGCCGTTAAAGGTAGTCCTTTGGCATCCTTTTTGCCACAGAAAACATATCCATTACATTTGCCCTTCAACATTTGACAAATACCCAACCCATTACATGAAACATCTCTTTGCATCTCTCGCTTTTGTTGCTTTTGCTTCATTTTCTGCCACGGCACAAAACGCAGCTGAAATTTCCTTTGAATCAGAAACTGTCAATTATGGCAAAATCGAGAAAAACGCTGATGGTAAGCGTGAGTTTACCTTCACCAACACAGGTAAAGAGCCTTTGATCATCACCAACTGTGTGGGTTCATGTGGTTGCACTGTGCCTCAATGGCCTAAAACGCCCATCGCACCCGGTGCTACTGCATCCATCAAGGTGAAGTATGATACACGCCGCGTAGGCCGCTTTCAAAAAACGGTAACGGTTCAAAGCAATGCTAGCAAAGCTCGAACAGTGCTCACCATTAAAGGTGAAGTGCTTTTGCCAGCTGCCAATAACACAGCCCCTGTGAAAATCAAGGCTGCTGGTTCCAAAATCAGCAAATGATCCCACAACGATCATAGAATTTCATCAAACCACTGCATTGCAGTGGTTTTTTTTATAACATTTGCCATCATGCCTCAACTGTCTGCACGCGGCGCATCCATGCCCGCCTCTCCCATCCGTAAGCTAGTGCCCTATGCTGTACAAGCAAAAGCTGCTGGTAAGCGTGTCTTTCATTTGAATATCGGTCAACCTGACATCAAAAGCCCCAAAGCTGCCATGGATGCCATTCGTAACCACGATATTGATGTTTTGGCCTATAGCCATTCTGCTGGAAATCAAAGTTACCGAGATAAATTGTCTCTCTATTACCAAAAACATGGCATGCAGCTCACGGCAGAAGACATGCTGGTCACCACAGGAGGGTCTGAAGCTTTATCGTTTGCCATGGGGAGCATCCTTGATCCCGGTGAAGAAATCATTATTCCAGAGCCCTATTACGCTAATTACATGGGTTTTGCCACAGCCCTTGGCGCAGTAGTGAGGCCTGTAGTTTCGCGCATTGAAGATGATTTTGCTTTGCCGCCAATCAGCCATCTAGAAGCCCTTATTGGGCCTAAAACACGGGCCATTCTCCTATGCAACCCCGGCAACCCTACCGGCTACCTCTACAGCAAAGATGAACTTGAATCTGTTGCAGCACTGGCCATCAAGCACGACATCTTCATCATCGCAGATGAGGTGTACAGAGAGTTTGTGTACGATGGTCATCAACATCACTCGGTGCTTAACCTCAGGGGACTGGAGCAGCATGCTATCTTGATTGATTCCGTATCCAAACGCTACAGCATGTGCGGAGCACGCATTGGCTTGATGGCGAGCAAGAACAAGACTTTGATGGCAACAGCTATGAAGTTTGCGCAAGCACGCCTCTCCCCGCCAACCTTTGCGCAGATTGCGGCAGAAGCAGCCTTAGATACACCTGACAGCTACTTTGAAGATGTGGTGACTGAGTACCGCCAACGCAGAAACAAGGTTATCAGTCGGCTCAATGCCATGGATGGCGTGACATGCCCTGAACCCAAAGGGGCTTTTTACTGTTTAGCACAACTGCCTGTGGTAGATGCAGACCATTTTTGCCAATGGATGCTGGAGTCTTTTGATCACCAAGGAGACACCGTAATGATGGCACCTGCCAGTGGTTTCTATACCCATGCTGAGTTAGGTAAACACCAAGTCCGTGTGGCCTACGTATTGAACCTCACAGACCTTGATTCCGCCATGGATGCTTTGGAAGCTGGACTTAAAGCTTACCCTCATAAATTGTGAGGATTGAACACAAAGCCTCACTGAAGCCATACAACAGCTTCAATTTGGATGTGAATGCATCCATGCTCTTCCATTTGGATAACCCTCAGGATTTAGAAGCCTACCGCCTGCACCCCGATGGCTATGCGAAACATGTCCTGCTTATCTCAGGTGGCACCAACATGCTACTGTGCAAAGACGTCAAAGGCACCGTTGCACGTGTTGCTTGGCAAGGAAAAACCATAAAACACGAAGATGACAGCCATGTCATTATCGAGATTCAGGCTGGCGAGAACTGGCATGACTTTGTGCAGTGGAGCATCGACCAAAGCTTTGGCGGATTAGAAAATCTATCTCTTATCCCTGGCTTGGTTGGCACAGCGCCTGTGCAAAATATTGGGGCTTATGGCGTTGAAGTTGCTAATCTCATTGAGTCTGTGACCTACATGCAATGGAATGATGGCAAAACGGTGACCTTATCTTCTGATGAATGCCAATTCAGTTACCGAAGCAGTCTGTTCAAAACCACACTCAAAGACAAGGTGGTCATCCAGTCGGTGACTTTCAAGTTGAGCAAGAAAACCCATGATTTATGCGTCAGCTATGGCGCCATTCAAGCAGAACTTGAGGGCAAGGCAATCAACCCGCGAAGCATTGCTAATGCTGTAATAAGCATCAGGCAATCGAAGCTACCCGACCCTAAAATATTGGGCAATTCAGGGTCTTTCTTTAAGAATCCCATCCTCTCACAAGGCCAGGTTGATGGCTTGCTTCTGATCCATCCAGACATGCCACATTACCCGCAAGAAAACGGCCAGTGCAAGGTCGCAGCAGGTTGGCTCATTGAACAAACTGGCTGGAAAGGGAAACGTTTGGGTGATGCCGGCATGCATGACAAGCAAGCCTTAGTTCTGGTTAACCATGGAAGGGCAAGCGGCAAGGACCTGTGGGGTGTCGCCGTGCAGGTCAAAGCTGACGTGAAGCAACAGTTCAACATCGACCTGACACCTGAAGTGAATGTCATCGGTGATTGAACAAGACCTGTGACTGGATTAACTGGGTTAACCGCTACAAGTCATTGAACAGTCGGCAACTGATTGATGTCTTGAATCAGAGCCTTAACAGATACCGTGGCACCTGATATGCCATCTACCTGATCATCTATCTCTACCTCTCCTGGCAACAGTCCATTGAACTGATTAAGCCAAGAACGAGACACAATCTGAAAGCCATAGCTTGACTCGTAGGCAAGGACGTAAACCTGTTCCACACGCGCTCCTTCCGCATCCCTCAACACCATGTAATGAATCATGTCAGCAGAAGCTAAACTCATGCCTACGGTGGTTGCGCAACCGCCAAAGGCGCAGGACGCCACTTCTCGGTAATCAATCCTGCCTAAGGCCTGACCTGTTTCATCGGTCAGCAACCACGCATCCCCTTGCAGCGGAGACCATGTGACGGCCTGACCATTGTGGTAGCGATCAATCAGCTTATGCATACGCTTCATGTGACTGTCCGGACCGCTGAGCAATCCTGTGAATGACAAGGCAACCACAGCGATCAAACAGGCATAAATGCATGGTTTCAGCATCAGAACCAGACCCCTAGGCCCATGTTTATTTGTTGCGTTGATCCCATCATTTGGTAGTCTGCCTTGAGGACAACCCCGTCGTGCAAGAAAAAGGAAAGACCTGTTGTCCACTCAAACCGGTTGGAGGAAGGGTTATCAAAGTAGTTGCCCTCACCTGCTTGCGTGTCATACCACTCAAGGCGCGAGAACGGGTACAAGGTGTAACGGCTTGATTTAGGGAGCACCTGGTATGCCATTTCAACGTACGATCCTGACATGAGTGAACCCAACTCCTTGCCTGTATAAGCATTGTAGGCTTCCGTTCCGGAGAATAGGCTATGCACCCATTGTGCACGGGCTTGGAATCGTTTGCGGTGATAACGCGCATCCATGGCAACCATGGTCATGCCAACAGTTGAGCTATCTGCTTGTGTCGCCGCGAATGCATCAAGGCGGCCAACACCATCAAACAACTGTGACTGGCTTTTGCCAGCAAACAAACCCAGTCCTAGGTTGAGGTGAGGGATGCCTACAAAGTTCACCTTGGCGGTAACGTTAGGGGAACTCATGGTGGACTTGATGGCTTTTTGTCGTCCTGATCGCACACCATTAACTTCATCAAAAAGTCCCTGGCTTCCATCATGGCTTTTGAGGCCATTGATCAAATACGCTTGGTAGGCAAGGTTTAGCTCTGGCATGACACCTTGAAAGCCAACACCCATTTCACGCCAAGTACTGGGGATCAAGTATTTGTCAACATTTGGACGCTCAACGCCATGAAATGTGGTAGGCTCATGGTATTCATTAACCAGACCCATGGGAATGAGCATCAATCCAGCTCGGAAGTTCAACCTGGATGAAATCCGATGCTGTATGAATGCCTGTTCAAGGTAAATTTCATTCGCATGCTCTACCTCTATTTCTGAAAGGAACTGCGTCTTTTCATCAAATTTGTAACCGGTGAACAAAATGAATCGTCGGGCATCGAGTTTGCCATTTCGCATGGTTGATGCATCCATTTTCTGGTTGTAAATCAGCTCCCCATAACCTCGCAAACTCAATGACTCATTGGTGCTAAGTATTTTACTTGCTGTGTTGCTGTAAGTGTTCGTTTGAGCAATAGCTGAAACAGAAAGGGTCATGGATGCGGTTAGCAGGAGGTGCTTCATGACCTTTTATTTGAATGGCTTGAATTGAGGCGCAAACATACAATAGAATGATTCTAGATAACAGCTCTAAAGGGTGTTTTAACGTTAGATCCGTAAAATTAAGGGGGATCAAACCAGTCAACCATAAAACCAAGAAATCACCTCCTTGAAGCAATCTTCAAGCAGTCAGTCAACAAAAAACCCGCACAGATTACTGGGCGGGTTTTCTTTTCTGGCGGAGAGAGAGGGATTCGAACCCCCGGACCTTTGACAGTCAACGGTTTTCAAGACCGCCGCATTCGACCACTCTGCCATCTCTCCAATGCGGCACAAAAGTAATTAACTTGAGCCCATGATACACAGCATCATGGACAAACAACCATATCGGTCGCTAAAGCTTAGCATCCTTCTGTTGATGAGTGGATTAAGTGCATTATCGCAAAGTATCAGTCCTCAGATCGCTGTCCAAGCATTGCCCTACTGGCATCCCGAAATCGGCCATTATGTTGATGTCTTATTTTCCATGCAACGAGAGGCATCGCTTGAATCACACAGCACGGATATTTCCTTGGTCATCCATCGCAAAGACGGCATGGCCTCCATGGACCGCATCAACATCTCTCTTCCGCCAGGGGAACACTCAACTTTTGTACAGGGCGTTCGCCTACCCGCAGACACCGGGCTATGGACTGTATCCATTGCCTTTGAGCATTCACCTGACTTGTGGGATAGCCTTCAAGGTCAAATTCACATCGCTGATATCCAGGCATCCATCTCAAAAATATTGCTGACAGATGAGCCCTTGGTTGGCGCAACCATCCTGCCCTGGATGGCCCGTTATGGTTTTGCTACCCAGCCATTACCTCAAATGGGAGAAGCATGGATCACAGGGGACAGCGCAACCCTCCGGTTTTACACAGAAACGTATGATCTACCCCAAGGCAAACGGGGCTTGTTGAGCTATGAACTCCAAAGCACCAGCAATAAAAACCTCGGAATTTACAATGGCCAAGTCATGATCCCTGCAGGACAAGTGCTTCAACCCAACATGCAAAGTATGGACATCTCAGCACTGCCATCGGGGCATTACAACCTGGTCATGAAGCTGTGGGTCGAAGGCAACGATAGCGCAGCAACTGACATCACCAGCATCACCTTCAATCGGTACAACCCACAAGAGCTGGAATCACTCAGCACCACATCCCTAATGCCACACTGGGTGGCGTTACTTGGAACGGGTGACAGCTTGGATTTCAACATCAGCAGCCTCTACCCCATCGCCACATCCAGTCAACGACGCCAATTAGATCATTTACTTGAACGCGGCAATGACACCTTGAAATGGCGTTTTGGCCAACGCTACTGGCAAGAAAATTACCTAAGCAACCCTGAGGAAGCCTGCAAGTCCTACAAAGCGATTGTTGCAGAGGTTGAAAGGACCTATGGGAGCCGGGCTATTCATGGATTTCTAACTGATAGAGGGCGAATATTCCTGCAATATGGCACACCCACATTGACAGAGAAACGGCCCTTTGAAAACGATGGCTACCCTTATGAAATATGGCAATACAACCAACTGGAAGCCAGCAATGCCCCCTACCAGATCAACAAGTTATTTGTCTTTGTCAACAACAGCACCGTTGGCAGGAACTACGACCTCATCCACTCCAATGCCATAGGTGAAATGCAAAACCCTAAATGGCGGATAGCCATCCAAAAACGATCCTACATCACCGATGACATCGACCAAACAGGGTCCAGTGATGGTGAGAAATTTGGATCG
Source organism: uncultured Flavobacteriales bacterium (assembly GCA_963925545.1). Lineage (GTDB taxonomy): Bacteria > Bacteroidota > Bacteroidia > Flavobacteriales > Schleiferiaceae > TMED14. The sequence goes on along the minus strand of CAWUSA010000008.1, from coordinate 5,667 downwards.
CGCATCAACAACAACCTCTTTTTCAACTCAGGGGGCGGATGAAACATGTTGCAGTCATCATCCTCAACTGGAATGGCAAGCACTGGCTTGAATCCTTCCTGAATCTCGTCGTTGAACGCAGCCCTGGGGCAAGGGTCATCGTCGCAGACAACGGAAGCAGTGACAGCTCCCAATCATGGGTTGCCGCCAATGCGCCATCCGTTGAATGGCTTGATCTAGGAAGCAATCACGGCTATGCTGGCGGCTACAACCGAGCCCTATCTGAGATCAAAGACATCCGTTACGCCGTCTTGATGAACTCAGATATCGAGCCCCTTGAAGGCTGGCTGACACCCCTGGTTGACAGAATGGACGCTAGTGAAAACCTCGCTGCCATCCAACCAAAAATTCTTGACCACAAACGACCTGACTACTTTGAATACGCAGGTGCAGCAGGCGGCTACATGGACGCACTGGCCTACCCATTTGCAGCAGGTCGCGTGATGTCTTACATTGAAAAAGACGATGGACAGTATGACAAGGTGGATGGGCAACTCTCCCGCAAGGTCTTTTGGGCCTCAGGTGCCTGCTTGATGGTACGGGTCTCAGCCTACCAGCAAGCGGGGGGGCTTGACGAACAACTCTTCGCTCACATGGAAGAAATCGACCTGTGCTGGCGCATGCAACTGCATGGTTACAGCGTCGAAGCCCATGGTGGCTCATCCGTCTTGCATGTTGGCGGTGGCACACTCGATGCCTTATCGCCTCAGAAAACCTTTTTGAACTTCAGAAACAGCCTGCTCATCGTCGTTAAAAACCTTCCCACAGGATCAGCCATGCGGATTGTAGCAGCTCGGCTGTTCTTGGATGGACTGGCAGGGTTGGTCTACTTGACACAGGGCAAAGGCAGCCATTGTTTGGCCATTATACGTGCACACATGGCCTTTTTCCGGATGTTTAGTAGCTTCTCATTGAGACCTAATACGAAAAAGGGGTGGCCTAGCAACGGTAGCTACAAAGGGTCTATACTCTGGGATGTCTACGTCAAAAAGCAAACGGTTATCCAGCCTTCTGCCCTTGCCACCTCAAGGCACTGAACACGTCCTCACCGGCTTGACACCGGTTAATTTCTATGGAGTCTTGAAGAACATCCAATCTTCAGAATACATAATTTGAACCTTCGTAGTAGAATTGATAGCTGATGATATGCCTACCTTTAGAAGGTGAAAAAACTAACAGATGCTGAAATAAGAAAAAAATTGAAGTCTTTACCGGGTTGGAATTTTTATGACAATGCGTTACAGACAGAGTTTCAGTTTGTTAATTTCAAAGTCTGTATGTCTGCCATGAATAGAATTGCTATTGAATGCGAATCATTAAATCATCATCCAGAGTGGACAAATACCTATAAGACTCTATATATAAGGCTTACAACACACGATGTTGATGGTGTCACGTTACTGGATTTTAAATTAGCAAGCGTTATAAATAAAATACATAATGAAGTTCAGCAGAGCCATAGAAGTGTCTGATTTGAAATCAGAAGATATGCAAGTTATCTAGTTGCTAGATGTATTTTGTAATATTTAAAGTTATTGTTTTGAAATAATTTTTAAATACAATAACATTTTTAATGTAATACTAAGAAGTTCCTTTAATAACCCAAAGACCAATGGAAGAAAGTAGGTAGAGATAAGCATATAAATAAACACTTGCCAGTCATACTCGTCAGTATAATAATCTTTCGCACCATAAGTTGTAATTACAGCAGATATAAAGCCTAAAGGATAAATTAATGCAATAATCGCATCATACAAACCAACAGACCAGACATACAACGGGAACTCTTTATCTAATGCACTTTCTGAGGAAGTTTTGTCAGCACTATTAGAAAGACTCTCAAGAGTGTTTCTGTAAATTTTAAAAGGAAGCGTAAAAGGTTTAACAATTAGTAATGTAATTATGCGAGCTATAACTTGCCCAAAATCAATTTTTGAATTTTCCATGTTATTCTTTTTTGTTTAGATGACTAAGCTACAAATAACATTTATTATATGTTACTGATTGTTTGATAATTACTCAAGTTTTAGTGTGTTTTCAATACTGACTTTGGAAATCGGTTAGTCTATCTATAATTTCTAAAGTAAACGTCTGCTGTTCAAGTCCCCCTGAGGTAATCAAGGATATATGACTTGACTCGTGTAAACTGAATATGCTCAATAGCGTTAGAAATGATCTTGTACCATTGACTTTACCTTTTCTGGTTCACCGGCGCTTATCATATGCAAGCACATTTTACCCAACCTAGATTTTATTTTAAGGCCTGCGGGTGGTAGCGCTTCATCGTATCCTCCAACTGCTTTTGCTCCAAGTGGGTGTAAATCTCTGTGCTGGTGATGCTGACATGACCTAGAAGCACCTGAACCATGCGAATATCTGCACCGTTTTGCACCAAATGGGTGGCAAAGCTATGCCGAATGCTATGCGGGCTGATGTTCTTTTCAATTCCTGCCCGTTCAACCAGCTGCTTCAAACGTTTGAACACTGACACACGACTCAACCTTCCTCCCCGTTGGTTGAGGAATACATGGTCAGAAAAGTCTGGTTGAACCTTGCCATGCGCCCTCACTTGCAAGAGGTAATGCTTCAGGACCCTCACTGCCTCATCATGCAAGGGCAGTAAACGCTGCTTGTCGCCCTTGCCAATCACCCGCATGACCTTGTTGTCAAGGTCCAAATCCCTGATGCGAAGCTCAATGAGCTCACTCACCCTAACACCAGAGGCATACATGGTCTCCAACATGGCGTGATCTCGTTCCCCACCAGGCGCACCACGCTCAATGGCGTCAAACAAGCATTGCATCTCAGCTTCCGTTAAAAACACTGGGAGGTAGCTGGGCTTCATCGGTGCCTCAATGCCCTCCATGGGGTTGATTAGACCTTCCACCTCATCAACAAGGAAGCGGTAGAACATCCGCAGGGTCGATCGCATGCGTGACTGAGAGTTGGCAGAACGCCCTTGCTTTGCCACATGCTGAATGAAATGCCTTGCTGCCTCCTGGTTCATCGCAGTCGGTTCAATGCCCTCAGCCCATTGAGCCAATGACTTGAGGTCTTGCGCATAGGCCTTTTGCGTGTGTTCACTCAAGCCACGCTCCAATTTAAGGTAGTCCATGAAATTGCGAATTGCTTGTGGCCAGGTCATGCCATGAAAGTAGGCATCATCTCATGGTAAGGCAAATCCAACATGACCTAACTTCGCCCCATGGAACTCCACATTGTACATGGCGCCAACCTAGGCGAGCTTGGCAAGCGCCAACCAGAATTGTATGGCAATCAAACCCTGGCCATGCAAATCCCCCTGTGGGAAGGGTGGCTCAACCAAAGCTGGCCCGATGTCCAGCTGCATCACTTTCAAAGTGACATAGAAGGTGAATTGGTTCAATACCTGCACAAGCATGATGGACCCGGCGTGGGCTTTCTGATCAATGCCGGCGGCTACACACACAGCTCAGTGGTATTGGCCGACGCCATTGCCAGTCTGGACGCATCCTGCTTGGAAATCCACTTAAGTCACACCTACGCACGGGAAGACTACAGGCATGTGTCTTTGATGGCTCCCCATGTGATTGGAACGATCTCAGGGCTTGGATGGTTGGGTTACCGACTAGGCATGGAAGCCTTGCTCGGCAAGGACTGACCTTTATTTTGCAGGTCGCCCCACCAGGGCAGCCATGAAACCTGACGCATAGCCAGCAAACATCACCGCAGTTGACACCATAGAAAGCAAGCCAACAAAAGGGTTGAGATGCTTGATGGAACTCAGGATAGCAATCACCAAGAAGTAGGCGTGAAAGGCATAAATACCCAGCGTAAAGACCTGTGTCACATGCAAGGCAAAGGCTGCCACCCACGCAAACATGAAAACAGCAGGGAAAGCATGCGTAGCCTTCATCTGTCCTTTGTGCTGCCTTGCTAAGGCAATGCGCGCAGAACCAAATCGCCTCACCTGTTTGTAAAATTGGCCTAAATTCGATCGGCGCTTATGCCAGACCACAGCCTCTGGAATCAATCCCACCTTGTAGCCAGCTTCTTTGATTCGGATTGACAGCTCAACATCCTCGCCGCACTTGAAGGCTGTGTCGTAGCCTTTCACTGCCTTGAAAACCATTGCTTTCATGCCCATGTTGAAACCTCTGGGGTAATACGTCGACGTGCTTTGCTTACCACCACGAATACCGCCAGTGGTCAATGGGCTAGTCATGGAATAGTTGATGGCCTTTTGCAAATGGGAAAAATCTGAAGGTGCCGCATCAGGACCACCAAAGGCATCCCAACCATCCCTTGTTAACCCATGATCCACCTTGTTGAGGTAGTCTTTTGGCAGCAAGCAATCAGAATCCAGGAAAATCAAGACATCGCCTTCTGCAGCTGCAGCAGCCAAATTTCTGGCATCACTCACTGGCAAGAATTCCTGGTAAACCACCTTCACTGGCAAATCCACATCGTTAGCTACCTGTTTGATGATTGGACGCAGGGCATCGCCCGGCGTGCCATCACCCAAAATCACTTCAAAAGCCTCCCTAGGGTAGGACAGCTTAGCTATGGATGCGATGAATTCACTCACCTCATCCGGCCGCTTGAAGGTCGGTGAAATCAGAGAGTAGCGCATCTCAACCTTGATTGATGGTCTCGCCTATGAGATAATCTGGCTTGCGCTTGCCTGACCGAACAACCAGCTCAGCAAGTAAACCCGTCACAAAGAGTTGGGTGCCTAGAACCATGCTGATTAAGAAAATGTAAAACAAGGGATCCTCAGTCACCAGACCTGGGCTTAGGTCTTGAGATAGGCGCCATAGTTTCAAGCCACCAATCACAACCAGCGCAATGCCTGAGAAGAAAAACATGATCAAACCGAGGGTGCCAAACAGATGCATGGGTCGGCGGCGAAATCTACTCACCATCGTAATGGTCACTAGGTCAAGCATGCCATTGAAGAATCGGCTCATGCCAAATTTCGTGCTGCCGTATTTTCTTGCTTGGTGTTGCACCACGCGCTCACCAATGCGGCCATAGCCTTGCATTTTTGCCAGCACCGGAATGTAACGGTGCATCTCACCTTGAATCTCAACCGCTTGGGCCACTTCCAAACGGTAGGCCTTCAGTCCACAATTGAAATCGTGCAGGTGGATGCCGCTCATTCTGCGTGCTGCAGCATTGAACAACTTGGTGGGTAGGGTTTTTGTGATGGGATCATAGCGTTTCTTCTTCCAGCCACTGACCATGTCATAGCCTTCATCAACAATCATGGCAATCAAGCCAGGGATCTCATCTGGACTGTCTTGCAAATCTGCATCCATGGTAATCACCACAGAGCCCTTTGCACGAGCAAATCCCACATGCAAGGCCTCTGACTTGCCTTGGTTGCGTCTGAATTGAACAGCTGTGATGGCTTTGTTGTCCTTGGATAAGCCCTTCAACACATCCCATGAGCCATCGGTAGACCCATCGTCCACCAAGACCATTTCATAGGCGATGCCTTCGCTCTGACATACACGGTCAACCCAAGCGCATAACTCAGGCAAGGACTCCTCTTCATTGAAGAGCGGAACGACAACAGTGAGATCCAACATTTATTCGAATTCAGGGCGGTTTTTCTTGCTGACTGCAGCAACAACTAAACCAATG
>CAWUSA010000007.1:0-93467 GCA_963925545.1 uncultured Flavobacteriales bacterium | reverse complement strand
TTGATGGATGGCGCCATGGGATCTTTGCTGCAGGATCACGCCCTGGATGAGGCTGGATTTCGCGGGGATCGTTTCGCCCATTGGAAGCAGTCGGTGAAGGGCAACAATGACCTGTTGAACTTGACCCAACCAGAGATCATTGAAGATATCCACCGGGTGTACCTTGAGGCAGGTGCGGACATCATTGAAACCAACACCTTCAGTTCCACAAGCATATCCATGGCAGACTACGGCATGCAGGAACTGGTGCATGAAATCAATCTGCGCGGCGCGCAGCTCGCGGTCAAGGCAGCAAAGGCCTTCAGCACTGACGACAAGCCACGCTTTGTGGCGGGGGCTATCGGGCCAACCAACCGGACCTTAAGCCTGAGTCCTGACGTTGAGCGTCCGGGTTACCGCAATGGCGACTTTGATCAGCTGTGTGACGCTTATGTTGAACAAGTAACTGCATTGATTGAAGGTGGCGTGGACATCTTATTGGTTGAAACCATTTTTGATACCCTCAACGCAAAAGCTGCCCTGTTTGCCATCGAAACCGTCTTTGACAAGTTGGGTAGAAAGCTTCCCATCATGGTCAGCGGCACCATCACAGACGCCAGTGGTCGCACCTTGAGTGGACAAACAGCAGAGGCTTTTCTGATCTCCATTTCCCATTTACCGCTCTTAAGCGTTGGCTTGAATTGTGCCCTTGGGGCCAAGGATTTGCGGCCATATTTGCAGGTCCTTTCTGCCAAATCTCCTTTTTTAATTTCTGCCTACCCCAATGCTGGCCTGCCTAATGCCTTTGGTGGTTACGATGAAAGCCCGAATGACATGGCGGGAGATATTGGTGAGTATTTGGACTTAGGTATTGTCAATATTGTTGGCGGATGCTGCGGCACAACGGCTGAACACATCAAGGCCTTTGCCCAGCGAATCAAGGGCGTGAAGCCACGCAAATTACCTGAGGATACTGAGCCAGGCAACATGCAGTTGAGTGGCCTTGAGCCCCTGACTATTCGATCCGACAGCAATTTCATCAATGTGGGTGAGCGCTGCAACGTCACAGGCTCACGGAAATTTCTTCGCTTGATCAAATCAGGCGAGTTTGAGGCAGCCATAGCAGTTGCCAGAGATCAAGTTGACGGGGGCGCACAAATCTTGGACGTCAACATGGATGAAGGCATGTTGGATGGGGTGGAGGCCATGAAGGAATTCTTGAACATGGTAGCTTCAGAGCCGGATATTTCCCGCATTCCCATCATGATTGACTCCTCCAAATGGGAAATCATTGAAGCGGGCTTGCGCTGTGTGCAAGGCAAGTCGGTGGTCAACTCTATCTCGTTGAAATCCGGTGAAAAGGAATTCCTTCGACAGGCTAAACTGGTGCAGCGGTATGGTGCAGCGGTGATCGTCATGGCCTTTGATGAAACGGGCCAGGCTGACAACTACCAGCGACGCATTGACATTTGCGCCAGGGCTTACCATTTGTTGGTCAACAGCGGATTCCCGCCCCAAGACATCGTGTTTGATCCCAATATTTTCCCTGTGGCAACAGGCATGGAGGAGCATCGACGAAATGCCCTGGATTTCTTTGAAGCCACTGCATGGATCAAGGCCAATTTGCCCCATGCCCTAGTCAGCGGCGGCTTGTCCAATGTCAGTTTTTCCTTCCGGGGCAATGATGCCTTGCGAGAGGCCATTCACGCGTGTTTCTTGTACCGCGCCATCGCCTCTGGTATGGACATGGGCATTGTCAACCCCAGCCAGCTTGTGGTTTATGATAAAGTGCCAGCAGATTTGCGTGAAGCCATTGACGATGTGTTGTTGGATCGGCGAGATGACGCCAGCGACCGCTTGCTGGACATGGCAAACTCTGTTCAAGGTCAGGCTGTCAAGTCAAAGGTTGATCTGTCCTGGCGATCCTTGCCAGTTGCTAAACGACTTGAGCATGCCCTGGTCAATGGCGTCGGTGAATACGTGATTGAAGACACCAAGGAAGCCATGGCTGCACTGGGAGAGCCATTGGCCGTGATTGAGGGGCCTTTGATGGACGGCATGTCAGTGGTAGGTGACCTTTTTGGGTCGGGTAAGATGTTCCTTCCTCAAGTCGTGAAATCAGCGAGGGTGATGAAGCAATCAGTGGCCTGGCTTCAGCCCTATTTTGATGCTGCCAGCGTTGATGGCAAGGCAAGAACCAACGGAAAAATATTGATGGCCACCGTCAAAGGTGATGTGCATGACATTGGCAAAAACATTGTGTCGGTGGTCCTGCAATGCAACAATTACGAGATCATTGACTTGGGCGTCATGGTTCAGCCGCAGCACATCATTGACGCGGCCATTGAGCACAAGGTCGACGCCATTGGTTTGAGTGGGTTGATCACCCCATCGTTGGATGAAATGGTATTCCTCGCTTCAGAAATGCAACGCCTTGGGTTGAAGATGCCCTTGCTCATCGGGGGCGCAACCACATCAAGAGCGCACACTGCTGTGAAAATTATGCCGGCCTTTGATGGGCCTTTGGTCCATGTCAATGACGCCTCACGGGCCGTGCCAGTCATGCAGCAACTGCTGGGCAGCAAGTCACTGGACTTTGCGGCAGATATGCGTGCATCGTATGAAAAATTGGCCAGTCAATACGCGAAAAGACAAGGCCAGAAAAACTTGCTATCTATTGCAGACGCTCGGTCTCGCCGCCTTGGTGTTGACATGTCTTTTAAGGCGATAAAACCTCATGAATATGGTGTGTTTAGCTTGAAGGACTACCCCTTGGAAGCCTTGATCGATACCGTAGACTGGACCCCCTTCTTTGCTGCGTGGGAGCTGCATGGAAAATACCCCGCCATCTTGACTGACAAGGTGGTTGGAGAGGCGGCAAAGGACTTGTTCGATGACGCGCAAATCATGCTATCGACCCTGGTGAAGGAATCCTGGATTCAGGCGAATGCAGTGTATGGTTTCTTCCCTGCAGAACAGGATGGCGATGACATCCTTGTTCAGGATATGGCAGGATTGAAGCATCGCTTCATCACCCTTCGACAGCAATCAGCCAAGCAGAAAGGTCAGCCCTTGTTGGCATTGGCCGATTTCATTGACAAGTCAGATGACTGTCTGGGGTGCTTTGCTGTGACAACGGGTCATGGGGTAGATGAACGAGTGGCTGCTTTTGAAGCAGCTAATGACGATTACTCAGCCTTGCTATTGAAAGCCTTAGCTGATCGCTTGGCCGAGGCTTTTGCAGAGCATTTGCATCAACGGGTGAGGAAGGAATTTTGGGGCTATGCTCCCGCTGAGCATTTGGGCAATGAAGATTTGATTGCAGAATCCTACCAGGGCATCCGACCCGCACCCGGTTACCCCGCTTGCCCGGATCATCTGGAAAAAGACTTGATCTTCCAGCTACTGGAGGTGGAGAAGCGTTCGGGACTGCAGCTCACAGAGTCCAAAGCCATGATGCCATCTGCCGCGGTCAGTGGCTACTATTTTGCTCATCCTGAGGCAAGGTACTTTGGCATTAGAGCCATCGGAGAAGACCAGCTTATTGACTATGCTAAACGACGAAACATCACCCTGGAAGAGGCTGCTAGATGGCTCTCACCCTTATTGAACACATGACATGAAAGTAATTGATCACATCCGAGCTGCCAAAGGGAAAACCCTGTTCAGCTTTGAGATTTTACCCCCACTGAAAGGCACAAGGATTGATGGCTTGTATGAGAGCATTGAACGCCTCATGCCCTTTGACCCTAAGTTCATTGATGTCACAAGTCATCGCGAGGAGTTCATCTACAAGCGCCATGAATCTGGCTTGCTAGAGAAGGTTCACACACGCAAGCGTCCAGGTACGGTAGGGATTTGTGCGGCCATTCAAAACAAGTTCAAAGTTGACACCGTCCCCCATGTGATATGTGGGGGGTTCACCCGCGAGGAAACTGAGTATGCCTTGATTGACTTGCATTACCTAGGCATTGACAATGTGTTGGTTTTGCGTGGTGATGCATTGAAGTCGGATGGCGTTTTCAAGGCGGAGAAGGGGGGGCATCAATACGCGGTTGAGCTGTTGGGTCAGGTGATGGACCTCAATGCGGGCAAATACCTGTACGATGAGGTAGAAAACAGCAATCCCTCCAGCTTCTGCCCCGGCGTAGCAGGTTACCCGGAGAAACACTTTGAAGCGCCCTCTTTGCGTTCAGACATCAAGCACCTCAAAGCAAAGGTGGATGCTGGGGCGGAGTACATTGTGACGCAGATGTTCTATGACAATGCCGCCTACTTTGCTTTTGTAGACAAGTGTCGATTAGCAGGTATTGATGTTCCCATTATTCCAGGGATCAAGCCCATTGCTACCAAGCGACAACTGACAAGCATCCCCTCTCACTTTTACATCAACTTACCAGATGATTTGGTGGATGCCATGGAGGATGCAAAAGATGCTGATTCGGTTCGTCAGGTTGGTATTGAGTGGGCGATTGCCCAGTCTAAGGAGTTGATGAAACAAGGTGTTCCGTCATTGCATTACTACACCATGGGATCATCCAAGTCGATTGAAGCCATTGCCAAGGCAGTCTTTTAAGGGTATTTGCAGCTATTTGCCCTACGGTTTCATGTGTTACCTTTGCCTCATGGCAAGCACCACCTTCACTCCCCCCAAGTTCCCTCGCAATGATGAAACACCTTTTTATAAGGAGATCAAAAAGCGTGTGAATGCCTATTTCAAGGAATCCGGAAAATCCAAAAAAGGGGATGCACGTTTGTACTTTAAAACCTTCATCCTTGCAGGCGCTTTTCTGGCTGGTTATTTATTCTTGGTCCTAGGTACACCAGCCTTTTCCATTGCTTGGATGATATGGATAATCCTAGGCATACTGACAGCGGGCATTGGTTTTAACATCATGCATGATGGCGCACATGGCAGCTACTCCAATCACAATTGGGTCAATGAATTGGCAGCACATTCTGCCAACATGGTCGGCGCTTCAGTGTTGTTTTGGAAGACCAAACACAACGTGGTTCATCACACTTACACCAACATTGATGGGCTGGATGATGACATTGAAACTGGCGGCCTGCTGCGCATGGCTCCCTCGCAATTTCGCAAAAGCATTCACAAATTCCAGCATCGCTATTTCCTCCTGCTCTATGCCATGCTTTTCATCTATTGGGTCATTTGGACGGACTATGAAAAGTACTTTTCGCAGAAGATTGGCACGGTGCCAATGCAGCCTTTGACTTTCGGGCAACATGCAGGTTTTTGGGCTTGGAAAATATTCCATTTTGGCACTTTCTTTGTTTTCCCAATCATTCAGTTGGGCTTTTTCCCTTGGTTAGCAGGCTTCGCAATGATGGTCGTTGCAGCAGGGGTAACCTTGTCAGTGGTGTTCCAGTTGGCTCATGTGGTGGAAGAAACCCATTTTGCCGACGTGCGTGAAAACCCGTCTTTTGAAAGTCCGGTTGAGTGGGCTATTCATCAGGTCAGGACCACCGCCAATTTTGCCACAAAGAGCCGATTCATCACGTGGTTTCTTGGGGGGTTGAATTTTCAAATTGAGCACCACCTCTTCCCGAAGGTTTCCCACGTCCACTACCCAGATATTTCAAAAATTGTAAGGGAAGTTTGTGATGAATTTCAGGTGACGTACAATGACTTAGGCAGCTTTGCTTCAGCCTTTCAGTCGCACGTCCGTCAACTCAAAAACATGGGCCAAATGGCAGCGGTTTCCTAGCCGACGAATCAAAAGCCAGTGATGCGAATGGATTGCCCCTGGTAGGTGATTCGGTAGGGGCGAAGCCCCCATGCTGTCACACCGTCCAAGGCCTGACCATCGTAGATTAAAAACTGCTGGTCATCACAGCCACAATTTCCATACAGTCCATCCAATTGAAGGGTTCCGCAGGGGTCATTGACATGATTAGGGCAAGCCATGTCGTAGACGGCAAAGTCATTGGCATCCCCATAGTTGCTTCTCCGGTAAATCACGATACCGGAATAACCTTTGGTTGGCAAGGTCATGTGTCCACCGACAAATTGGATGTCATAGGCGCTGGGACTATTCAAGTAAATGCTTTCGTCCACGGCGATGTAGGGCACAGGATGTTGGCTGGTGGTGCCCCCACAATTTGAGAGGCTCATCAGAGCTAGTAATCCCAATGGTGCCAAACGTTTGAATGCTATATGTCTGATTGACTGGTACATGGTGCAAACCTAGTGTTTTGCAAAAGAAAATTCGTTACTTTCGCATACTTACACACAAAACCTAAACGACTAGCATATGCGTTATCGTATTGGAGCCATTGTCCTGGCAACCATCATTTCCCTTTCTGCTATTGGACAATCTCGTCCTGGCTCCGTCAGAGGCGTTGTCAAGGACAAGCGCACAGGAGAAGCTGTCCCGCAAGCACAGATAACTATTTCAAGCGGGGGTTATGAAGTCTCCAAGGGAATGACAGATTTTGATGGGCGTTATAACATTGGACCAGTCACTTCTGGCACCTATGAAATTAGCTGTAAGGTGTTTGGCTACAACACAGTGACCATGCAAAAAGTAGGCGTCCCCGGTGGTCGTCCCCGCGTATTGGACTTCAAATTGGCTTCAGCAGATGTTGTGCTGGGCGAGATTGAAATTAAGGCAGACTTTGAGGCACCTTTGATTGAGAAGGGCAAGACTTCACAGAGTTTCAGCCAGGAGCAAATTCGCAACATGGCCAGCCGCGGTCTCAGTGCAGTCCTGTCGCTTTCATCAGGTGTTGTACAAGATGAGGCTTCAGGCGCCAGCTACTTCCGAGGTGGTCGTTCAGATGCAAACGCCGTATTTATTGACGGTGTTCGTGTCCGTGGTTCGGTAAACCTTCCCCGTGAAGCCATTGCAAAAACAGAAGTCATCACAGGCGGTGTCCCTGCATCCTATGGTGATGCAACAGGTGGGATTATCTCCACCACGACGAGAGGCCCCTCATCGCGATTTTTTGGCACTGGTGAGTATGTGACATCTGCCCTTTTTGATAATTACAATTACCACTTGGCAGGTTTAACCATTGGTGGACCTTTGCTTTTCAACAAGGCAAAAACAGCCCCCTTGGTGGGCTATTTGTTTTCAGGTGAAATTCAGCACAATGGTGATGGCCGCCCATACTCTGTACCAATCTACAAGGTGAAGGACGATGTGTTGGCTGACTTAGAATCCAATCCGTTAGCGTCTACCTCAACAGGACTTGGTACCATCTCTCGCGCTGAATTGATACGAAAGGGTGACCTTGAGATCATTCCTCGCCGTTTGAATGTGGCAACCAATAGTATCCGCGCAACCGGCAACATCAATATCAAGCCATCACGGAAGACCAATGTGGTCATTGGTGGCCGATTCAATTCGGGTTATGGTAAAAGCGGGTCCTTCTCTAATTCCTTAATGAACTGGAAGACTAATGGATCTTATGATAACAAAGATTTCTCGACCTTCATTCGCTTTACCCAACAATTTGGCGGAGTAGGCGATGAGTCGGATGCCATGATTCGCAATGCCTATTATACCATTCAGGTTGATTACTCATTGAACCTTCGCAAGAGCTTTGATGACCGCCATGGAGACAATATATTCCGCTACGGCCATATTGGCGAATTTGTTACTACACGTAGACCGTTGTATGGATACGGAGTGGATGAGAAAACGGGTGTATCTGCTTGGAGAAAGCTTCTTGACTTGGACACCAATGTGTCCTTTTCGGCAAGCCCATACAATGCAACCTTGTCCAATTACACACAGAACTACTATGACATGGTGTCTAATGGTCAGATTGCTAATAGAATCAATAACTTGACTAACATCCAGCAGGGTGGCGGTTTACTTAATGGCCAAGGGCCTTCTTCAGTTTACAGCTTGTTTGGCAATGTTGGCGCTGTCCAAAGTGGCTACAGCTACAGTAAGAACGAACAATTCCGAATTACGGCTTCCACCAGCTTTGATTTAGGAGAACATAGCCTTACTGCGGGATTGGAGTATGAGCAGCGTACTGATCGCTCTTTTGGCGTAGCTGCAAGGGGGCTTTGGACCTTGATGCGCGGTTTACAAAATGATCACATGCGAGAATTGGATTTGAACAACCCTAACCTGGTATACAAGGATGGGGTCTTCATGGACACAATCAATTACAATCGTGCCATTGATATGGACAAGCCAAGAAGCTTTGACCGCAACTTACGTAGGGCGCTTGGCTGGGACCAAAATGGTAGCGATCAACGCTTGCTAGATATCGATGGCATCTCTCCAGATGATCTGAATAATTACGGTGGATTGGCCTTGTTCTCGGCTCAGGAGCTACTCAACTTTGGCTCAGGTGCCTATGTCGCCTATCATGGCTATGATTACCAAGGCAACATATTGACCTACAACCCATCACTTGATGATTTTTTCAATGCAAAGGACTTAGAGGGCAACCACACTTACCCCATTGCAGCCTTCCAGCCGATTTACATGGCGGGATATATTCAAGATCAGTTCACCTTTGATGATCTCTTCTTCAATATTGGTGTTCGCATTGATCGCTTTGACGCCAACCAGCCGGTCCCCAAAGACCCATTTACATTGTACTCTTCACGCACGGTGAGTGATGTTCAAGGCATGGGTGGGTTGTCTGGCAGCGACATCCCGACATCCATGGGCGATGACTATGTGGTCTATGTTGACAATATCAAGAATCCCAAAAAGATTGTGGGCTACCGCGATGGTTTTGATTGGTTTAATGCAGATGGCACACCGCAAAGTAATCCAACAGAAATTGCCAACTTATCCGGCGGCCAAGCCAAGCCTTGGATTTTTGAAGAAAACTTCACAGATGAATCCAACCCCGACCAACCCGTATTGAGCGCAAAAGGATTCAAGGATTACGAGCCCCAAGTGACCGTCTCACCACGTATTTCCTTCCAGTTTCCTATCTCCGATGAAGCAGAATTCTTTGCCCACTATGATTTGATGGTGCAGCGACCTAATGCTGTTCGATTCAACCCAGTTAACTATGTCAACTTACAGTTTGGCTCGCTTCAACAGATTGCCAATCCATCCTTGAAGCCACAGAAGCTTACAGAGTACGAAATTGGCTTCCGTCAGAAATTGACTGAGCGCTCCGCTTTGAAAATCAATGGCTTTTACCGTGAGTACCGTGATTTGATTCAGACAGTTTCTGTCACAGAGGCATATCCGGCAACCTACATCATGTATGGCAATCGTGACTTCACGACTTCAAAGGGTTTCAGCTTCCAATATGACTTGCGACGCACAGGCAATATTATGGTTAATGCCAACTACTCATTGTCTTTTGCTGACGGCACAGGTTCTGGCGCCAATGCAGGCTTGTCTTTGGCCCGCTCTGGTCAGCCAAACCTTCGCTACATCCAGCCGTTGAACTACGATCAGCGACACAATTTCTCTACCAATGTTGATTTCCGCTACCGTGGGGGCACCCAATACAACGGTCCAGTCATCAAGAACATGCGCCTTTTTGAAAATGCGGGCGTGAACGTATTGATGGGTACTCAATCTGGTTTCCCCTACTCGCGACGCATTCGCGCCTATGGTTTAACACAGTCCGCTGCACCGATTTCTGGATTGCTGAATGGCTCACGCAAGCCTTGGCAGTTTAAAATGGACATGACAGCCAACAAGGTGTGGTACTATGCTAAAGGCAAGAAAAATGTTGAGCTTTATATGCAGGTATTGAACGTCATGAATGTCTTGAACATTTTGGATATCTACCCCTACACCGGTTCGCCGACTGATGATGGCTTCCTATCCTCTCCACAGGGACAGCAGTCCATTGCCTTCACCACCAATGCGCAATCGTTTGCTGATCTCTACAATATTGCGGTCATTGACCCATCCAATTTTTCTATTCCACGCAGAATTCGCTTAGGCATCCGCCTGGGTCTTTAAGCTATACGCAACCTGATTATGATGAAACGCACCTTTCTCTTTCTCGCTTTTATTGCTGCCATTACCCTTCAAGCTCGTCCAGATGTAGATGTGAAGCTTACTGGCAAGACGTCCCTATCCAACAAAACAGTTGAGGAGCTTTGTCAACCATCAAGGGCTCAAAGTGATTTGAATCTCAATAATGTTCGCGCCACCATTTTGGGTGGAGGTGACATGTGGTGGGATCTTAATTCAGCACGTTATGAGGTGCCAAAAGATGGAGGTAAGCACTCCATGTTTGCTGGTGCATTGTGGCTGGGTGGCTTGGATGAGGGCCAGCAATTGAAATTGGCTGGCATGACCTACCGCTCAAGTGGTAACGATTTCTGGCCTGGACCTTTGTCTAATGACGGGTTGGCATCAGTTAGCAAAAGCGTTTGTGACGCCTATGACCGGCATTGGATTATTCACCGTGAGCAAGTTGAAATGCACCGCGCATGGTTGATATGCAGGAATGATGTCAATTGTGATGTGGCAGATAAATTCCCTGGTTACGAGGGCAATATCCCTGAAATTATTTTGAATTGGCCTGCCCATGGTGTTGATAGTGATTTGCCATACACATTGGCTCCATTTATTGACCTTGATGGCGACGAGCGCTACGACCCATTGGAAGACTACCCTGCATATGACCTGGATCGTCAATTCGATTGCCGATTGAAGGAAACTGATGTGTTGTATGGTGACCAGACCATCTGGTGGGTTTACAATGACCGTGGCAATATCCACACAGAAACAGGTGCAGGGGCATTGGGATTTGAAATCCGCGCTCAGGCATTTGCCTTTGCGACCAATGATGAGATCAATAACATGACCTTCTACAATTACCGCATTCTCAATAAGTCTACCTTCCGATTGACTAATACCTATTTCTCTACATGGTTTGATCCTGACTTGGGCAACTATTTGGATGACATCATTGGCTGTGACATCCCTCGTGGACTAGGTTACTGCTACAACGCTGACTTGAATGACGAAGGACCACTTGGTTATGGTTTGAATCCACCTGCTGTTGGCTTTGATTTCTTCCAGGGACCTTTTGCTGATTACTTCGATGGATTGGACAATGACCGCGATGGTTGCATCGACGGCGTGCGTGATGACAACGGTAACTGCGTTGCTGAAAACCCCGTGACTGGAACCAATGAGCGCATCGTCATGAGTGGCTTTATGTATTACAACAACACAGGGTCTTCCTTCTCAGGCAACCCAGATAATGCTGCTGAATTTTACAACTACATGCAGTCGCGTTGGATGAATGGCAACCCATTGGTTGTTGAGACCCCATCGGGCCCGGGTAACACCTCCAATGGTGATGGATTCACCTCTGATGGTTCAGGATTGGTCACAAAATTCGCCTACCCCGGCATCACCTACGATACCACAGGTAACAACGACCCAACCGCCTCACAGAACTGGTTTGAATCACCAGCTAACCAAGAGGATAAACGTGGACTGCACAATGCAGGCCCCTTCTCATTGGCGCCTGGTGCATTGAACTTCATTACCACAGGTGTTGTGTGGGCAAGGGACTTCAATAAGGCAGATCTTTTTGCCTCTGTCGACAAGGTCATCATTGCTGATGACAAGGCGCAAAGCTTGTTTGATAACTGCTTCCAAATCCTCAATGGTCCGGATGCACCAGATATGGACATTCAGGAGTTGGATCGCGAATTGGTCTTGATGTTATCTTACCGAGAGGGTCAGAATAATGATGAGTTAGATTACCAGGAGGTTGATCCGCTGATTAGCGCAACAGACAACACTTACAAATTTGAAGGCTTTCAAGTCTTCCAATTGGCCAATGAAAACGTATCGATTGGCGACCGCTATGACCCGTCACAAGCACGTTTGATTGCGCAATGTGACATCAACAATGGCGTTGATCGACTCATCAACTGGGAACTAGATCCGAACTTAGAGCTCTTGATGCCTCAGGATATGACTTTGGAAGCCAATGACGATGGTCTTCAAATGAGCTTTGTTGTGAAGGAGGACATTTTTGCTACTGGCACGGACAAGCGCTTGGTTAACCACAAGCCCTACTACTTCTCTGTTGTTGCCTATTCTTACAATGAGTACCAGTCCTTCAATCAGGTGACAAGCCCTAGTGGCCAGCGCAAGCCATTCTTGTCAGGACGTAACAATGTGAAGCTTTACGAGGGTCTACCACACTTGGTTGGATCAGAGTCTGACGGCACAATCCAGAATGCAGAATACGGCTTCTCTCCAGTGATTACTCGTCTTGAAGGAACAGGCAATGGCGGTAACTTCATGCTACTTGATCAAGCTTCTGAAGACTACATCTTGCAAAACTTTACCATGTCTACCCCAACCTATGTTGGCGGGTATGGACCGGTGAATGTGAAAGTGGTTGATCCATTGAAAGTTCCATCGGGTCGATTCTACTTAATTTTTGATGGCACAGGCAGTAGCGCCCGTTGGAGCATTGAGGATGAGAATGGCAATCTTATAGCTAATTCCTTGACCGACTTGACCTTCATCAATGAGCAAATTATCAGCCAAATTGGCTTGTCCGTTGAAATCCGCGATCAAAAGTACCCGGGTAACGACAACACCAATGAGCGCAATGGCGGGATGTTGGAATCTGAGATTGTTTTTGAAGACCCCACCAAGCAATGGTTGACTTGGGTTAGGGATGATGATAACTACGCACCCACTAACTGGGTATTGGCTGGAGCTAATGACGTCTCGACGGCACCGGGCATGTACTATTCTGATTACCCTAATGATGGAAAAGGTATTTTTGGAAACATCTTGGATGGCGCATGGGCACCATTCACATATGCCAGCTCATCGGGTAGAGGCTATGACAATGGCAACATTTATGGCATGGGCCCCGCTGATTCAGCCATGGTGGCATTCGCTATGCGTCGCAGCATTGCTGAACTGCATTCAATTGACGTTGTGTTCACGTCAGATAAATCTAAATGGACGCGCGTTCCTGTGATTGAATTGGGTGAAGACCAGGTGTTGACAGAGGGCGGCAAAAAGAAATGGCGTTTGCGCGGCGGTTCTTCATGGGATCTTGTCAATGGCGACATGGTCCGTAGCAGTACAAGCACAGGCTGGTCCTGGTTCCCGGGTTATGCCATTGATTTGGAGACAGGCACACGATTGAATTTAGCCTTTGGCGAAAACTCTTGGATGGTTGGTGACAATGGCAGAGATATGCTTTTTAATCCAAGTTCACGACAAAGCACCTTCCCTGCAGACCCTGTGACTGGCGGCTACAAGTTTGGTGGACAGCATTACTTGTATGTCTTTGGACCGAGTTACCGCAAGGGATTGACCAATGTAGACCTCGCGTATGCAGGCTCTGATGAGGCAGACAATCCGCTGAAGACAGACTTAGAGAACATGAACTCTCCTTTATTCCGTTCCAATGTCACCAAAGGATTGATGTGGGTATCTATCCCAATGATGGATAGGCGCTTTGATGGCACAGACTTGTATACAAGCATGCCTTCTGATGTAACGGTCCGCTTGCGTGTAGCACGTCCTTATGAAAAGTATGAAGGTGATGGCAGCAACAGCAAGAACCCCAAGTACGAATTCAACACAGAGGACATTGCAGTGATTAAGGCTAATGACTCAACCGCACAAAATATGCTGGAGCAGATTCGTGTGGTGCCAAATCCATATTTCTCCATGAGTGCCTACGAGAAGTCACAGCTAGATAACATGGTTAAGATCACCAATTTGCCTGAACGCTGTGTGATTAGTATCTATGCTGTGGAAGGTTCCTTGGTTCGTACGCTGTCTAAGGACAACACTGATACATGGATATATTGGGATCTTAAAAACAATTACCAAGTTCCGATTGCCTCCGGCATGTACATCATTCACATTGACGCGCCCGGCATTGGGCAAAAAATTGTGAAATGGTTTGGCACCCTCCGTCCATTTGATCCAACCGGATTCTAAATAGCATTGATTATGAATATGAAACGAACTTTCATCACCCTAAGTGTCATGGCCGCCATGGCGATACAAGGAGGTAACCCTGTGCGTTCTGGCTCAGCCGGCGCCCCTGAATTGTTGATTAATCCATGGGCTCTTACCGCTGGATGGGCAGAGGCTAACACAGCTAATGTTATGGGTCTTGAGTCCCTGTACGGTAACGTAGCAGGGTTGGCCTATGTAGACAAATTCCAGTTTGGCTTAGCTAACACCCAATGGCTTGTTGGTACAGGCATTCAATTTAACACTGCAGCTTTTGCAACGCCAACTGGTAATGGTGGTGTTTTAGGTGTCCATATTTCCAATATGAATTATGGTGAAATTGAAGTGACAACCACGGAGCTTCCCGATGGAGGCGCTGGCTATTTCAAGCCAACATCCTCTATCATTGGCGTGGGCTATGCTAAGCAATTCACCAATAGTATCTATGGTGGCATCAACATCAAGATGTATAATTCTAGCATTAGTAACTTGACGGCTACTGGTGTGTGTTTTGATGCAGGTGTCCAGTATGTGACAGGTGAGGATGACGATTTCCGATTTGGTATCACTTTGAGAAATATTGGTCCTTCATTTGGTTACAGTGGTGATGGCATGTCCATCATATTGCCTGTGCCAACGGGATCACACTCATCAAGATTTCTGAGCGGCACGGAGGATTTTGAATTGCCAACGCAATTGAGCATCGGCATGTCTAAGCGTTTTGACCTTAGCAGTGATCACCGCATTGAAGTTGCAGGAAATTTCATTTCTAACTCCTTCAAGAAGGATCAGTTCACTGCTGCATTTGAGTATGGGTTTAAAAGCCTATTTGCTGTCCGAATGGGCTACGCAGCATTTGACAACCGACTTGATGGCATAGCAACAGAGGCTATGGCTGGACCCTCTGCTGGCTTTAGTGTCAATCCTGAAACTGGCAATGGAGGAAGCATGAATTTGAGCTATGCTTACCGAATGACTAATGGGGCCTTTGGAGGTATTCACACACTTGGGGCGACTTTCATTCTTTAAGTCTACCCATGTATTACAGGCAACAGAGATCCCTTGTGGGTCTCTTTTGTATTATTAGAAGGTATCATGAGCATCAATTATTACACCGAAGAGGGCTTTCAGAAGCTTAAAGAGGAGATCGATCACTTGAAAACGGTGGAGCGACCTAGTATCTCTGCACAAATTGCTGAGGCCCGCGACAAAGGCGATCTCAGTGAAAATGCGGAATACGATGCTGCCAAGGAGGCACAAGGCATGCTTGAAATGAAAATTGCCAAGCTTGATAACATCATGTCAACTGCTAGGGTGGTTGATGAGACCCTGTTGGACGACTCCCAGGTTCGCGTGCTATGTACCGTTTCATTGAAGAACCCAGCCAATGGCATGGCCTTCAAATACACCTTGGTTGCAGAGCAGGAAGCTGATGTAAGAAAAGCAAAAATCTCTGTCACATCACCCATTGGCAAGGGGCTTTTAGGCAAGAAAGTGGGTGACATGGTCGACATCCAAGTCCCCAATGGCACCATGCAATTGGAAGTAACAGGCATCAGTCGCTAAGGCATGACCAGCATCTTCACAAAGATTATTCAGGGTGATATTCCATGCCATCGAGTTGCGGAAAACGATAAGGCTATAGCCTTTTTAGACATCAGGCCCTTGACTCGAGGGCACTGCTTGGTGGTCCCTAAAAGGGAAGTGGACAAACTCTTTGATCTGCCAGAAGCAGATTATTTGGCCTTGTGGTCCTTGTGCAAGCAAGTGGCTCAGGCTGTCGAAACCTGCATGCCATGCAATCGAGTAGGGGTTGCTGTGTTAGGCTTTGAGGTGCCCCATGCGCACGTACACTTGGTGCCTATTCGAAGTGAGGAAGATTTAAATTTTTCCAACCCAAAAATGGTTTTCACTCAGGAAGAATTTGCTGCCATTGCCAGTAAGATAGCTCAGGCTATCACTCACTGAATCCGATCAGGATTGGCCTTAAGAAAGGCGTCCCAGCTTGATGTGGTCTTTTTCCTCCCTTGTTTGGCCTTCGGTTGGTTGGGAATCACCTGATTGATGCTGTAGGCATGGCAAGTTGCAACAGCTAAACCATCCGATGCGTCGGTTGAGGCAGGCACCTCAGATAAACCATAGGTTGCGGCCACCATGCCCGCCACTTTCTCCTTGCTGGCAGACCCGCTGCCTGTAACTGCCTGTTTCACCCGGCGGGGGGAATACTCTGTCACCGATGCTTCATGTGCCAACGAAGCTGCCATGATGATGCCCTGCGCTCGGCCAAGTTTCAGCATGGATTGAATGTTCTTACCAAAGAAGGGGGCTTCCATGGCGACTTGGTCTGGCTGATGTTCCTTCAAGATATGGCCCATGGCCACGTAGATGTCTTCCAGCCGCTCAAATGGGCTGCGCTTGCTGTCAAATTTCACATGATCGCATGCCAGGCAAGTCAATTTCTTGCCTTCCACTGCAACAACCCCATAGCCCATGATGATGGTGCCGGGGTCAATCCCAAGGATGATGAGCCGGTCAGGCCTGTCATCCTTGTCGGTCATGTTTGCGGGTTGAATAGGCCTGTTGCAATAAAGGAACTGGGTGACTGGTAGAGTCGCAGGCCAAATGCCGGCGCAGCAGCCATCAAGTGATCAAAGAGTGATGAGACAATAGCCTCGTATTGAACCCATCGGATTTCTTTGGAAAAACAATAAATCTCCAGCGGCACACCTGTTGCCCCAGCCTGCAATTGGCGAACCATGAGGCTATGCTCACCTGAGACCATGGGGTGCTCTTTGAGGTAGGCCTCTATGTACATGCGGTAGATGCCAATGTTGGTTAGATGTCGACCGTTGAGGTTCCTTGATTTATCGACACCTTTTGCCTGGTTTTCTGCTTGAATTTCATCCAACCGGGTTCCGATGTAATCGCGGACACGTTCGATGCCCTTGAGGTCTTCAATCAAGGCATCACTACAAAAGGACACAGAGTCTAGATCCAGCACCAGGTGGCGTTTGATGCGACGCACTTCAGAGCTTTCCATGCCACGCCAGTTGATGAAGGAATCAGAGACAAAGGCCTTTGAGGGAACCGTGGAAATGGTCTTGTTGAAGTTGCGCACCTTGACGGTGGTTAAGTCAACAGAAATCACATCACCATCAACCCCATATTTATTGAAGGTGATCCAATCCCCTTTGCGAACCAGGTCAAACATGGTGATTTGAAAATTGGCCAACAATCCGGTGATGGCGTCTTGAAAGATCAACATCAAAATGGCTGTGGTTCCAGCCAGGGCACCCATCAAGGTGCCTAGCGAGGTGCCCGTGAAAATAGAAATGATGGCTAGCAGACCCACAAACCAACTGATGACTTGAACCAGGGTCTGAATGGATTGCACCGGCTTGTTCACATATTTCTCATGATTTTCCAAGACGTGAACGGTTGCTTTTGCCGCTCGATTGATGGTGATAACAGCCTGGTAGATAATCAAGGCTGACAACAGGTTTTCCAATGGAGCAATCCAGCTTTCAGCCTCTGCAAAGACCAATGGGATAAAGGCGCGTACCGCCAACAAGGGAATCAGATGGATGGCTGCTTGGAATACTTTTTCTTTCAAAAAATGGTCATCCCAGATGATGTTTGATCGCTTCACAAGGCGGCTCAAGGCGGTGAGAACTATTTTTCGAACGATGAAATCCATCAACCAACTTGCTATGAGTAGCACCAGAAGGTCTACTGCAATGGTTGTGAATGCGACTAGGCTGCTTGGCAGGTCGTATTGGCTGAGAAAATCCCTTGTCCAATGCCCGGGATTGATGTGCTGTGGGTCCATGAACCAAAGTTATTCAATCTCTTGTTGCCAATCGACAAATTCCCTACTTCAAGGCATGATTTATGTACATTCGGGCTGTGAATTCCATCCTCCGAACCATTTTCATGAAAAAGCAGATCAAATACATCCTTCCGGCCCTTGTCATCTTAGCCATTGCGACGTGGAGTTTTAGCTGGCTTGACGCCAATCAAAAGAAAGAGGCAGTCGTCATGCAATTGGTCTATGACGCCTTGTCATCTGTACATTTTCAGCCAAGGGCCTTTGATGACAGCTTGTCGGCGGAGGTCTACGATGCGTTCATTGAGTCCTTGGATTCAGAGAAGCGTTTCTTGCATAGCGGAGACCTTGAAGCCCTTTTGCAGCACCGTTTACTTCTAGATGACCAAATCAAAGCGGGTAGCACAGATTTCTTTGATGAGGCCATGGCCATTTTGGCCAATCGGATTGAAACAGCTAGAGGGCAGTACGCGGCCCTGCTCAATGAGGTTATTGATGTGACCTCGCCTGGTGAGCTGCAAGGAGATGCCAGTAAGCGGAACTACTTCGCGGATGATAAGGACATGACCCATTATTGGGCATCCTACATCCAATTCAGGGTGGTTAGCCGCCTCCACGATAGAAAGCAACACGCTGACAGCGCGAAGGCATTAGGCTTTGACCCACAGCACGCCGATTTCAAGGAGCTAGAAGTCAAGGCCAGGGAGAAAGAAATGGATATTCATGACAGCTGGTTCAAGAACATGGATGAGATGGAGCGCGCAGACTGGTTTGGCCTGTACATGAACGCCTTTGCAGGGGCCTTTGATCCCCACAGCAGTTACTTTCCCCCTAGGCAGCAGGAGAGCTTTGAGATTGAAATGACCGGCCAATTGGAAGGTATCGGCGCGTCCTTGATTCAAGACGGGGATCACGTGAGAGTCTCAGCCATCGTGACGGGTTCAGCTTGCTGGAAGCAAGGGGAATTAGCAAAGGATGACTTGTTGATTGCTGTTGCGCAAGGGGACAAGGAGCCGGTTGACGTGGTTGGCATGACAACAGAAAAGGTTGTTCAATTGGTTCGTGGCAAAAAAGGAACTGAGGTGCGATTGACAGTTCTCAAGGTGGATGGTTCAGAAATGGTCATTGCCATTGTCCGGGACGTGGTTGAAATTGAAGCAACATTTGCAAAGTCAGCTCGCCTTGGGGATGATGGTAAAACGGGTTACATCCGCTTGCCAAAGTTCTACGTTAACTTTTACCAAAACCGTAACCGGGATTGCGCTGAGGACATTCGAATGGAGATTGACAAGCTGAAAGCAGCTGGCATGGAGCGCTTGATCTTTGATCTTCGCGGCAATGGTGGTGGCTCATTGCCAGCAGCCATTGATGTGGCAGGTCTTTTCATTGATCAAGGGCCAGTGGTCCAAGTGAAGACATCGGGTCAGCGACTCAAAACCTACAAGGACGATGATGCGGGCACATCCTGGGATGGCCCCTTGTTGATTTTGGTGGATGAAAACACGGCATCTGCCAGTGAAATTGTTGCTGCAGCCATGCAAGATCATGGCCGTGCTTTGATTGTAGGCTCGCCGCAAACCTTCGGTAAGGGTACCGTCCAAACCATCATTGACATGGACCGTGCAGCTGGGCCCTTTTACAGAAAACATGGGCCTTTGGGCGCGTTCAAATTGACCATTCAGAAATACTACCGGATTACCGGTGGCACGACCCAATTGCAGGGCGTGAAAAGTGACATTGTCTTGCCGCATCCTTACCAGTACATCAGTTTAGGAGAGCGTGACATGGAAAATCCATTGGCCGTAGACAACATCGAAACATTGCAATACCCCCAGTGGGAATCAAGCATGACAGATGCGATTGCCCCAGCCAATAAACGCATCGCTAATTCTGCGTCATTTGAGCGCATTGCCACCTATGCCACATGGCTTCGTGACAGAGATCAGGACAGCCATATACCTCTTGCATGGGATGACTACCTGCAGTCAGAGGCGGATTACCAAGCAGAGAAACAACGTTTCAAAAATGTGTTGAAGTCTTCAGATTCAATCAGGGTTCAAGGCTTTGATGTTGAAAAGGTTTTGGAGATTGATCAAGACTTGAATGGTGACCGTGACTTGGCTGCAGAGGCTGAAATGAAAGAAGAGAAAAACCGTCGCTGGCACAAGATGCTGAGCCGTGATTTGTATGTCGCTGAAGCCATGAGAATCCTTCAGGACATGGGTCGGTCATGAAATCCCTCCTAGGTCACCCCTTGGGACGACTTGGGCTTGTGGTTTTGTTTGTTTGGTTGACCGCTGCAATAACTGCAGATTTATGGGTCCCTGACCAAACCAGGCATGCGAATGACATGCATCTTGCACATGCTGCTAAATCCATGGGCTATGAACGGCCATTGGCTGATGGCTCAACCCATCAAACGCATTACATGGGCACCGATCGTTATGGCAGAGATGTCCTGAGTCGATTGGCGCTGGGTAGCCGGGTATCATTGAGTGTCGGATTCATTGCGGTTACCATCGCTCTTTTCATTGGCATTCCATTTGGTGCCATAGCGGGGTACTATGGTGGATGGACTGACCGCGTGCTGTCGAGTATCATTCAAGTTTTTTGGAGTATTCCTACCTTCCTGATGGTTATTGCCTTGAGTTTTGTCCTTGGTAAGGGCTACTGGCAGGTCTTCATTGCCGTTGGCTTGACTGCCTGGGTGGAGGTGGCCCGGTTGGTTCGAGGCCAAGTGCTCACCATCATGGAAATGGAGTATGTGCAAGCTGCCAAAGTCTTGGGTTATGGCCCCTGGCGAATCCTTCGAAAGCATGTGTTGCCACAGGTGATCCCTGCGTTGACGGTTTTAGCTGCCAGTCAATTTGCCATGGCTATCTTGCTTGAGTCAGGCTTGAGTTTCTTAGGGATTGGTGCCCAACCTCCCATGCCCTCCTGGGGAGGAATGATCCGCGATCACTACCCCTACCTCCTGACAGGGCAAGCACATTTAGCCTTGATTCCAGGCCTTTCCCTTGCGTCGGTTGTGTTGGCCTTTATGGCGATTGGTAATGCACTGAGGGATGTGCTGGACGTGAGAACCCAGACGACATAAAAAAGGCCCGCCAATGGCGAGCCCTTTTTGAATCATTGCGTTGATCAGAATGGCAGATCGTCGTCTTCTGTGGCGTTGGTGTTCGCAGGAGCTGGAGTTGCTGCAACAGGTGCAGTTGCTGAAGCAGGTGCGGCAGCAGACCCTTGTTGAAGGGGCTGAATGCGCCACCCTTGGACAGATACAAAAAATTTGACTTCTCCTTTAGGTGAGGTCCACTCGCGGCCACGGATATTGATGGAAATGGTCACTTGTTGACCTTCGCTGTAGCTGTTGAGAAGGTCAATGCGATCTTGAACAAATTCCACGGGGATGGTTTGTGGGTATTGATCATCGGTTTTGATGACAACCTCGCGCTTGCGAAATTTTTCAGAGATGTCTTGGGCTTCGGAAAGGCGATAAATGGTGCCGCTAAGTTCCATAGGTAGGTGGTTTATGAATTGATGGTTGTTGGTTGCGAGTTAAGCCCATCGATAAGAAGGACCGCCCATGCGTCGTTGATCTGGTCTTCGTCAAGGAGTTCCTTGGCGTAGATGTGAATGGCTTCGCGGCGCTCCATGGCGTCACGGTTGTTATCAAATATGGCTTGAATGCGTGGTTGCTCCATGACGGCTTCGTCATAGGCCTGGACGCGCTCTACATTGCCCAATTTTCCTAAATCGTTGCCTGTCAGAATGTTTGACTTGCGAAGGGCCTTAGGTAAGGCATCGATACCTATCCCAATAGTCCGTAGGGGTTTTTTCACTTCAAAAAGGGCATCTGCGTTGGATCGTGAATACCAATCGCCACCCAAGCGGGCTACAAGGTCCAGTTTGTCTTGATCTAATCGACCTTCCTCATCCAGCACGGATTCACTCAGGTGAATGCGCTTGATCTCGCACATGACTAGATTGCCAGCGCCACCTTGCTCACCCAGGGCGATCACGTCAATCACTTTGCACTCCATGGCCACTGCTGCTTCTGCCACACGGGGTGGTGCAACCAAGTCAGACGGGACTTCTGTGAAGCCCGCTTTGATGAATTCATTGACGCCCTTGCCGTACTCTGTTGAGGAAAGGCTTACCTGCTGAACCATATCAAAGGACACGGAATGAATCACAGCCTCTCCCGTTGCAATGACATTCTCCAAACTGTGTTTGGTGGTGTTGTCTCGCACGCGTCTTGCCGGAGAAAACACGAGGATGGGTGGATTCGTGCTGAAGATGTTGTAAAAGCTGAATGGGCTTAAGTTCACCTGGCCGTCATCATCAATGGTTGACACCAAGGCGATAGGGCGCGGGCCAACAGCAAACTGCAGCGTACGCTGGAGATCTTGGGTTGAAATGACTTGCGGATCGATGGTGATCATGGCAGAGAATTGGCGTGAGCTTTAGGCAAAGACCAAATGTACCTCAATGTGCCAAATAGTGAAAGGATTGTTGATTAGTTTTCACAATCTCGCCTTACTTTTTTGCTGCTAAGCCGGCGTTGCGAAATTATGAAAGATCCACCTCATGAAACTTTAGCAATTGACAGGGCATAGCCCTCTTCAAGTGCCGTTGATATATCTAAGGGTATTGGAGGTGAATCAGTTGGATGTTATGGCTATGCCAGGGCTGTAGTTGGAGAAATGTTATATTGATTGACTTACAAGGAAAGCCTCTTCTTCGGAAGGGGCTTTTTATAAGGTCAAGTGTAGCTTTTCTTCTAGCTTAAACGGGTTTAGTACTAGAGATGCTTAATCTTGTTGCATTACTGATTTTGTCTTTAAGTGAATCTCTGCTGATTCCGCCTTCATTAGGCTTGTCTTTATTGACAGTACGTCGTTTTCACCTACAAATAATAATTGAACAGTGTTAGGGCTAATCGAACCTTCATTAATCGCCTTAATTATTATGGAGTTGGTTCCGCTTATCAACTGGAGATTGATTTTCAGCTTTGTTGTTTCTAAGCAAACTTTATTGAGGATTTCGCGGCCATTAAAAATAACATTTATTGAGTCTCCATCGTTTTTAAACGTATCACTCAAATAAAGAGAACAAGAGCTAGAGGTCCACCTCACCTCCTCTCGGTCGCCATAATTTAGAACCTCATGAGCTGGCTTAATTAGCTTTCGTTTAGGATTGTTTTCTTTACTTTTTTCAGGCTTGCTGTTTTCTTTAGTGTCAATATTGCCAAGGTCAGGCCTTTTGGGTTCTTGTTTTTTTGTTTTTCGATTTTCCTCGAACAGTGCTATTTTGCCTTTAGCGCAATGTTCGCCGCTGGGCAATTTCCCAACAAATTTTCCTGATACCTGTACTTTTCCTCTGCCTTGGCTTATTGTTAAACCGCTGGCTGTAATGAAGCAAAAGTTCGTGTGTTGTTCGTCAGCCTTCGTTTCAACATTGTTAAGCTCTCTGAAAGACAATTCAAAACCGTTATAAGAGCCCTGTATTAATGAAACCGTCCTGTTTGGACCGTCAGGGTCTGTAATCGACGTTCCTTTAAGTTGATTGAATTCGTCAACCTCAAATTCTAACTTTAACTGGATAGGCTCCATGCTCTCGGGGCTTAGCACGCCAGAAAATTTATGCTTTTGAATTTGTGCGCTTAGCGTCGAGGCAAACAATAACAGAACAAGTACTGCGCGAGTTTTTTTCATTTAATGTTTTTTTAAAATTAAAGGCCAAATATTGACAACTGTCAAAATAAATTAATCAGCAATAATATTATTTATTCGTAATATTACATTAAAGTCAATAAATCCTATACAACGATGAAAAAAACAGTTATTCTTTTATTTGCATTAATTATTGCGTTTCCCACATTTGCCTCATTTCCAGTAGAAGTGCAGTTGCTGGCAAGTCAAACGACCATATCCACGGTTACAGACGAAAACAATGCCACGGTTACGGACGAAAACAACGCTCTCTCAAACTTAATGAAATTTATTCCTGCGCCTTTAGATGATAGAATGATTATAGCCGCGCTGTTATGTTTAATGTTTGGTTCGTTTGGCATTCATTGGTTTTATTTAGGTGACAAATCAAAAGGTATGAGACGTTTGGCGGTATTTGGCCTTGGCATAGCTTCCATTGTTCTTGCCTATGCCTCCCTCTTCGCGATCGCGTCTGTGGGAGTGTTTTACGTTCTTTTTTTAGCTGCATACGCCCTATTTCTTGGAAACTGGATTATGACACTTTTAGATTTGGTGAACATATTGACAGGAAAAGTATAGCCTCAAATATTCTTTGACTTAAAGAAAAAGGGGCTCATTGAGCCCCTTTTTTTTAGCCCAACAGTAATACTCGGAATTTTTGGAGACCTTCTTTATGAAGTCATGTGTCGCTGAACTGAAGGAGGATATGTCAGGCTTTTGACAATCTAGTTCTTCTATTATGAGAATTTGAGTTCGTGTTTAACACGTAAACTAATCCCGCTAACAATATTATAGGGATGACTTCAATAGTTTTATTAGATTCCGCAATCTTACCTTACTTTTGCGCCGTTAAGCGGGCGTGGTGGAATTGGTAGACACGCTAGACTTAGGATCTAGTGCCGTGAGGTGTGAGAGTTCGAGTCTCTCCGCCCGCACCATAGTGGAATTCGATCTAAAAAAGATGTGAATTCCACTTTTTTATTTTCAGAATTACCTAGCAAATAAAGCGTTACATTAAAAATGTATCTGTCCCACTAAAAGGATTGCAGCCATTATTTGCGATGCTATTGTTTATAATAGGTCTAGTATTAACTGCTGTTATTTAGTAAGTATTATTTTCTGTCCCCATTGACCTTTTCCGTTTAGAATAGTGGCGAAGTATACCCCGCGACCAAGATGATTAAGATCTATTGTAAGAAATGGGTCTTGAGTAGATATTTGCATTTCGTAAACAATTTGACCAGTCGTGTTATGTATTTTTAAGCTCAGTTTCTCTCCCTGTTCATGGGGAATTTTAAAGGTTATGACACCTTCACTGGGGTTAGGGAAAGCCTCAAATTCATTTTCGGCAAATGGTGATCCTGTAAGTCCTATAGCGAAGAGGGTACAAGAAAAAGTAGATCCTGTTTCAATATAACCTTGTGCCACAAGAGACTTCCCACTAAATCCAGTGTAGTCTGGGGCATAGCGTGTACATCTAAAAGCCTGATTGTTAATAATACTTGAGTCTTGTGCCTGTGGCCCTAGATTGTTTACTGGATTCACATATTCCCAGACAATGTTTTGGTTCGTGTCAATTTCAAAAAACTTCCCAGGGACACCTTCACATATAAGGGTATTACCGTTAGGAAGACGTTGGGCTCCTGAAAAAACTGCTGAAAAAAAGTTGCTAGGATTTGGGGCTTGATAAGTCCAATCAAAATTTACTGGACCAAATGCGCCGCCATTGTAAGTATAAAACCCATTTGTATCAACAGGAAGTCTTACCGTATTAACGGTAGA
Organism: uncultured Flavobacteriales bacterium; assembly: GCA_963925545.1. Classification (GTDB taxonomy): domain Bacteria; phylum Bacteroidota; class Bacteroidia; order Flavobacteriales; family Schleiferiaceae; genus TMED14. The sequence continues at coordinate 68,241 of CAWUSA010000007.1, read as the reverse complement.
ATAGTCTACGGTTTGCGGTGTGCCAGCTCGATTATTAAACATGAGTATTTTACCTGCGCCCAATAAATTTTCAGGAATCCAGTGTGTGTGATGCTGCAAGAAGAGTTTCTGGTCGCCAGGTGTTCCTTGACTATATGCTTGTGGGTTCCCCCAACGGTATAGGATATCTCCACCTTGACCAAATGTCCCGCCCACGGAATCTGCAGACTCAGCAAGCGTAGTGGAGTGGTCAATAATCCAAAATTCACTAAAGTCACGTACACTAAGCATTATTTGGTCAAATTCTTCATTGTAATCCACGCCGTTCATGTGTAACCAATCACTAGAGTTATGGTCTAGAAAATTAATGTCAACCCTGTTAGGATGGTCAGAGACGACACCATAGTCGTCTTTTGTTGAGTCAGCATCTTGTATCAAGTGTTCCCATGCTTTCCATTCCCACACCACTGTTGCGCCACCGTTGACTAAGTCAGGTTGAATTTCAATAATTTGTTCAGAATTCACACTTGCTTGAGTAGTTGAACTTCCTGCTTGGATAACTTCAGCTTGAGTTCGAATGTCCCTAACAATTAGCAAAATATTTCCATTTGGTAATAGCTCTACGTCATGATGTTGCCTTCCATGCGTAGAGTCTACCGAATGACTCCAAATAATAGTGCTATTCCAATCGATCATTTCGACTAGACCAATGCCTCCGGGTCCTCCTGCCGTCTTAGCTGTTCTAAGTAAGGTTCCATTTTCTAGTAAATAAATGGATCCACCGGGTACATATTGACTAGACCAGCTATGTACTTTTTCGCCACAATTGTTAATTAAATAGGTCTCTGTGCTGTTTTTAGGGCCAAATAATGTGTACCCATCAAATGACTCTGTAGTATTGGTAAATAGACCAATAGTCTGCTGCGCAAAAAGATGAGATAATGAAAGAAAGAAGAGTAAACTTAGTAAAGCTATTTTTCTCATGTGTCCAGTAGGTTTTCTGTTATTCCCCTGCAAAGTACCTCATAAATAGGAGCAAACATTGGTGTAGGGATTTCCCCTTGATAGATCATTCCTCATAGCTTTTGTGAAAAATAAAAAGCCATATAAACACTCTTCAAGAAAGTTTGAAATTTCTTCGGAGAGTGCGACTTAGCCATTAAGCTGCATAAAAAACCCCCATCTTTTGATGGGGGTTTTTGTGTTCTATAGGTCTGCCCGGTATACTTACTTCAAGTAGACACCAACCCGTCGATTCTTGCTTTTGTCATCATCGGAAATAGGATTGGTCTTACCTTCTGATCGCACATCAATTTGACCTGATGGGATACCGTAGGTGATGGCCAATTCATTGGCGATGCGCTGTGCGCGTTCCATGCCTAAGTTGTAGTTGAAGTTCTCAGACCCTGACTCGTCAGTGTGTCCAATCAACACAATTTGGCGATTGGGATCAGCCTTGACAGTGTTAACAATATCTTCAATCAAGCCCTTGCTCGAAGCCGTGTAGATGGTCGAATTGAATTCAAAACGAACCGTAGCAATCAGTGTCATGGTTGGCTCTTTCTCTACCACTTTCACCACCTCTTTGATGACCACTCGTTCAACGATGACGGTGTCAGTGATGGTGACAGTGTCTACGCGTGGCTGCAAGGCTTCGCGGTCAAGCATGCGTCGGTTTTCGCGTTTGCTGGTGTAAGGGTCCGGGCTGCCTTCTGTGTTAAACTGGTAGCCAACCCCAAAAGTAGATCCGGCATAAAAACCATAGCTGGTCTGAATAATCCATGGACCTAGATGGTAGCGAATGCCAAGCTCTTTGCGCATGTGTAATTGCCCGCTGGCGTCGTTGTAGGCGGTGAAAGGATCCAACCCAGCATGCAATGAGATGGGCGTGTTGGTGCGAAAGGTCAATCCAACAGGGATGCGGAAATAGTAATCGGTTTGATCCTCGGAGAAGTAAACATTGGGTTTGAATTCCGGGCTCACATAAAAGCCTAGCCCGCCAAAGAGCTCATTGGCTGCGATATTCATCTTTCCAAAGGCACCGACTTCTGGATGATTGGCTCCCAAGCCAAGACCAATTTCCAATTTAGGGGCTTGGAATTGAGCGAAGGTGGCTAAAGCCATCAAGGTAAAAAGGGATGTGAAGAATTTTTTCATGGTGATTATTTGTTTGTAAACTATATCAAAGGTACATGAAATTCAACCTTTGCTAAAGCAGGCGTCAGACCTTGAGTATGTTGAAGTCTGTTAAGTACACGCAGCGTTGGTTTACTTCGTTCGAAGCAGCCAAGCACCAGGCGTTGCTGATCTTGCTTTAACCAACACCTTGCTGGCTTCTGCCTGTGTGTTGTAAGGCCCTGCAAAGACACGGTGGAAGCCATTGCTGGACTGAATCATGTGAATGGATTCGCCCTTAAGGCTGGGTGAGTTCTTGTAGCGTTTAGCCAATGCTTCTGATTTGAAGCTGCCAATGACGACCAAGAAACCTTCGGTACGCATAGCTGTTGTGGCTGACCCATTCACACCTTCAGTGCCAGTGACTGATTGACCTGAAGCAATGAATGTCTCCAGAGAATCAGCATGTTGAATTGCCTCTGCAGCGAGTGACTTAGCCAACTCAACCTCATCCTCCAAGGCGACTTTTTCTTGCTTGCTAGCTTCTAACTGTTCACGAAGTTTTGGAAGCGCGCTGGCTTGTGTCTTGGATTTCTCAAGTGCTGTCAAGGTTTTTGATCGGTAGGATGACGGCAGGTTGATGCCCATCGTGAATGACAGCAAGTGGTCATCATAGCGCCCGATGCGATTGCCACCACCACCTGCGCCATCAATGCCGTCATCAAACATGAAATAGCGATAGTCAACGCCTGCGTAATAGTCGTTGTCCCCAGAAGGGAAGTTGTAACGAACAGAAACCCCCGCAGGCACTGCCATGCTTCCCCAGAAGCCATAGCCAGAGGCATTGAGGGGGTTGCTGCCAGAAGCGGTGGATTCCCATGTTTTAATCAAAGACAGACCCATGGTCAATCCGACTTTCAACGACCCGTTATCCAAGGCTTGAGTATGACCCAGGCCAAAGTGTGGAGAAAATCCTGCAGCGATCGTACTTGAGGCGCTGCCATTGGCTGCCAGGTAGTGGCCATCCATGCCAAACCTGAGGTAATAATTGTCAAAAAAGGGCAAATCCCAATTCGCATTGGCAAAAAGGTTCAGGCCATCAATGCCGCCTTCTTTAGCCCCCCAGCGGCCAAATGCACTTTCAGAGTCAGGCATGAAATAGGTGATCCCTGCACCCACAGAAGCTTTTGCAGGCCCTTGAGCTGATGACAGCAGCGTGAATCCAAGTAAAATCGCAAGGGTGAATGTGAACTTTCTCATCAGGGCTTTAGGTTTTCTTTGAATTTCAAATATACTGACTTTATGTCTTCACGTGAAAGAAGTTGTATTCCCTACCTTTGCAGCCCTTAAAATGCACGTTATGGAGATCTCCCTAAAGAAAGACAACAGCAACAACGCAACCCTATCTATCACCATGACTCAAGATGAGTACGTGGGCAAGGTTGACAAAGCGTTGAAAGACTATCGCAAGCGCGCCAATGTGCCTGGATTCCGTGTAGGCCACGCCCCGTTGTCCATCATACGTAAGCAGTATGAGGAGTCTGTTCGCGCAGATGAGGTGAATCGAATGCTTCAAGACAAGCTATTCTCCTATTTGCAGGATGAGAAATTGGACATTTTAGGCCAGCCCTTACCCGTTCAAGATCAAGTGGATTTCAGCGAAAGCAGCCATGTATTTGAATTTGAACTTGGACTCAGTCCTGAATTTGACCTCAACATCAGTGAGAAAGTTCGCTTGCCCCGCGTCAGCATACAAATTGAGAGCAAGGACATTGAGACTGAGGTTATGAACCTAAGAAAACGCTTTGGTCAAATGAGTGAGGTCGATGTGGCAGGTCCTGAAGATGTCTTCTTTGGCAGCTTCCAAGCAGTTGATAAAAAGGGTGTTCCTGTTGAGGGCATTGAGTCAAAAGACGGACGCTTCACCAATGATGTTGTGGACAGCCGTTATTTGCGCAAACCCCTAGCGAAAATCCAGACAGGTGAGTCCTGTGAGGTGTACGCCAACAAGTATTTCAAAAAAGACTTTGATTTGGAGGCCATTCTAAAGCTTAGCCCTGAAGAAAAGGCGCTAAGCACAGGCATCTACACGTTCACTTTGAAGAACATCTACCATATCACCCCAGCAGAGATGGATCAGGAATTCTATGACAAGGTCTTTGGTGAAGGCAAGGTGAAGGAAGAGGCTGACATGCAAGAGCAAATTCGTGAGGAACTGGCTAAGGTCTATGACCGTGATGTGGATACCCATTTCTTCAATACAGCCACAGAACACTTGATGAAAACCAAAATGGCGTTGCCTGTTGATTTCTTGAAAAAGTGGATGACACAGTCTGGCGAAAATGCCATGTCAACTGAGGAGATGGAAGAAAACTGGACCAACTCAGAGAAGGGCATGCGCTGGCAGCTCATTGAGAACAAATTGGTGAAGGACCATCACCTGCATGTGCACAAGGAAGAGTTGGTTGCCTTCACGGTTAAGATGATCACGGTTCGCATGGCAGAGTTTGGCCAAGCCAATATGGGTCCTGAAGAGCTTGAAAAGATGGCCGCCAATCTATTGGAAGACCGCAACCAAGCAGAGCAGTTGTCAGAGCAATTGTTGCACGATAAAATGATGACTTTCTTCAAGTCCAACTTTGGCATCAAGGAAAGCAAGTCAAGCATTGCAGATTTCCGTAAATTGGTCCAGAAGAATAAATAAGCACCCCCTATGAATCACGGAAAAGAATTCAAGCGCTTTGCGCAAGGCCATCAAGGTATCAGTTCAATGCACTTGAACGACTATGTGGACAGTTCCATGACCCCTTACATCATTGAGGAGCGTCAAATGAATGTGGCACAAATGGATGTCTTTTCTCGATTGATGATGGATCGCATCATCTTTTTAGGCACAGGCATCAACGATCAAGTAGCAAACATTGTGCAGGCTCAGCTCTTGTTTCTAGAGTCAGTGGATCCCAAAAAAGACATTCAGATTTACATGAATAGCCCGGGTGGTTCGGTCCATGCAGGGTTGGGCATTTATGACACCATGCAGGTGATCAGCCCCGATGTAGCAACCATTTGCACAGGCATGGCAGCATCAATGGGCGCAGTTCTCCTTTGCGCAGGCACCAAGGGCAAGCGATCTGCATTGAAGCATTCAAGGGTGATGATTCACCAGCCAATGGGTGGAGCGCAAGGCCAAGCCAGTGATATGGAAATTACCTTGTTGGAAATCTTGAAGTTGAAAAAGGAGTTGTACCAGATCGTTTCTGAGCATTCAGGTCAATCGTTTGATCGTGTGGAAAAGGATTCAGATCGGGACTACTGGATGACATCAGAAGAGGCGAAAGCTTATGGCATGATCGATGAGGTTCTCACAAAAAAGGCTCAACGCAAGTCATAAATATGGCAGATCAGTGTTCTTTTTGTGGCAGACCAAAGGCTGAAGCTGGCCTGTTGATTGCTGGTCTCGATGCACACATTTGCGCATCTTGTGTAGATCAAGCTCATGGCATTTTAGAGGAGGAAACAGCCAAGGCTAAGCCTTCAACGGACTTGGATTTCACCTTGCCAAAGCCCAAAGAAATCAAATCCCACTTGGATCAATACATCATTGGTCAAGAGGAAGCGAAAAAGATTCTATCGGTGGCCGTATACAACCACTACAAGCGCGTACTCAAGGGAACTGTCGATGATTTTGAAATCGAAAAGTCCAATGTCATGCTTGTGGGTGAAACGGGAACAGGTAAAACCTTGTTGGCCAGAAGCATCGCTCGCATGTTGAAGGTGCCCTTTGCCATTGTGGATGCCACGGTATTGACGGAGGCAGGTTATGTGGGAGAAGACGTGGAAAGCATATTGACCCGATTGATTCAGGCAGCAGACTACGATGTGGAATCCGCCCAGCGAGGTATCATTTTCATCGATGAAATCGATAAGATTGCCCGCAAAAGTGACAACCCATCCATCACCAGAGATGTATCTGGCGAGGGTGTACAGCAAGCCCTGTTGAAATTGCTTGAAGGCACGGTAGTCAATGTGCCACCCAAGGGTGGACGCAAGCACCCAGATCAGAAGTTCATTGAAGTGGACACAAGAAACATCCTGTTCATCGCAGGCGGTGCATTTGCAGGCATTGAACGACACATAGCCGGTCGCATGAACACGCAGGTTGTTGGGTACCATGGTGCAGAGCTTCGAGGCAAGATGGACAAGGAAAACATGTTGAAGCATGTCACGCCACAAGACCTCAAAAAATTTGGCCTGATCCCAGAGCTGATTGGCCGTATTCCGGTGTTAAGCTACCTGAACCCACTGAGTAGGGAAGCACTCCGTCGCATCCTGACTGAGCCAAAAAATGCCTTGATTACTCAATACAAACAGCTATTTGCCATGGATGGCATTGAGCTTGAGATTGAGGATGACGCCTTGGACGCCATGGTTGAACAAGCGATGGAGTACAAATTGGGAGCAAGAGGCCTTCGAGGTATCTGTGAGGCTGTGTTGACTGAAAGTATGTATGAATTGCCTGAGAAGGTGTTGATACAGGCAAAAGATGTCAAGGCCAAGTTGGCAGAGACCGACGGCAAAAAAGCAGCTTAATCCCTTCGTTCCAATCGGATGAAGTCAAAAGCCACTGCATGGTGGTCATCAGCTGGGTGATGAACCCGGCTCACCTCAACAAAACCTTCATCGTAGGATGGGAACCAGGTGTCGCCTTGGTAAGCGGCATCAATGACAGTGATTTCCAAGGCATGGCAATAGGGCAATGCCAGTCGATAGATTTCGCCACCACCAACAATCCACACATCCTGGTCAATGGACTGAGCCGTTGCAATGGCAGCCTCCAGGGATGACACCACAGTCACTTTGTCAGCAGACCAATCAGTTTTCCTCGTGATGACGATGTTACTTCGCTTAGGCAAGGCACGGCCAACAGAATCAAAGGTTCGTCGACCCATGATGATTGGCTTGCCAAGGGTTTTAGCCTTGAAGTGCTTCAGGTCATCGGGTAGATGCCAGAGCAAATCATTGCCGCCGCCAATCAGGCGGTTGAGATCATGGGCAACAATGGCAGTGATCATCGGTACATAGATTAAACGGCGACAGCGCCTTTAATGTGTGGGTGAGGATCGTAATCTGTGATGGCCATGTCTTCGTAGACAAAGTCAAAGATGGAGTTGACATCCATGTTGAGCACCAACCTTGGTAGTGGCCGGCAAGCTCTGCTGAGCTGCAGTTTCACTTGGTCCAGGTGATTGCTGTAGATGTGTGCATCGCCAAGGCTGTGGACGAAGTCACCAACGGCAAGACCCAAGTCATGCGCCATCAGGTGCACCAAAAGGGCATAGGAGGCGATGTTGAAGGGGACACCCAAGAAAATATCAGCTGAACGCTGGTACAGTTGGCAAGAAAGCTTGCCATCAGCCACATAAAACTGCATGAATGCGTGGCAAGGCGGCAGGGCCATTTGGTCAATGTAGCCAGGGTTCCAGGCAGAAAGGATGTGGCGTCGGCCATCGGGATTGCTTCGCAAGCCATCCATGACAATGCGCAATTGGTCAACCTCGCCATCAGGCCCGGGCCAATGTCGCCACTGGTGGCCGTAAACGGGCCCAAGCTCACCCCATTTCGCTGCAAAATTTTCATCCTCAGCAATGCGTGTGGCAAAGTCCCGGATGCTTTCGCCGCCAAAGGCATCAGATTTTTTGTAGATGGCGTAGGGCCAGTCATCCCAAATGCGAACGCCATGCTGACAGAGGTAACGAATGTTGGTGTCGCCTGCAATGAACCAAATCAATTCATGGGCGATGCTCTTCAAGTGCAATTTCTTGGTGGTCAGCAAGGGGAAGCCCTCTGACAGGTCAAAGCGCATCTGGTGACCAAACAGCGAGGTGGTTCCTGTCCCAGTTCGGTCGCCTTTTTCCACGCCTTTTGCTAAGACGTGTTCAATCAATTCATGGTACTGACGCATGGCTACAATTTAGGTTGGGCAATCAAATCAATGCGACAAAGCCGCAACCGTTACCCATAAGTTTTCAACCAATTCAGAGGATTAAACTCACCACCGTTGCGGTAAAGAGGGAGGCGATGGTTCCTGCCAATAAGGCTTTGAATCCCAAAGAGGCCAAATCCTTTCTGCGTGAAGGAGCCAGTGCGCCAATGCCACCGACTTGGATGCCAATGGAGGCGAAGTTGGCAAAGCCACAAAGGATGTAAACAGATAAGATCCTTGCCTTTTCACTGACGATTTGCCCATTGGCCATCAAGTCTTTCAACTGAACATAGGCATAGAATTCATTGAGGGAGGTTTTGATGCCAAGCAGCTGTCCCACCGCGGTGGCTTCTGCCCATGGCACACCCATCAACCAAGTCAAGGGAGCGAGAATCAGGCCGAATATGGCTTCCAAACTGAGGGAATCATAGCGACCATTGGTCATGTCACTCAACCAATCATTGATGCCAAACAATTGACCCAGTCCACTGCCGAGGACGCCATTGACTAGGGCAATCAATGCAGTGAACACCAAAAGCATGACGCCAACATTCACGGCCATTTTTAAGCCATCGGTGGTGCCTGTTGAAATGGCATCCAGCCAATTGGATTGCTTCTCCATGACCACATCTGCTGTGTCAGTAACGATCTCAGTTTCTGGTACTAGAATCTTTGCTGCTACAATGGCTGCAGGGGCGTTCATCACAGAAGCTGCAAGGAAATGTCTGGCATAAAATGCCTGGCTTTCAGGGTCTCCGTCACCAAGGTAGCTGATGTAAGTAGCCAGTACAGCACCAGCAATGGTTGCCATGCCACCAGTCATCAAGCAAAGCAGCTCTGACCGTGTCATTTTTGCGATATATGGCTTGATCATCAATGGGGCTTCCGTCTGCCCGACAAACACATTGGCAGCTAGAGCCACAGACTCAGCACCGGAGAGCTTCAGGCTTCGTTTCATCAACCAGGCAAAGACGGCAACCACGCGTTGCAGAATCCCGAAGTGGAACAGAACACTGGTGACGGCTGAGAAGAAAATGATGGTTGGCAGAATCTGAAAGGCGAAAATGAACCCAAAGCCGCCGTCAGCTGTCCCCAGACCACCAAACAAGAAATCGGCCCCCTCCCTTGAGAAGCCTAAGAGGCTAACAAAGCCTCGGCCAATGAAGTCAAATATGTTTGAAACCCAGGCCACCTCCAGTACGGCGTAGGCCAGGATCAATTGGATGCCAAGCCCTTTAGCCACAAGCTTCCAGTCGACGCGTTTTCTGCCTTCGCTAACTGCCCATAAAACCAACAGCATAAGGGATAGGGCAAGTAAGGGGCGTAGATAATCCATCAGGTAATGTTTCGTTGATTCATCTCGTCGCGTACTTGCGCTGCAAGCTCATAATTTTCGCGTTCGATGGCCAAATCTAACATCTTTTGCAGGGACTCCAACGAAAGGCTGGATAAATCCTTGCTGGTGCCAAGTGTTTCACTTGATTTCAAAACAGTGGAGGTGCTGTGCGATGTGCCGGTCAGGGCAGCGGTATCCATCACGGCCTTGCTAGCGAAAATGGGGCAATCACTGCGAATGGCTAGTGAGATGGAATCTGAAGGGCGAGCATCCATGGACAGGTCCTCTCCATCGTGTTTGATGAAGACCATTTTTGCATAAAACACGCCATCTTCAATGCGGTGAATGATGACATGCTTCAATGAGATGGCGTGGGCGCCTAAGACAGCGTGAAACAAATCATGGGTCATGGGCCTTGGAGAGACGATGCCCGGATCCATGGCCATGGCAATGCTCTTAGCCTCAAAGGCTCCGATGATGATGGGCAATTTCTGCTCACCATCCAGGGAGGTCAGTATCAGTGCGTAGGCATTGGAAGGGTGCTCACTGTTGGTGAGTCCTTTAATGGCCAATTGAATGAGGTCCATAGCCCCTAATGTAAAGAATCTCCAGCGTTAAGCGAAGTGCTTTTTCAGCGCTTCAGTGAGCTTAGGCACAACCTCAAAGGCATCCCCCACCACACCATAGTCAGCTGCCTTGAAAAAAGGAGCTTCAGGGTCGATGTTGATGGCTACAATGACCTTTGATCCACTCACGCCTGCAAGGTGCTGAATAGCACCAGAAATGCCAATGGCGATGTACAATTGTGGATTGATCTGAATGCCAGTTTGACCCACATGTTCGCTGTGCGGACGCCAGCCGATGTCACTCACAGGCTTGGAACAAGCAGTGGTCGCACCTAATACGGTGGCCAACGCTTCAACCATGCCCCAGTTCTCAGCGGCTTTCAGGCCACGACCAGCAGACACCACACGTTCAGCTTCAGGCAAAGGAATGCTGCCACTGACCACGGTTTCCTCGCCAGGAACAGCAAGGGCTGTGCCTGACATGCCTGCGCTGTGAAGATTGCCAGCACCAGGACTGACCTCTGTCATGCCTATGGCGTTAGGTATCAAGGTGAGTACGGTTTGTGCTGCGTTGCTGGCACAGATTTCTAAACCCTTGGAAGAAAAAGCTGATCGCTCCACAGTCAAGGGAGACATGCTCTCAGGCAAGGCAATCACTTGAGAAATGGCAGCGGCATTTGCCTTGATGGCAAGAATGCCAGCAAGGGCCTTGCCATTGGATGTGCCGCCAATCACCAGGGCCTTGGCGCCATCTTTCTGAGCAATGTCAGCCATGGTGCCTGCAAAGGCATGGGGCTCAAAGGAACCAGCATCACTGACATGAATGATGTTTTCAGCACCATGAGTTGCCAATTCTGAGGGGTTGTCACATGCGCCCATGACAAGGGCTGTGCCATGACTGCCAGCCATTTGGGCGCAAGAAGCACCGTAGCGAACTGCTTCAAATGTGGATTTTTTAAATTGACCTTTCCAGGTCTCTGCAAATACCAATACCATGATTAAATAACTTTAGCGTCTGTGTGAAGTTTGCTGACTAAGCTTTCCATGTCGTCAGCGTCAATGAGTTGAACCGCGGCCTTGGTCTGTGGTTTTTTGAATGATTGTGCAGCGCTGAGAGCCTCAAGGCCATCAACGGATACCACAGTTAATGGCTTCTTGCGTGCCATCATGATGCCGCGCATGTTAGGGATGCGAAGTTCAGACTCAAGGACCAAGCCTTTTTTGCCAGCAATGACTGCGGGTAGGTTGGCAGTCACAGATTCCTTGCCGCCATCAATTTCTCGGAGGGCGGTGATGGCTGACCCGTCAAATTCAAGCCCAATGCACGCATTCACAAAGGGGGCGTTCAGCAAGGCAGCCAATGCGCCAGGAACGATGCCGCCATTGTAATCGATGGATTCTTGACCACAAAGGATGAGGTCATAAGACGCGTCGTTAATCGCTGTTGCAATCGCTTTTGCGACCATGATGGGGTCCGTGGGCTCCGCATCCAGGCGAATGGCGTCATCAGCACCTATTGCCAGCGCTTTTCGCATGGTTTGTTCCACGGAAACATCGCCCATGGTGATGATTGTGACGCTTCCTCCATGGGTTTCTTTCAAGTTGAGTGCCTTGCTTAGCGCAAATTCATCGTAGGGGTTAATCACGAATTGTAGCCCGGATTTGTCAAGCTGGCTACCATCTGAGGTAAAAGCGATCTTGGACGTTGTGTCCGGAACATGGCTTATGCAGACCAATATCTTCATGCGGAATCATTTTCTGTTAGAGTCAATTCTCTAACCTGATGCAAATTTACTGCGGATATCTTATTTTTGCGCCCCCAATTAGTAGATAATAACATGGCAATTATTCAATTCAGAGAAGCAGTCGCTCAGGCAATGAGTGAAGAAATGCGTCGCGATGAGACCATTTACCTATGTGGTGAAGAGGTTGCCGAGTACAATGGAGCCTACAAAGCATCCAAAGGCATGCTGGATGAATTTGGCGCGAAGCGTGTCATTGACACCCCAATTGCAGAGCTTGGATTCACAGGGATCTCTGTTGGTGCTGCCATGAATGGCCTGCGACCCATCGTGGAGTTCATGACATTCAATTTCTCCATGGTGGCCATTGATCAGATTATCAACAACGCAGCCAAGCTTTACCAGATGTCTGGTGGTCAATTCAATATCCCTATCGTTTTTCGTGGCCCGACAGGCTCAGCTGGCCAACTTGGCGCCACCCACTCTCAGGCTTTTGAGTCATGGTATGCTAACTGTCCCGGCTTGAAGGTGGTTGTTCCCTGCAACCCCTATGATGCCAAAGGCCTGCTAAAAAGCGCCATTCGCGACAATGATCCCGTCATTTTCATGGAGTCAGAGCAGATGTACGCTGACAAGATGGAGGTGCCTGAACAGGAGTACACCTTACCTATTGGCGTGGCAGATATTAAGCGCCATGGCAAAGACGTGACCATTGTATCCTTTGGAAAAATCATCAAATTGGCACAAGAAGCAGCTGAGAGATTGGCTGAAGAAGGCATTGATGTTGAGATTATTGACTTGAGAACAGTTCGACCTATTGACTACGACACCGTCATTGACTCAGTTAAGAAAACCAACAGGCTCGTATGCCTGGAGGAGGCTTGGCCTTTGGGAAGTATCTCAACGGAGATTGCTTACATGGTTCAAAAGCGCGCTTTTGATCACCTGGATGCACCCATTGTTCGACTCACCACTGCAGACACACCGGCTGCCTATGCACCAACCTTAATGGAAGCCTTCCTCCCTAGTGTGGATGGCGTTATCAAGGCCGTGAAGGACGCCATGTACCTCAATTCATAAACCAAAACCCCGACCCTAGCGGGTCACTAATTCTATCAATATGACTATTCAATGGATCGCACCTATGCTTGGAATATTTGGCCTTTTGGTCATGATTTTTAAAGCAATTTGGGTCAATAAACAAGACGCAGGTGATGAGAAAATGCAAGAAATTGCTGGCCATATTGCTCGTGGAGCTCTGGCCTTTTTGCGTGCCGAATGGCGCGTGCTAACCATCTTCTCAGTCATTGCAGCGGCATTGCTTGCATGGTCTGCAGGGTTGGAAAAGGTTGCATTTGAAGGCCATTGGATCATTGCTGTAGCCTTTTTGATTGGTGCCTTTTTCAGTGCATTTGCTGGTTGGGTCGGCATGAACATCGCTACCAAAGCGAATGTTCGCACCACACAAGCTGCAAGAACTTCCCTACCTAAAGCCTTGAGCGTTTCCTTCAATGCGGGTGCTGTTATGGGATTGGGCGTCGCAGGATTGGCTGTGCTTGGCCTAGGTGTTCTCTTCATCGTTTTCACAGACATATACGCAGACATGCACCAAGCCCTTACGGTTCTGGCCGGTTTCTCTTTGGGTGCTGAATCCATTGCCCTTTTCGCCCGTGTGGGTGGAGGTATCTACACCAAGGCCGCTGATGTAGGCGCTGACTTGGTAGGTAAAGTTGAAGCAGGCATTCCTGAAGATGATCCTCGCAACCCAGCGACCATCGCTGACAATGTGGGTGACAATGTGGGTGATGTTGCCGGTATGGGCGCTGACCTGTTTGGCTCCTATGTTGCCACCATCCTTGCCACCATGGTTTTAGGTAATGAGGTGACTTCAGTTGACAATTTTGATGGCTTAGCGCCAATCCTTCTTCCCATGCTGATTGCAGCCATGGGCTTGGTGTTCTCTATTGCGGCTACATTCTTGGTCAAGATCAAAGGCGAAAACTCATCAGTTCAAGCGGCGTTGAATCGCGGTAATTGGGGGTCCATCATTTTGGTAGCCATTGGTTCTTACTTCTTGGTTGACTATGTGCTTCCAGCAGAGATGACCTTCAATCGCGGTGATTTAGCAATGACATCAGCAGGCGTTTACTACGCTATCCTAACTGGCTTGGTTGTTGGCGGTTTGATGTCCATCATCACGGAGTACTACACGGCCATGGGTCGCCGTCCGGTGAATAACATTGTGAACCAATCGGGCACAGGGCACGCTACTAATATCATTGGTGGTCTAGCTATGGGCATGGAGTCTACGGTACTTCCCATCCTTGTATTGGCAGGAGGCATTTATACTTCTTTCCACTTTGCTGGACTCTACGGTGTTGCTATTGCAGCAGCAGGCATGATGGCCACAACGGCCATGCAACTTGCTATCGATGCCTTTGGACCAATTGCTGACAATGCCGGTGGTATTGCTGAGATGAGTGGTCTCCCCAAGGAAGTGCGCAAGCGGACTGACAACTTAGATGCGGTTGGTAACACAACAGCTGCTGCAGGTAAAGGTTTTGCTATTGCCTCAGCTGCATTGACTGCCTTAGCTCTGTTTGCTGCCTATGTAGGTATTGTTGGCATTGAAGGCATTGACATTTTTAAGGCAGATGTCTTAGCTATGCTCTTTGTTGGCGCTATGATCCCATATATCTTTTCTTCATTGGCTATTGCCGCTGTTGGCCGTGCAGCCATGGAAATGGTTAAAGAAGTGCGTCGCCAGTTCAAGGAGATTCCTGGTATCATGGAAGGTACAGCAACACCTGAGTATGAAAAATGTGTGGCTATTTCAACTGAGGCTTCTATCCGTGAAATGATTGCCCCTGGCGCCATTGCACTGCTTTCACCCATCATCATTGGCTTCACCTTTGGTGCAGAGCCTTTGGGTGGTTTGCTTGCAGGTATCACCGTGAGTGGTGTCTTGATGGGCATGTTCCAAAACAATGCCGGTGGCGCTTGGGACAACGCAAAGAAATCTTTTGAGCAAGGTGTTGAAGTGGATGGCAAGATGGAGTACAAGGGTTCAGAGGCTCACAAGGCATCTGTTACCGGTGACACTGTTGGTGACCCTTTCAAGGACACGTCAGGTCCGTCCATGAACATCTTGATTAAGCTGACATCCATTGTCGCCTTAATCATTGCCCCATTTCTTATTGTTGAAGGCAACATGGCGCAGGATGGTCACGTGGATCACGCAACTGAGTTGGTTGATCAGGCAGGCCAAGATCACGCTGATCATGACCATGCCGCGGTAGCTGATGAGGAAGCGCATGCTTGTGAGCCAGGATGCACCAAGGCTTGTTGCGCTGACAAGACAGCGACTTCAGAAGCAGCTCATGTCTGCACAGAAGCTTGCGATGAAGCAGGCAGTGAATGCCCGCATCACGGCTAGGCCAAACGCTTTTCAATAAAAAACCCCGACCGCAAGGCCGGGGTTTTTTTGTGCGTTGATGCAACGATGGTATTAGAACAGTCCGTTGATTTGAGCATCAATCTTTTCAATGACTGAGGCAAGATCTTCGGGGTTGCCGGGGATGTCGCAGCCGTCCACATCAATGATCAATAATTTGCCTTTGTCATAGCCTTTGACCCATTCGTTGTAGCGCTCATTGAGGTTTTTCAGGTAGTCCAAGCGAATGGAGTTTTCATAAGAACGACCACGCTTTTGGATTTGTTCAACAAGGGTTGGAACAGATGCCCGCAAGTAGATCAGCAAATCTGGTGGCTTGATGAACTCTTGCATCAATTCAAAGAGATCTTGGTAGGTGTTGAAATCACGAGCAGACATCAAGCCCATGTCATGCAGGTTAGGTGCGAAGATTTTTGCGTCTTCATAAATGGTTCGATCTTGAACGACATCCTCGCCAGCTTGACGGATGTGGTGGATTTGATCAAAACGGCTGTGAAGAAAAAAGACCTGTAGGTTGAATGACCAACGCATCATGTCTTCATAGAAGTCATTGAGGTAGGGGTTGTTGTCAACCGCTTCAAAATGTGGTTTCCACTTGTAATGCTTTGCCAGCAAAGTGGTCAATGTTGTTTTACCCGAGCCAATGTTACCCGCAATCGCTATATGCATGTCCCAAATTTAAGTCATGCAAATGCAAGAAGCGCATCCATGAGGTCCCGATTTTGCGATAATCGTGGCACCTTGTTTTGCCCCCCCAATTTCCCCTTGGATTTTAGCCAGTCATGAAAGCAGCCAGCCCTTGCTACGGTGATGACAGGAGCCTTGAGTACCATGTCCTTGTATCGCTTGGCTTCATAGTCTGAGTTCAAGCTTTTCAATGCTTGGTCCAGTGATAACTTGAAGCTATCCAGATTACTTGGGGCTTGACGGAACTCAATGAGCCATTGGTGGGCACCCTGATCGCTCTGGCTCATGAAAACGGGGGCAGCACTGTAGTCAACGAGCCTCGCGCCAGTGGCTTCACAGGCGATGGCCATTGCCTGCTCTGCGTTGTCAATCATCAGCTCTTCACCAAAGGTGTTGATGAACAGCCGCGTGCGGCCGACCACAACCAGACGGTAGGGCGCCAGTGAAACAAAGCGGATGCTGTCCCCTAGAATGTAACGCCACAGCCCGCCATTGGTGCTGATGACTAAAGCATAGGTTACGCCAAGCTTGACCCCCTCCAGGGGAATGCATGTCGAATGCCGCCCTTGAAATTCCTTCATCGGGATGAATTCGTAAAAGATGCCTTGATTGAGCATCAAGAGCATGCCTTCTTCCCCCAGCTGATCTTGCATGGCAAAGAACCCTTCAGAAGCATTGTAGGTCTCCATCAGGTTGATGCCTGATTGAGGTAGGATGTCAGCGAATGGGTCTTTGTATGGCGCATAAGAGACCCCGCCATGCGCAAAGAGTTCCAAATTAGGCCAGACCTCATCCAAGCGTTCTGCACCAGTGATTTCAAGGACACGTTGCATCAGAACGAGCATCCAGGAAGGCACCCCAAAAAGTGAGGTGACATCTTCCTTGACCACATGCTGTGCCATCTTTTCCAGTTTGGCCTCCCACTCATCCATCAACGCGATATCTATGGGAGGGGTGGAGCGCCAATTCGCCCAAAAAGGTAAATTCTGCATCATGATGGCAGACAGGTCGCCATAGTAGGAACCTTCTTGCAGGCTGCTCATGCGTGATGATCCGCCCAGCTTCAATGAGAGTCCATCTAAAAGGCGGCTGGAATGCACTTGACTGAAATAAACAGCAACCAAATCCACACCAGCAGCTATGTGACATTCCTCCAGGGATTCACGACTCATGGGGATGAATTTGCTTTTTGTACTTGTGGTGCCGGAGCTTTTTGCAAACCATTTGATGTCGCCAGGCCACAGCAAGCCTTGCTCGCCCTTCATGGTTCGCTCTACCCAAGGCAAGAGGCTATCGTAGTTAACCAAGGGGACCTGCGCACAGTAATCGGCATAAGTTATGTAGCTCGTCACTCCAAAAGACTGGCCATAGGCGGTCTGTGAGAGGGCTGTCATCAACTCATGAAACACCTTCTTCTGCATGTCAAAGGGCAAGGATGCCATGCGGTCAATACCCTCCATGCGCGACTTCAGTCGCCAAGTCATAAGATCGGTGATGGGGGAGAATGACACGGGCTTACCTTTAGTCTCACAAGATACAATCATGATCATTGAAGGCCCACTCACTAAAATCACCAATGGATTGCAGGATCCAGTTCAGGCATACCTCAATATTGGCAAGGATTTAGTCCATCTCAATGCGTTAATTGGCAAGACCATCAAGGTGAAATCAACAGGGTTCTCTACCTGCAAAGCCTGCAAGAGACAACGTGATGAGCCCTTGTTTCGCATGGGGTTTTGCAAGCCCTGTTTTTTTGAGAGCCCCATGGCTGGAGATTTCATTTTGCATCCGGAAAAGAGCATGGCCCATACCGGAAAAGTTGACAGGGATCTCAAGATTGAGTCAGACATTCAGCTTCAACCCCACACAGTTTACATGGCAGACTCAGGCCAGGTTAAGGTGGGGGTCACGGCTGGAAACAAACCCTGGAATCGTTGGATGGATCAGGGTGCCAGTGCAGGAAAAATATTAGCCATCACAGACAACCGCTACGAGGCGGGGATGATTGAGGTTGCCTTGAAAGCCCATTACAGTGACAAGACCCATTGGCGAAAAATGCTGCAAGGGAATCGATCAGAGCAAAGCTTGCATGAGGTGACCGAAGGCGCAAAAAAGCATGTTCCCGATGAACTCATTCAGTTCATTCAGGCTGATGGCCATGAAAGTCAAATCAAGTATGATATGCCGGAGCAACTCCCCAAGCTCAACTGGATCAAGCTCAATGGCACGGTGACCCTGGAGGATGAGTTGATTGGCCTTAGAGGGCAGTACCTGGTGTTCAAGTCAGGCCTGGCATGGAATGTCAGGGGCCAAGAGGGCTTGGAGGTTGAGATGAGTTGGTGAGCCGGGCTTTATCGGCAATCAGCAAGGCGTTAGATCCAGCCTACAACTTGATGGGGTTCCATCTGGCCTGAATGCCTTGCATGGCTTCCAACTCTTCCAAGGATTCAGCAAGCTGACTCAAACCTTGATCCATCCATTGACTGGTCATGCTAAAGATGCTGCTGAATTGTGACAGCGGGCTGGTAGAGGCCTTGTAGGTGGTGATGCGGTAGTCTGTGAGCTCTGCCAGATTTGCAGCGGTCTCAATGGCAGCAAGCAGGCCGCCATGTTGGTCAATCAGGTCCAACTGCTTTGCCAAGGATCCACTGTAAACCCGTCCCCTCGCAAGGCTGTCAACGGTTGATCTTGGAAGGTTCCTGCCTTCTGCCACCACGTTCTTGAATCGGTTGTACCCATGGTCCACTTGGCGTTGCAAGAGTTGTTGTTCCAAGTCTGTGGGTGCTCTGTCAATCTCAGGGAATGTGGCAAAAGGATGACTACCTACCACTTCCTGATTCAGGCCAAGGGTGTTGTTGAGCAGGTCTTCTGCCGTGAAAAACAACCCAAAAATGCCAATCGAACCGGTGATGGTCATGGGCTGTGCCATCACGACATCAGCTGGCATGGCCAAGTAATAGCCTCCCGATGCGGCTACATCACCCATGGATACCACCACGGGCAGTTTCTCCGCCAGCCGTTGAACATCATGCCAGATGTGGTCAGAGGCCAATGCTGAACCGCCGCCGCTATTGACTCTGATAACAACTGCTTTTGTTCGCTTGCTTTTGATCAATCGATCAATGGCTTTTTTCATGCCCCCATCACTGATGACATCGGTGCTGCCGCTGCCATCCACGATGTTGCCTTCTGCGTATAAAACCGTTACACGGTCTCTAGAAACCGGTTGATCCAAGGCGGTGAGGTAATCCTCTGTGCTCACCGTGTGCTCGTTAAGACCGATGCCATGAAGGCTATCTGCGTGACTGATCCATTGCGTGGGGTAGAGGCTGTGATCAGCCTGAATGAAACCATAGGTCACAGCATCCTCAGCTGTGAGTAAAGGCTGTTCATTGGCAGCAGTCTCAAGGGTTTCGTTTCCTAAGGGTAGATTGATGGATGACCAGAGATCATTTTGCAGTTGCTTGATTTGAAGGGTCTGTGCCTCAGACATGTGCTGGCGAATGAAGGGCTCACCGGCACTTTTGAATGTGTTGTCGCTGCCGCGAATCAAATGAGCTTTGATGCCCAATTTATCCAGCATGCCCTTGTAATAAGTCACCTGACTTCCCAAGCCCTGCCACTGAATGAAACCAGCTGGACTGAGGTAGATGTCCTCTGCCACGGAAGCGATGTAGTAGGCTTTTTGTGAGTAAACCTTGCCGGTGGCAATGATGGTTTTGCTTTGCGATAGGGAGTCCAAGGCTTCTCGAAGCTCACTGGCACTGGCCCACCCCATCATGGGTGATCCAACCTTGAGATGAATGGCCTGAATGCGATCATCTGTGGCTGCGGCCTTCAAAGCGAGCATGGTGTTGCCAAGGGACTGTGGCACAGGTTTGTTTAGCAAGTCTGAAATCATGCCCATCAAGGGGTCAACAGGCTTGTCTTGCCACTCACCATCAAGGTCAATAACCAGAACATGTTCATCGGAAAGGTCAACTTTTTGGCTTGACTCAGCCATGGAAGCTGCCCCAACAAGAGCCATGATGCCAATCAAGACAAGTAAGAAAAAGGCAAAAAAACTGCCTAAAAAGGCAATAAAGAAATTTTTCATCGGAAGTTCGCAATTAGAATGGTAAAGCTAAGTCACACATCAGGCACAATGCACGCATTGTTGCTCTTGGGAAGCAACAAGGGGGACGCCTATGCATTGCTTCAATCAGCGATCGGCTCATTGTCAGCAGAGATGGCTTTGGTTGAGAAGGGATCGGTATACCAGACAGCGGCATGGGGCTTTGAAGGGCCACCCTTCCTCAATCAGGTCATTGAGGTGCGATTCAAAGGCAGTGCCCATGCCCTTTTAGCTGCCTGTTTAGCCATTGAGGTCGAGCATGGACGTGTCAGGAATCCTGCTGTAGAAGGTTACGAAAGTCGCAGTATGGATATAGACATCCTTCTGATTGCCAATGAGGTAGTGGATAGTGAAACCTTGAAAGTGCCCCACCCACGCATGCTTGAGCGACGCTTTGTGATGATGCCGTTGGCGGAAAAGTGGTCATCATGGACGCATCCACTGAAGAATCAACACATTGCAGCGCTTTTCCTTGCGTGCAAAGATGAAATTGACGTAGATTTGTGGGAGAATTTAAACACATTCAAAGCATGAAATATGTATTGATGGGCGCTGCCGCCCTCGCATTGGCCTCTTGTGGTCAGATTAAGGATCTTGAAGAGCAGGTTGCTTCATTGCAAGACAAAATGGTAACGGTACAAGCTGACGCTGACCAAGATGGCGTTTCTGACGCATTGGACCAAGAAGCCAACACCCCTGCTGGTGCTTTGGTTGATGGTTCAGGTCGTGCACTTGACCTTGATGGTGACGGTATTCGCCACGAGTTAGACGTGAATCCGTTCACCCAAAAAGGTGCTCGTGTTGACGCATCTGGCCGTAAAATTGATAGCGATAGCGATGGCGATGGCGTCATGGACTCTAATGACCAGGAAAAGAACACCCCTGCAGGTGCTTTGGTGAACTTCCAAGGCAAGAAGATTGAAGGAACTGTGACTGCTAGCGTAGCTGAGGCATTCATTCCTGAGGTTCACTTTGCATTGAACAGCGTGACTGTTACGGCTGCTGATGAAGATCAATTGGCTTCTGTAGCTAAGATGCTCAAGAACAACCCTAGCTTGACCCTTCAAGTTGTTGGCCATGCTGACAAGAGTGGTTCTGAAAAGGTGAACATCCGCATTGGAGAGCGCCGCGCTAAGTCTGTTGTTCGCGTATTGAACAAGGTCTACGGCATTTCTGATGCTCGCCTTCAGGTGGTATCAAAAGGTGAGTCTGAGTTGCTTTCTTCAAGGAATGCACACAACCGCCGCGTTGAATTCCGCTTTGTGAAATAAGCCTCAACCGCATTGACATTGAACCCGAGGGAAGCCTCGGGTTTTTTTATGCCTATTTATCTAAGGGTGCTTAAAGTTTCCGGTAGCGCCTCGCCACTTCCCACAACACGGCGCCACCACAGACACTGACATTGAGGCTGTGCTTGGAGCCAAACTGAGGAATCTCCACAGCGCCGTCACAGGCGGCCATGGCCATTTCAGAAACGCCGTCCACTTCATTCCCGAAAACCAATGCGATGCCACCTTGGGGGCATGGAAGGTCTTGGAGTTGAATGGCCTCATCAGCTTGTTCCACAGCAAGGACCAACAGGCCCTTGTCTTTTGCTGCTTGAATCGCAGATAAGGCATCCTCGTGACCATCCCATGGCAGGGAAAGTTGTGCCCCAAGGGCAACCTTATCAACTTGCTTGTGGGGCGGTCGAGCGCAGTAGCCACAAAGGGAGATGCCACTCATTCCAAAGGCATCACAGGTTCGGAATAAGCTTCCCACATTGTGGGCTGAACGCAGGTTCTCTAGAATGACCCAAATAGTTGGCCGTTCAGCTTGTGAATAATCTGCAGGTTGGAGCCGTTGCAGTTCGGCATTTAAGCGTTTGCGCATGGTTATATTCGCAAAGGTAAGTCTCCAAAAACCTGATGCCGTGGCAAAGACAAAGAAAGTCACCCCTTTGATGGTACAATTCAATGCGATGAAAGCTGAGCATCCTGAGGCGCTCTTGCTTTTCCGGGTGGGTGACTTTTATGAAACTTTTGGTCAAGATGCTGTGAAGGCAGCGAAAACCCTGGACATTGTTTTGACCAAACGAAGCAATGGCGCGGCAGCTGACCTTGAGCTGGCTGGCTTCCCTTACCACGCTTTAGACACCTATCTACCCAAGCTTGTCAGGGGCGGACACAAAGTGGCAATTTGTGAGCAATTGGAAGATCCCAAGGGCGTCAAAGGCATTGTAAAACGAGGCGTGACAGAAGTGATCACTCCAGGTATTGCCCACCATGAAGGCTTGCTTTCAGCCCGTTCAAACAACTACCTCGCCTGCATTCATTTGGATGGCAAGCAGGCAGGCCTGGCCTTGATGGATGTTTCCACTGGGGAGTTCCACGTCGCAGAGGGCAGCCTGGCGGACATCGATCGATGGATGCAGAGTTTCACGCCCAGTGAATGCATCATCAATCGAAGGGATCCCCGTGCAAGAGATTTTGTAGGCAGAGCTAGCCCATCCACCTTGGATGACTGGGCTTTTGCACACAGGCACGCGCACAAGCAGCTCAGCAGCTTGTTGAAGGTATCTTCCCTCAAGGGTTTTGGGATGGACGGCAAGCCATTGGCAGTGATTGCTTCAGGTGCCTTGATTACCTACCTCAAGCAAAGCTGCTACGATGACTTAAGCCACGTGACCTCGGTCCACGTCTTACGGGTCGACAGCCATTTATGGATGGATCGATTCACGGTGCGCAACCTGGAACTCCTGTACCCCAGCAATCCAGAAGGCACGCCGTTGGTTGAGGTGTTGGATGATTCCGTGACAGCTATGGGGGCTAGGATGATGCGCCATTGGCTGGCTCTGCCCTTGGTGGACATCGATGCCATTGCAATCCGACAAGCAGCAATTGGTGCGGCACTGACCATGGACCGAGATGAGCTCAAGGATGGCTTGCGTCAAGTGCATGACTTGGAGCGAATGGCCACAAGGCTTTCAACGGGAAGGATTGGGCCTAGAGAATTGTTGAGGCTTGTTCACTCACTCAAAGCGGCTGAAACAGTTGCTGGATTGCTCAATGGTGAAGATGCCTGGCTGCCCTACCTGGAAGCCTTGGATTGCTTGCCATCATGGCGCAAGGAGGTGAATGCCCTCATTGACCAGGAAGCCCCATTGCTGCTGTCAAAAGGCGGTGTTATCGCGTCAGGCGCCCATGAAGAGCTAGATCATCATCGCAGCTTGAAGACCAACGCAAGAGGTATCCTCAATGACATCGTGGCAAGAGAAATTGAGGCCACGGGTATCAGCAGTTTGAAGGTGGCGTTCAACAATGTCTTTGGCTACTTCTTGGAAGTAAGAAACAGCCACAAAGACAAAGTGCCTGAATCCTGGGTCAGGAAGCAGACCCTTGTCAATGCAGAACGCTACATCACAGAAGAACTCAAGGTGCTTGAAACAGCCATTTTAGCTGCCGATGGACACATTGCCAGCTTGGAGCAAGAGCTTTATCAGGGCTTGATTCAGCGATCGCAAGGTCATGTTCCCGCAATTTTGAAGGCAGCCAGGCAAATCGCTGCCATGGATGTGTTGGTCGGGCTTGCAGATCAAGCAGCTCGCCATCACTGGGTGAAGCCAGTCATGCATGCTGACCGCCATTGGGAGGTGATTGATGGCCGACATCCAGTGATTGAAGCCTGCCTGCCTGAGGGCGAGTCCTATGTTCCCAACACGGTGATCCTGGACGCTGATGGGCAAAGAGAGTGGATCCTTACAGGGCCAAACATGAGTGGTAAATCTGCCTTGCTTAGACAAACAGCCATTCACAGCATCATGGCGCAAATGGGCAGTTATCTCCCCGCAAAATCCGCCACCTTGCCATTGATGGACCGTTTGTTTGTGAGGGTTGGCGCCAGTGACAACATCAGCGGCGGAGAATCCACCTTCATGGTTGAAATGTCGGAGACAGCAAGCATATTGCACGGCTTGTCAGAGCGGAGCTTGGTCTTGCTTGATGAAATAGGCAGGGGGACGGCGACCTATGATGGCGTGAGCATTGCGCAGGCCATTGCAGAATACCTGCACAACCACCCTTTCAAGCCATTGACCCTGTTTGCCACCCACTACCATGAGCTCAATGAACTAGCTGATCACCTGCCCCACATCGCCAATTGGCATATTGCCATCAAAGAGGAGGGTGATCGCATCATCTTTTTGCGTCAGCTGATGGAAGGTGGCTCCAATCACAGCTTTGGTATCCATGTGGCTCAGATGGCAGGCTTGCCAAAGCCAGTTGTCTTGCGCGCTGCAGATGTGTTGAAGTCACTTGAGTCTCAGCGAGGCCATGATCAGCCTATTGCAGCTGAAATTTCCCCCGGTTACCAACTGTCGTTGATTCAGTTGGAAGACGAGCATACTAAGGCTTGGAAGCAGGAATTGAGCGGCTGTAATCCCAATGAATTGACGCCCATGGAGGCATTGTTGATGATTCAGCGATGGAAGGAGCTCTATGGTGAGTCCGCAGATTGATGCGGGTTTATCAACAGCAGATTTGGGTCTAAAGTTTCCCCTGAGTTCCTTGATGGACCTAACAAATTTTACATATCTTTGTCGCCCACTGCGAAAGTAGCTCAGCTGGTAGAGCACGACCTTGCCAAGGTCGGGGTCGCGAGTTCGAATCTCGTCTTTCGCTCAAGAATCAACCGGCACGTTATGCGTGCCGGTTTTTTTATGCCTTGAACGCAACAAAAAAAATCGGCCTTTTGAGCCGATTTTTTTAATGCTGCAGTTGAAATATCAATGCTGAATCACAACACGCATGCTTCGTTGGTCGTCGCCTGTTGTCAACCTTACAATGTAGAGGCCACTGTTCAAGCCCTCAACGTTCATGGTAACTTGATCCTTGCGGCTTTCAGTTCGCGCAACCACTTGACCCAATGCATTGATCAACTGAATGGTGGTCAAGCTGCCTTGAGGCAATTGGATGGTTAAAATGCTAGATGCAGGGTTAGGGTATGCTTCAAGAACCCTATCAGTTGGCTCTTCAAGGCCAATGGTGCAAGCCACAATGTCTGCAAGATCTCTTGGAAATATTTGGTAACCACTGTCATAAGGAGAAGAAGGATCGTATTGACCGCCGACACCCGTGACGTTTTGGTAGCCGGTAGGGGCAGCGTAGGCGTACCAATCACAAACGTCATCGATGCGCATCCAGTAGTTGTTGGTGCCGTCGGTGAGCTCCACATTGAATCCTGTTCCGCTTTGTGTCCACTGATTGGGGTCAACCAAAGTGACGCACTGCAAAGTGATCAGCTGCGATTCTGTGTTTTCATTCAATGCAGTTACGGGGGTGGCAGTTGGCTGGGTGGCACCCTGTGCAATGAGGTAAATGCTATCGGGAACGAATTCAAGCAGGCCATTGTATTGAGCAACTTCACCAAAAACATGGATTGAATCACCCTGGGTGGAAGAGTAGCTGTCAACATCATTCGTTGAATAGATCATGATACCACCAGTGCCATCGTCAATGTGAATCTGATAGCCAGTAGATCCAAAGAAGTCAGGCGTGAAAACCACACCGGAAATTGCTGCTTTCGAACCCAAACTGTCTGCAACGCCTGAGCTATTGATGCCGCGAATCTGACTGATGCTGCGCGCTGGGTAGTATGTGGGGCCACCGCCGCCACCGCCGCCACCGCTACCGCCGCAAGCGCTACTATGGCTACCGAGGTAAGTGAAGGTGTTTTGTGGGCTAACATCCCATTCGCCTGCACCTATTGCCCAGTTGGTCTGGCCTGTTTGCACAGTGGCCTTTCGTACCAAGGTGAATTCCTTGGTTGCGCCGCTACCGACCGCCCAGCTGGTGCCAGGATCGGTGCCAACGATGCCTATGATGTCTAAGGTATCCGTGTTTTTAAACAGAACAATGGCGTCATCACCATTGAACCAGGTGACGCCTGAGGTGGTGTCAGACACACTTAAAATACTGGGATCAGCACTTGAGTTAGCGATCACATAGACGCCATTAGCAGGCAAGGTGATGTTAGGGAACTGAAAAGTGTTGCTTGGCGTTGTGTTGCCGTTGTTGAATGAAGCGAGAGAATAGATACTCATGTTCAATGGCGAACTGCTCGGGTTCACGATTTCAAGGGCCTTGTTGTTGCTTGTGCCTTCAAGGTATTCAGAGATGAATGGTTGGGTGCAGTTTTGACCAAATAGGCCAAAAGATGCAACAAGGAATAATGCGCTAGTAAAATGTTTCATGGAGTGATAGTTGTAAGCTGTGAATGTACAAATGTTTGCTTAGAGTTAGAGCAATTTGATGACATGACGACCATGAATGGGATGCGCCATGATGAGATAGCTAAGGCCTTGTTGGCTGGAAAGATCCAACTGCTTGCCGCTGAGCTGGCCTTGTTCGAGAATTTGACCAAGGCCATTGCTGAGCTGGTAAGTGGTCCCGCTCATGTCTTTGCTCCATTGAATCCGAAACCCTTGCGTCATCGAGCCAAGAATTTGGCAATGCCATTGCTTCAGGTCAACCAATGACACGTTGGGGCTTTCCACGGCAATGTCAACGACCACAGGCAGGTGGTCTGACAGGTTGTAAAGGGCATCCAGCACATTGGCAGGCACGGAGCTGTTGCCATTGGCGTTGATGGCGTCATCAAAATGTTGCCCATCATTGCCAATCACCCGGTAGGTGCTAGGCAACACCGTGAACGCTGCTTGTCCGGAAGTCAATGCATCTGAGACCAAGATTTGGTCCAATCTGTCATCGAGTCCACCACCGGAAAAACAACCACCATTGGTCTGTATGTCTCGGGTGCTTTGGGTGTGAACATAGCGATGCGCGTAGACGTTGTTCCAATTGCCTGGCTTGTTGATGGGGTCATTGAATCGCAGGGATGTATTTGCGGGGTTGACAAGGGTTTGATAGCAAGGCTCCTGGCTGGTTTTGACGTTGAAATCTCCACCAAATATCCTGTGTGCACCACTGGGGTTTTGGTACATGTAAGTGATCAACGCTTGGGCTGCTTTGTTTCGAAGGTTTTCATCACTGGTTTGGCTGCCCGCTTTCAGGTGTGCGTTGAAAACCCGCAGGTAGACGGTGTCTTTGCCGTAGCCATGCAGAGAGTCCCGGTAATAAAGGTGCACCCAGTCGATGCCTCGGGTCAAGTTCAGGCCATCATTGCCTTTTTTGATGATGCCATGTGACATGTATTGGAATTTTTCCTTGTCATAGAAAATGCCGCCCACGATGCCGCTGCCGTTGCTTTGCCAAGGGATTTTTGTCCAGCGCGTCACGCCGTTGACATTGAGGGCATTGTTCAGTAACGCAGAATGCCCTAAGGTGTCCTGGCCGCTCATTTCCTGGCAAAGTATGATGTCGGGCTGTGCATAAGCCACAATGGCTTTCATGGCAGAGTCTTTCACCGTTGGTGGGTTGACGTTGTAATCACAAAAACTCGTTGAACTCCGGTAGTACATCAGGTTGTAAGTCATAACTCTCACCGTATCCGCAGCAAATGATTGGAAGGATGTAATGATTAAAAGGGCTAGAAACAGGCGTGATTGTGCTTTCATGGCTGCAAGGTATGCCATGTACCTCCGCTTAAAAGGTCAGCAAGCATGTGTGGCCATGTTCCGACTTTGATGGCCGTACTTTTACTGCAATGAATCGTGAATTGATGGACAAGCAGGCTCTGATTTTATTGGTGGATGATGATGCGGATATCAGGGAACTGATTCATTACCATCTGGCGCAAGAAGGCTACGGAGTTTTGGAGGCGGAGGATGGCTCAGACGGTCTGAAGCAATTCATCGAACACCAACCACAACTGGTATTGATGGATGTCATGATGCCTCACATGGATGGGGTAGAAGCATCCAAAGCCATCAGGGCTCGTCGCGACGGCCAATCCGTGGCCATTGCCTTTTTGAGTGCGCGAGGCGAGGATTACTCACAATTGGCAGGGTTTGAGGCTGGGGCAGATGACTACATCACCAAGCCCATCCAGCCTAAAGTTCTCATCAGTCGTGTCAAAGCCCTGTTGAGAAGAACCGCCCATAAATCGAAGCAGGCACATTCAGCCATTGACGTGGCAGGTCTTCGCGTTGACCCAGATAGCTTCACGGTCACCTTGGACGGCAAGAGTTTCGCATTGCCACGCAAAGAATTTGAGCTGTTGTATTTGTTGGCCACAAAGCCAGACAGTGTTTTGACCAGAGAAATCATCCTCCAGGAAGTTTGGGGCGATGATGTCATTGTGGGTGATCGGACCATCGACGTCCACATTCGAAGGATCAGAGGAAAAATAGGGCAAGCATTCATCACCACCATCAAGGGCGTGGGTTACAAGTTGACGCCATGATGTTCAAAAACCCTCGCCTAATAGCCAGCGTCATTGGTCTGATTGTAGGTCTGACAAACGGCCTGTCCATGCTTCTGGTGTTCTGGCTGCAAGGTCAAACCCCTCAAGCAGTCACCTTGATGCTGTTTGCTGTAGGGTCAGGTCTAGTGACAGCAGTGATTGCAGAATCCATGATCAAGCAATTCATGCACGTGAAGCTCACCCGGATTTACAAGGCATTGAACAATCCGGAAAAATACCGGGATGACATGCTTCAAGATGCCAAGGAGTTGGGTCGGGTCGACATGGAAGTGACCATGTGGGTCAGGCGGGCTGCTGTGGAAATGACTAGCCTCCGCGAACAGGACACTATTCGACGGGAGTTCATCGCCAACCTGTCCCATGAGATGAAAAACCCAGTATTCAATATTCAGGGGTACTTGCTGACCCTCATGGATGGGGTAGAAGATGCCGCACAGCGGGAACGTTTTTTCAAAAAGGCCAGCCGCAATGTGGATCGGATGATCCGCTTGCTGCGTGACATGGATGTATTGGCTCACCTGGAATCAGGCAAGCTGACCTTGGAGCAGTCGCCCTATGGACTCAAGCAACAAGTGCTTGATGCCATGGAGCAAATGGAAGACCGATTAGAACTCGCAGGCATTCAGGTTCATTTGACCTTGCCTGACACCCTTGATGACAGGGTCATGGCAGACAAGCAACGCATGGAACAGGTCTTGTTGAACTTGATCAGCAATGCCATCAAGTACGCTTCAGAAAGCAAGCCTGAATTGCACATCCAATTGATTGATCAAGCCAATCGCTTGGATGTGGTGGTCAAGGACAATGGAATTGGCATTGCAAAGGATGACATCACACGGATATTTGAGCGGTTTTACCGTGCAGATAGGGCAAGGGTGCATGGAAAGCAGGTGTTTGGAACGGGGCTGGGTCTGGCCATTGCCAAGCACATTGTTGAAGCCCATGATCAATCCATCACCGTTGCCGCCGAATTGGGGCATGGCAGCACCTTCATTTATGGGGTGCCTAAGGCCTAATCGCCTAATTTCACCCTATGGAATCAGAATTGAAAACCCGCATCGATGCCTTGGAGGCCAAGTACGCTGTTTCAGGGCAGGCCTTGTTGGATTACCTCGATGGCTTGGTCGAAACCGACTACCTCAAGTATTGGGATTACATCCACTTGGATACCTTGTTGAGCTTGCAGAGCCCCCGAACCAAACACCATGATGAGCCGATTTTCATCATGTACCACCAGATCACGGAATTGTACTTCAAGCTGTGCTTGCATGAGCTCAAGGATGTCATTGAGTCTGAGGGCATGGACGCTACCTTGATGGAAGAACGCCTTCGCCGTTGCAATACCTATTTCAAGGCCTTGGACAACAGTTTCAGCATCATGGTTGATGGCATGGACCGGACGCAGTTCTTGAAATTCCGCATGGCGTTGTTGCCAGCGAGCGGGTTTCAATCGGCGCAGTACCGAATGATTGAAATGGCCTGTGCGCCCTTGAATCAGTTGGTGCACATCGATCACCGTCAGGAGATGGCAGAAGAAAAGGATGTGACCACCTTGTTCAAGAAATTGTACTGGCAGTCTGGCGCAACCATTGCAGCAACAGGAGAAAAAACCTTGACCTTGATTCAATTTGAGGAGAAGTACGCGGCAGGCTTTCAAGCGCAAGCCAGTCAATGGGTAGGCCGCACCGTTAGCGACCGCATGGCAGATTTAAGTGAAGCAGGGGAAATGACCGAGGGTCTGCGTGAGCAAGCAAGGGCTTTTGATTATTATGTCAATGTGCTGTGGCCACTATCCCATTACAAAAGTGCCGTGAGGTATTTGGCAAAAAAACCTGCTGATGTGCGTGCTACGGGCGGAACCAATTGGCAGAAGTACCTGCCGCCGCGCATGCAGCTTCGTATTTTCTTTCCACACATGTGGACTCAGACAGAGAAAGATGCATGGGGAACCCTACCATCCAAGCCATCTGTCAATAAGTGAGTGAATGAGGATGTGGCTGGGTTGTGAATAGCCATTAAATTCGCATTCATGGAAAGCCCTCAGTCTCCTCGTCGAAAAGTCAAGCCAAAGGCACTCGCCATTGTTTGCGGTATAGCCTTGCTTGTTATCTGGCTGTTGTGGTCTTTGCTGTCACCACTTGTTGGCGACGATGTCATGGGCAGCAACTCTGACAGCGAAGCAGTGGACCCAGGAATCATGTATGGGATTTCTTTAGCTAATCACCAACCCAAACGATTCGTCGTGAAATCCGGACAGGCTTTTGGCTCTGTCTTGGACAGGCTGGGTGTAGACTACCCTAGCATTTCAACGCTGCTTGAAAAGGGCAAAGAGCACTTTGACCCCCGCCGTTGGCGAGCAGGTGATACTTACTGGGTTTTTTCAACGAAGGACTCCTTGGGGCGGGCTGATTATTTCGTCTACGAATCGTCCAAAACATCCTATGTGGTTTTTGGCTTGAGAGATTCGCTGTTTGTGAGATTGGTGGAACGACCAGTCACCATCAAAGAAAGAGAGGTGACAGGGGTTATTACAAGCTCATTGTACCAGACCCTTGAATCCCAAGATGTGTCACCTGCAGTAGCCATTCGGATGTCGGAAATCTATGCCTGGACCATCGATTTTTTCCGATTGCAGAAGGGTGATCGCTTTGAAATAATCTTTGAGGAGCACTTTGTAGATGACACAGTTTTTGTGAGGGCGGGGAACATCCTGGCTGTCCGATTTGTGCATGCTGGCAAGGCATTATACGCCTACTATTACGACAATGTTTCAGTCAATGTCAGGGATTACTACGACCTTGAGGGTGAGTCATTGAGGCGGGCTTTCTTGCGCGCGCCATTGGAATTTGGTCGCATCACATCTCGCTACACCATGAAGCGATTCCATCCAGTGCAACGACGATGGAAGGCTCACCTCGGTACAGATTACGCTGCCCCGAAGGGCACCCCTATTTTATCCACTGCGAAGGGTCGTATCATCGCTGCCCGCTACACCAGTGCTAATGGCAACTACGTGAAAGTCAAGCACAATGGCACCTATACCACGCAATATTTGCACATGTCACGGATCAAAGGTGGCATCAAGCCCGGCGTCTGGGTGGAACAAGGTGAGGTGATTGGCTATGTTGGTGCCACAGGATTGGCTACGGGCCCTCATGTTTGCTACCGTTTCTGGAAAAATGGTGTCCAAGTAGATGCCCTCAAACAAGATTTACCTAAAACAGAATCGCTCCCGCAATCAGAAATGAGCAATTTCTTGTCGTCTATTGTTGCAATCAGGGCACAATTGGAAGCCTTGTCGGTGGAAGGCTAAACCCTAGCTGAGTACAACATTGACGATGCGCTGAGGCACCACAATGACTTTTCTGATGGTCTTGTCGGCCACGTATTTGACGCTGCGCTCATCCGCCATCACCATTGCTTCAATCACTGCTTTGTCAGCCGATGCGGCAACAGTCAGCATGAATCGGGTTTTGCCATTGAATTGAACGGGGTAAGTGACTTCATCATTGACAAGCATGGCTTTGTTTAGCTGTGGGTAGGGTACAAGGGTGATGCTCTTGCTTCCGCCGAGTAATTGCCAAATTTCCTCTGCGACATGCGGGGCAAATGGTGAGAGGATGATGGCAAAGTCTTTCATGCTTGCCTTTGACAGTTTAGGCATCTCCAGCCATTGGTTGACGGCAATCATCATGGCAGAAACCGATGTGTTCAGTGACAGAGAGGCAATGTCCCTTTCAACCTTGTCCATCAAGACATGCAACACGCGTTGCTCATCCTTGCTTGCTTCAATGTCTTCCACGCGATCCATCAATCGCATCACTTTGCGAAGAAAGCCTGTCACGCCAGACAAGCCTTTGGTGTCCCATGGCTTGGATTGTTGAATGGGCCCTAAAAACATTTCAAACAGGCGCAATGCATCTGCCCCATGTTCATCGATGATGTGGTCGGGGTTGACCACATTGTATTTGGATTTTGACATTTTCTCCACCTCTCGCTCCACGATGATGGGGCCATTAGCGGGTTCAAATACCACATCTGCATGGTCGGGAAGCCATGCCCTGAAGCCATCCAAATCCATGGCGTCATGCTTATCAAGCAAGCTGATATCTACATGAATCTTTTGGGTTTTCCGACCCTTAGCCAATGCTTTGCTCAAGTAGATGTTGCTTCCTTCTTCACGATGAACAAAGCCGCTGATTCCTTGTATCATGCCTTGATTGACCATGTGCTTGAAGGGCTCTTCAAAGGGGATGTGTTGACGATCCTTGAGGAAATGTCCAAAGAATCGGGCATAGAGCAAATGCCCTGTGGCATGCTCACTCCCGCCGACATACAAGTCAACTTGCCCCCAGTAATCCATGGCTTCTTTTGCGGCAAAAGTCTTGTCGTTGCTGGGGTCCATGTAGCGAAGGAAGTACCATGAGCTGGCGGCCCACCCGGGCATGGTGCTTGTTTCAATAGGCAAGCCTTCAGCACTGGTCCAATCAGTAACCCGAGCAAGGGGTGGCTCGCCCGACTCTGTGGGTAAATAGGCATCGACCGCTGGCAACACCAGGGGTAATTCTTCTGTGGAGAGTGCCTCAGGCACGCCATCCCGGTATACAATAGGAATGGGTTCGCCCCAATAGCGCTGGCGACCAAAAACGGCATCGCGTAAGCGGTATTGCACCTTTCGATCCCCGCGTTGATCCTTTGCAATGCGATCCATTGCTGCCTTCATAGCATCCTCAACAGTCAGGCCGTTGAGGAAGTCTGATTCAACCATGATTGAGAGGTCTGGATCGACCACCTGGCGAATGGGCAGCTTGAAAAAGCTAGCGAAGGCATGGTCTCTTTCGTCATGAGCAGGTACGGCCATGATGGCGCCGGACCCATAGGATGCCAGGACATAATCACTGATCCAAATGGGCAATTTCTCCTTGGTGAAGGGGTGAATGGCATATGCCCCAGTGAAGGCTCCGCTGACAGACTTGTTGTCCATCATGCGCTCGCGCTCAGAACGCTTGCTGGCCTGATCAATGTAGTTGACCACTGTGGATCGCTCTGCTGCAGTGGTGAGAGATTTCACCAGCGAATGTTCGGGTGCCAACACCATGAAACTCACCCCAAAAAGGGTGTCTGGTCGTGTGGTGAAGATGGCCAACTGCTCTGGATGACCTTCAATGTCAAATCCCATGCTGGCACCTTCGGATCGACCGATCCAGTGCCGTTGCGTTTCCTTGATGCTGTGAGACCAATCCAACCCTTCCAAGCCATCAAGTAAACGTTGTGCATAGGCTGAAATTCTCAGACTCCATTGCAACATGGGCTTCTGCATGACGGGGAATCCCCCGCGTTCAGACCGGCCATTGACCACTTCGTCATTGGCTAAAACGGTGCCCAATTTTGGGCACCAGTTCACGGTGCTTTCGCTGCGGTAGGCCAATCGGAATTGCTGCAAATAGGCTTCGCTTTCCTTCCGGTTGAAAGCGGCCCATTGGCTGGCACTGCAGGGCTGAATTTGATCGGTCACATTGGCTTTCAACCCTTCGGAGCCTTGGGTTGATAAGTGATCAGTCAAGCTGCTTATCGGCTCTGCCTTGCCGCTGCTTAGGTTGTACCATGAGTCGAACAATTCCAAGAAAATCCACTGGGTCCAACGGTAGTAGTCGGGCTCGCATGTTCGCAGGTCACCAGCCCAATCAAAGCTGAAACCGATTCGGTTGAGCTGCTTGATGTAGCGGTCTATGTTGGCTTCTGTGGTGCTTGCTGGGGGTTGCCCAGTTTGGATGGCGTACTGCTCTGCAGGAAGGCCAAAGGCATCAAACCCCATGGGGTGCAAGACGTTGAATCCCTTGTGTCGTTTGTAACGTGCGACTATGTCAGACGCTATGTACCCCAGCGGGTGGCCTACGTGAAGCCCTGCGCCTGAAGGGTAGGGGAACATGTCTAACACGTAGTATTTGGGTTTATCAGATGGGAACTTCGCAGCATAGACAGATTGCTCACGCCAATGTGCTTGCCATTTGGGTTCAATGTCAGAAGGCCGGTATTCCATGAGTACAAAAGTAGGGTAATGGCTTGTTTGAGTTAGATTTGTGGCATGGGAAAATCCAAGGAGGAAGACAATTTTAATCGCAGGAGGCTAAGAGCCTCTTATTTTTCTGTGATTAGCAGCATTGGACTGGTCCTTTTTCTCCTAGGCATCACCGGAACACTAATCTATCAAGCCCGCAGTTTAACTGAGGATTTGAAGGAAAACTTCACCTTCACACTCTTTTTAAAACCCACTGCAAGCCAATCGCAAATTGATGCCCTTCAAAGCAAATGGGCGCAGTCTCCTGAGGTCCGAAGCATGGTCTTTGTCTCCAAAGAAGTCGCTGCGGAAACGTTCACTGCCGAGTTGGGGGAGGATTTCATCCAAGATATTTTGGGCGTGAACCCCTTCAGCGATGCCCTGGACATGAAATTGCATGCAGAATTTGTCAGTCCTGAACAATTGACGGCACTTGAAGCTCGCTTATCGCGTGAAAGCATAGTTGGGGACATGATCTATGACCGTGACTTGGTGTCCTTGATTCATCAAAACGTCGGACGGATCACCACCATCATGTTTGCCATTGTGGCTGGATTGTTGTTGATTTCCATGGCCTTGATCAATAGCAGCATTCGGCTGTCTATTTATGCCAAACGATTCACAATCAAGACCATGCAATTGGTCGGCGCCACACGGGCCTTTATCCACCAACCATTCATGGCTCAAGGCTTGCGATTGGGTCTGTTTGGCGCCATTGTTGGCTCCCTCTTGTTGGCATTGACCTTTGTTATTGCATCCAATTACTTGCCAGCTATCTCACACACCTTGCCATGGTCCTTGTGGGCTATGTTGTCCGGGGGCATGCTCTTGATTGGCACTTTGATAACCACCGGATCCACTGCGGCAGCTGTGAACCGTTACCTGGCACTTAATACCAACAAACTCTACGAACGATGAGCGACAACCATTTCCTTTTTGGCAAAAAAAATTATATCCTCCTGTTTACCGGCTTGGCATTCATGATGGCAGGATTCATACTCATGACAGGGGGCGGATCAGAAGATCCCTCAGTGTACAACCCTGAACTGTTCAGCTCTGTACGCATCCAATTGGCGCCTTTGTTGGTTGTCATTGGCTTGGTCATTGAAGTTTTTGCTATTCTCCATAAGCCAAAATGAGCCTTTGGGTCGCTGCTTTGATGGGCCTGATTCAAGGTCTAACAGAATTCTTACCTGTCAGCTCGTCGGGCCATTTGGAACTGGCTAAAGCCCTTTTGGGTGATGAGGCATTGGCAGAGGCAGGTCTGCATTTCACCATTGTGCTGCATGCCGCAACGGCACTGGCGACCATCATGGTTTTTCGCAAGGACATTGCGGCCATTCTCGCTGGTCTTGTTCAAGGGGATTCGGATAGCTTAAAGTTTGCCCTTGCCATCATCTTGTCCATGGTTCCTGCTGTCTTTGTTGGCCTTGCCTTTGAAGATGAATTGGATCGTTTGTTCTCAGGTTCCGTGAATTTTGTGGCAAGCATGCTTTTGATCACGGGATTTCTATTGTTGTTGGCTGATCGGGCTAAGCACAGCAAGCGGTCTGTGGGACCAGGCCAAGCAGCGCTCATTGGCATTGCTCAGGCTATAGCTATACTTCCGGGTATTTCCCGTTCAGGCGCAACCATTGCAACCAGCGTGTTGCTTGGCGTGGATCGATCCAAGGCTGCGCGGTTCAGTTTCTTGATGGTCGTGCCCTTGATTATCGGAAAAATGTTGATTGACATACGCTCTATGGCTGTGGGCTCTTATGCGGGCGAGGTGACCCTGCTTCCCTTGATGGTAGGCTTTGTTGTTGCATTCATTGTTGGTGTCTTTGCTTGCCGATTCATGATTGAGCGGGTGAAACGGGCACGATTATCCGATTTTGCTTGGTATTGTTTTCTGATTGCAGGTCTTTCCTTTTCATGGCAACTGTTGATCTGAACCTTCCGGCAGACGCAGAGACTTTGATTCAACAAGGCCTCACGCTGGCAATTGACAAGCCACTAGGCATGACATCCTTCCATGTGGTCAGGAGAATGCGTGGTGCATTCAAGCGGCGCTACAACCTCAAGAAGTTAAAAATAGGTCATGCAGGCACTCTGGACCCCTTAGCAACTGGCGTTTTGGTTCTTTGCGTTGGCAGGGCAACCAAGGGCATTAAGCAATACGTTGACAGCGAAAAAGGCTACAAGGCAATGTTGACGCTTGGTGCAACAACCGCATCCTATGACGCAGAATCAGACATCAAGCCCACGGGTTCCGCTATACCTGAATTGACCGATGAATTACGCCTTGCATTGATTGAACAATTCTCAGGTCTGATTAGCCAGAAGCCACCCATATTCTCTGCTGTCAAGATCGAAGGGAAGCGCGCCTACCATTTGGCAAGAAAAGGCGTCACTGTTGACATCAAAGCAAGGCAAGTCACCATCCACGCCTTATCTATTCAGGCTATAAAGCATGATGTGTGGCAGTTAGACATCCAGTGCAGCAAAGGAACCTATATCCGAAGCCTGGCTCATGATATGGGTCAATCCCTTGGCTGTGGGGCATACCTCAGTGGCTTAGTCAGGACACAGGTTGGTTCGCATCATTTGCGTGCATGCCACGACCTGAATGCAGCTTGGGAAGCTGTACATCCTGGCCATATTTCAGGCGAGTAAGAAAAAATATCAAATTTTTTCAAATTTTTTCAAATTGCTGCATAACCTGATGACATTGATTGTTAGCGATAAAGCGTCAGAGCGTAATGGCGATTTCATGTTGCGGGACTTGACAAGGCCCTATGTGAAAATGTATATTTGCCGGCTATGAAAATGAAGCTCTCCCATTATCGATTCAATTTGCCTGAAAAGTTGATTGCACAATACCCCAAGGATTACCGTGATGATGCCCGCATGATGGTGGTTCATCGTGATAGCGGAAAGATTGAGCATAAGCATTTCAAAGATATCGTAGATTAC
This sequence comes from uncultured Flavobacteriales bacterium, assembly GCA_963925545.1. GTDB lineage: Bacteria > Bacteroidota > Bacteroidia > Flavobacteriales > Schleiferiaceae > TMED14. The sequence goes on along the minus strand of CAWUSA010000007.1, from coordinate 30,891 downwards.
TTTGAGGAAGGCGATGTGATGGTGGCAAATAACACCAAGGTTTTTCCTGCCCGACTATGGGGTGCAAAAGAAAAAACAGGCGCCGTCATTGAAGTGTTTTTGCTTCGTGAACTGAGTGCTGAAAATCGGCTATGGGATGTATTGGTTGATCCTGCACGGAAGATTCGTATTGGCAATAAGCTATTCTTTGGTGATGACGACAGCCTTGTGGCTGAGGTGGTGGATAACACCACATCGCGAGGCCGCACCTTGCGCTTTTTGTTTGATGGCCCTTACGAGGAATTCCGTGAGAAGCTTAGATCCATTGGTGAAACACCTTTACCTCGATACATTGAGCGGGAGTTAGAGCCAGAAGATGCTGACCGTTACCAGAGCATCTTTGCCTCTGTTGAGGGTGCTGTTGCAGCCCCAGTTGCTTCCTTGCATTTCACCAAGCATGTGCTCAAACGCATGGAAATCAAAGGGGTGGATATTGCTGAAATGACCATGCATGTTGGCCTAGGTACCTACCGATTGGTTGAAGTGGAAGACTTATCTAAACACAAGATGGAATCTGAGCGATTTATCCTGCCTAAAGACACTGTGGATCGCATCAACCGCGCAAAGGATGAAAAACGTCGGATTTGTGCCGTTGGCACCTCTGTGCTTCGACCTCTGGAGGCTAATTTGATCACCTATGACAAGCTTAAAGCCCATGAGGGGTGGACCAATAAGTTCCTATTCCCGCCTTACCAAGTGCGCTCCGTTAATAGCATGCTTACCAATTTCCATGGCCCACAAAGCACCATGATGATGGTAACATCGGCCTTCACAGGTCATGAATTGATCATGGAGGTTTACAAGACAGCCATCAAAGAGAAGTACCGCTTCTTGGCATTTGGTGATGCCTTGTTGGTCATTTGATCAGAAGAAATAACCGACCTTCAATCCCATCAGTAAGCCGATGGTTGTGTACCTGTCTGGCTGGCCTTCAAGCCGCTTGTCACTTGCTGGATTGATCGAAGTGGTGGTGATATTCTGACCACTGGCAGGGTCCCATAAGAGCAGGGATTCCACCCGATCCCAACGAATGGATCGATTAGCTAGTCCAATGTACCAATCAACCATGATGTGGTTAGAAGGCCTCAATTGGTAGCCTATCGTTAGCCCTAAATCCATGAAAAGCTTGGAGGCGGCCACTGTGCTGTCTCCATCAATGAAGCCTTTTCGGTAATTGCGTCGCGTCAGTTGAGCGCCGATGTACATCCCGTCATTGAAGGCATCCCCTTCGGGGAAAAACTTCAGTCCCGCATGTGCTGATCCGCTTATGGGTGTGTGGCTTGCTTCGCTGTAAAAACTAGAATTGGAGAATAAAAACGTGTTCAGCTCATCCACAAAATTGTTGTTAGTGATGCCCAGCCCAGCCTCTATGGTTATGAAGTCAGATGGCCGGTAACTGTAGCCCAAGGGCAAGTCGCCTAAAAGGAAAGCAGAAAAATTGTAAGTAATGGCATGTTCTGGAACATGTCTGGACCGTTTTTTGGTAGTAGAACGTTCTGTCAGTCCCTGACTGCTGACTTGCCGCTTTTTAACAACAACAGTTTGCGCCTGCAATGCAGCCGGTGGTAAACCACAAATAACGATTGCTATGATTGTAAAAAAGATTGATTTCATGCCGTACCTTGTTTCAATGCAAAGAATCCAAAACCTTGCCAAAGCCAAGGTACAACCCATTATTCTTTTCTTGTCACTTATGGGGCCTGCTTTGTTTGCTCAAGTGCCAGGTTATGACCTGGTGTGGTCGCCAACGTATAGCCACCGAGATGTGCAAACCGATGAAATCATTGACATGGATGAAGCATTCTATTACACCTTTGGCCTAAGAAATGCCTTGTTCCGTGGGGGTGAATTTCTGCTTGCAAAGTATGATCGAGCCACTTCGACACAGGTATGGCAAGTGGAGACACCTGCGATCAAAGTCAACGCCAAGCGCACCCATGTCGTGGCAGTGAACGTGGTTGATGGACAGTTTTTTGTTTTCCTGGAAGCCTTTGATCGTGGAGATCGAGAAAAAACCTTGCTGCTTCAGCGCTACAATAGGGAAGGGGATCCGATGCCAATGGTGACGGTTGAGTCCATTGATGTCAAAAGCCGCTACACGGGGTCTTTCACGGTACGTTTCAGTCAAGACAAGGAACGATTTGCCATCATTAGTTCGCCACAAACCCGACTCCGCGATGACGAGAAATTCTATGCCACCGTCTATGACAGTGATAGCATTCAGATTCATTGGTCCAGCGAATTCAACTTGGATGTGCGCGATGACCTATTCAACCTCAAAGAGGCCAACTTGACCAATGACGGGCAGCTTTATGTTTTAGGGCAATATACTGTTTTAGGGCAATTGGCTTCTCGCCTCTTTGTAGACCGGAAAATGCAAGTCAAGCATCTGATTTACCGGCTGGATGGGGAAAGCTACTTACAGCTTGATTTGGGTTTGCAAGGGATTTATGTTTCAGATGTCGGCATGCAAGTAGATTTTTCCTCACAAACGGTGGCCATTTCTGGCTTGTACTCTGACCGAAATATGGACTGGGGCACAACCAAGGGTCTGTTCTATATCCAATTGGATCAAAAGACCTCTGAGACCAAGTCACGTGTTATTCATCCATTTTCTGATGACTTTAAATCTGCAGCCATCCGATTAGGCAGGTTCCAGCGCCGAGGTGAGGTGCAAATGGACTTTGTTTTCAGGGACTTTTTGCGTCGTGCAGATGGTGGAGCCTTCGTTATTGCTGAAAACTATGAGACCTATACCACGACCACGACCACAAATGGCACAACAAAAACAACTAACCACTACCACTATGACGAGCTGTTGACCATCAGCGTTTCTCCTGAAGGAGAGATTGAATGGGTTGGCATGATCCCTAAAATGCAGCGAACCACTAACGATGGTGGTTTTCACAGTGGCTATCTTCCTATTGTGGATGGCAACAGCTTGCATGTAATGTTCAACGACCACCCGAGAAATGCTAAACGATTTGCCGAAAGGAAATCTAGAAATACCAATAATGTGAGGCGGTCTAACTTGGTCATGGTAAGTATTTCACCTGAGGCCCAGATGGACTATGTGGTCATGCATAAAAATGGCAAAGAACGCCTTGGCCCAATCCTTCGATTGAGTGTGGCTTCCGAGCATGTGCAAGGGGATGCCGTGATACTCTCTAGAACTAGATCAAAAATCCGAATGGGCTCACTGATTCAAATCCGATGATAGACAAGCTGAAACGCGATTTGCGCGCATTAACGCAAGATGAACTGCGAGAACAATTCAAAACATTGACCCAACCGGCCTACAGAGCTGATCAAGTTTACGATTGGCTGTGGAGCAAGGAAGCGCATAGCATCGATGACATGCTCAATTTACCAAAGGCCCTGAGGGAGTCTTTGAAAGCAATTTTTGAGATCAGACCCATTTCTGTGAGCCATGAGCAAGTGAGCAAGGATGGCACCATCAAGAATGCTGTCAGGCTTGCCGACGGGCTGATTGTAGAGTCGGTATTGATTCCAACAGATCGGCGAATTACAGCTTGTATTTCCTCGCAGGTGGGTTGCAACATGGGGTGCCACTTCTGCGCCACGGCAAAGCTTAAGCGCATTCGTAATCTGAGTCCAGGAGAGATTGTGGATCAAGTTCGCGCTATCCAGGCACAGGCTGAGAAGCATTTCAAGCGACCCTTGACCAATATTGTCTACATGGGCATGGGTGAGCCATTGGCCAACTACCACAATGTGTTGGCTTCCATCGAGCGCATCACATCACCCAAGGGGCTTGGCATATCTGCCAAGCGGATCACCTTGTCAACAGTGGGCCTTCCAAAGCTCATTCGACGCATGGCTGATGAGCAGGTAAAATTCAATTTGGCTGTGAGCTTACATTCTGCCCGCGATGAAGTTCGATCAGCTATCATGCCTGTGAATGATGCCAGCAATGTCAAAGATCTCATGGATTCCATGCTGTATTGGTATGAGAAGACAGGCAGTCAAATCACCATTGAGTACGTGGTGTGGAAGGATTTGAACGATGGCCCTGAGGACATTCAGGCTTTGGTGGCTCTGTGCAAGCGCGTACCTTCTAAGGTGAACCTGATTGAGTACAACTCTATTGGAGATGGACGTTTTCAAAAGGCCACCTTGCGCTCCATTGATGCCTATGTTGGCGCCTTGGAGCACGCTGGTGTGACCGTCAATATTCGACGTTCCCGCGGCAAGGACATTGATGCTGCTTGTGGGCAATTGGCCAATAAATCGCTGCCGGAATCCATGGAAGTATCGTCTTGAAAAACTCTGCCAAAGAGGTCGTAATTTCGCAAACATATGGTGACAAAACAACAAATTGAAACGGCGGTTGACGCTGTGATGAATGCCTCGGGCAATGGCCTCTTGGTGGCGAGTAAGCATTTGCGCAATGTGCAAGTGATGGGCAATGAAGTCATCATTGATGTGATTTCAGATAGCCCCGTTATGCACAAGAAAAAAACCTTGGAAGTTGCTCTATTGAAGGCCATCCATGCGCGCATTGATCCCAAGTTGCAAATCACTGTGAATATGCTGGTTGAGGCACCAGCAAAGGTGGATGATCAGGTCATCAAGGGCAAGGCCATTGACGGCATCAAGCATGTCATTGCGATTGCTTCAGGTAAAGGCGGTGTTGGCAAAAGCACCGTGACAGCAAACATGGCCATCGCCTTGAGAGACATGGGCTTCAAGGTGGGAATTTTGGATGCCGACATCTATGGCCCCAGCATGCCAATCATGTTTGATGTGATGACTGAACGACCTGGTGGCATTGAAATCAACGGTGTCAGAAAAATGGACCCAGTCATTGCCTATGGCATCAAGATTATGTCTGTTGGCTTCTTTTCAGGTAACGACCAAGCCGTTGTATGGCGAGGCCCAATGGCCTCTAAGGCCCTGAATCAAATGCTGCATGAAAGCCACTGGGGCGACCTGGACTTTTTGCTATTGGACTTGCCTCCTGGCACAGGAGACATTCACTTGAGCATTGTTCAGTCACTGCCCGTCACCGGCGCTATTGTTGTCAGCACCCCACAGGCTGTTGCTCTAGCTGATGCAAGAAAAGGTGTGGCCATGTTCAACATGAGCGCCATCAAGGTTCCGGTGATTGGCATGGTTGAAAACATGGCATATTTCACGCCAGAAGAATTACCTGATAACAAGTATTACCTATTTGGTCAAGAAGGCGTTCGGCGATTGGCTGCACAAATGAAGGTGGATTTCTTGGGAGAGATTCCTTTGGTCCAAGGCATTCGCGAAGCGGGTGATGTAGGCCGGCCGGCAGCACTGCAAGCAGAGGGCCCCGTGAAGCAAGCCTTTGTTGACATGACCGTTAACATGGTGTCATCGTTGGCAAATAGGGTGACCCAACTTCCTGAAACAGAATCGGTTAGAATCACTACAATGGCTGGCTGCTCTACAAGAAAACTAAAAGCATGAGTGATTTAGCAGATCGCGTAGCGAAGGCCCTGGATGAAATCCGCCCCTACTTGCAAGAGGATGGTGGTGACATCATCCTGCTAGGTATCGCGGATGATTGCATCGTTGAGGTTCAGCTTCAGGGTGCTTGCATCGATTGCCATGTGAATCAAATGACCCTCAAGCACGGTGTAGAAGCAACTGTGAAAAAGTACGCCCCGGAAATCCGCGAAATTCGACACATCGACAATGTCTGATTCAAGCCACAAAATTGTTATTTTACTTGCCGGAGATTCTGGTGATGGTGTGCAACTTTTGGGGTCTCAGCTCACGCAAAGCGCTGCGCAAAGCGGCCAGGATATTCGAACCCTCAGTGATTTCCCTGCAGAAATTCGTGCACCAAAAGGCAGCATTGCTGGGATCAGTGGCTTCCAATTTCAAATGGCGTCGACAGCTGTCCATGAACCCGGCGGTCAGGCTGATGTTTTGGTGGTCTTCAATGTAGCTGCCTATGTGAAATACAGGGACCAACTGAAGCCAGGAGGCATTTTGTTGGCATCGACAGATGGCTTTGACAAGCGATCAAGAGCCCTGGCAAAGCTTGCCCCTGATGAAGATCCCTTGGAAGAAGCCAGGGTGAGTTTCAGGACATTGGAATGCAATTTCCAAACCGTCACCAAGGAGGCCTTGATGGATATGGGCCTTGGAAGCAAGGCGGTATCTCGGGCAAAAAATATGGTAGTGCTAGGTGCTTTGACTTGGATGTATGCCTTTGATCACAACATGGTTCGTGAGGCCTTGGCGAATAAATTTTCAGGTGAATTGGCCAAGGTCAATGACAAGGCATTCATGGCCGGCTATTACCTGGGTGAAACGGCGGAATGGTCTGCATTCAAGCATGTCATGCCCTCGCACACCTTGCCAAAAGGCACCTACCGCACCCTGTCAGGCTCTCAAGGCATTGCCATGGGGCTGGCCGCTGTGACACACCAGAGTCAGCGTGAATTGCTTTTCGCTGGCTACCCAATCACACCTGCCTCAGACATCTTGCATGAGTTGGTGAGGCAGAGGCCCAAAGGCATCACCACCTTTCAGGCTGAAGATGAAATTGCTTCGGTGACTGCAGCCATCGGCGCGTCCTTTGCTGGGAAAATGGGTGTCACGGCGTCCAGTGGTCCAGGTATCAGCCTCAAGGCTGAGGGTCTTGGTTTAGCTGTGATGTTGGAATTGCCTTTGATTGTTATCAACGTGCAAAGGGGAGGCCCAAGCACAGGCATGCCAACCAAAATGGAACAGTCTGATTTGATGCAAGCCTTGCATGGAAGACATGGCGAAGCACCAATGCCAGTCATAGCAATCAAGAGTGCCTCACATGCCTTTGATGTAATGTTGATGGCGGCGAAATATGCCATGGAAGCCATGACTCCTGTGATGGTCCTGTCGGATGCGTTCATTGCAAGCAGCGCTGAGCCTTGGCGCATTCCAGATCTGTCTCAGCTACTCCAAATCCGACCAACTGAAGCAGATATTTCCCGCATGCCCTATGAGAGAGACGCGAAGGGTGTGAGGCCCTGGATTCCTGTGGGAACACCTGGTGGCGCCCATCGATTGGGTGGCTTGGAGAAACAAGAAGGAAGTGGTGAAGTGTCTTATGATGCAGACAACCACCAAGCATTGGTGCAGGCAAGGCAAGCAAAGGTGATGGGAATCCAATCATCCTACCCTGAGCTGACCTTGAATATTGGATCCAAATCCGATGACATGTTGGTCATTGGATGGGGATCAACCTTTGGTTCGATTCATGCAGCCACTGAGCAATTGCGCAGGCAGGGGCATGCAGTGGCTCATCTGCATTTGGTTCACATTTACCCTCTGCACCCTGGCTTGGATGCGGTGATGGCTGAATTTAAGCAGTTGGTAGTGGTAGAGATGAACCAAGGGCAATTGGTCAATGTGCTGCGTGCTCGATGCCCGAAGCGAATGGCCTTTATCGGCCAAACATCGGGCAAGCCATTTGACGCACTGTCTCTTACTGAAACCCTTTTGAATACCATGACATCATGAAGGCAAAGGACTACTTGACTGACCAAGATGTGCGATGGTGTCCCGGCTGTGGCGACTACTCTGTGCTCAAGCAGTTGACGGAGGTGTTTGAAGCCATTGGTGCCGACCCAGACAATACTGTCCTGATTTCAGGTATCGGCTGTTCCTCTAGGCTGCCTTACTACATCAATACCTATGGTCTGCATGGCCTGCATGGCAGAGCTCCAGCGATAGCTACAGGGGTGAAGTTGGCCAATCCAGATGCCGATGTGTGGCTGGTGACGGGTGACGGAGATGCCCTGAGTATTGGTGGCAATCACTTGATCCACTTGCTTCGACGCAATGTCAATGTTCCCATCCTATTGTTCAACAATGAGATCTATGGTTTAACCAAAGGTCAGTACTCGCCAACCTCACAGCCAGGACAGCATTCGCGATCATCCCCTTTAGGGAGCATTGACCAAGCCTTGAATCCACTGACCTTGGCCATGGGGGCCAATGCCAGTTTTATTGCAAGAAGCATGGATCGAAGCCCTGCCCATTTACGTGAAATGATGATTGCCGCAAAGGCACATCACGGGTCTGCACTGCTTGAAATTTACCAGAACTGCAATGTGTTTAATGACGGGGCTTTTGAGCGTTTCAGCAACAAACAACACGCCATCGATCACACCTTTCATGTTGAGCATGGCAAGCCAATCCTGATTGGCAAAGACCAAGACAAGACCCTTCAATTGGTCCAGGGTCAGGTTGAAGTGATCAAGCTGTCTCCAGCGGGTGATGTGTCTCAGGCCTGGACTCATGACATCCACGACCCGATCAAGGCATATGCCTTGGCACGGATGGCAGGTGACCTGAGGCCATTTGGCATCATATACCAATGCGAAAGACCCGTTCATGAACAGGAGGTTCATCGAGCGATGGCTGAGCAAGGTCAGCAATCCTTAGAGGCGATTCTGCATGCAGGTAGAATCTGGGAAGTCTAAATAGCATGGTTTCAACAACAGAAAAAGACAGACATGGGAAGAGCATTTGAGTACAGGAAAGCTCGCAAAATGAAGCGATGGGCTAGCATGGCTAAGACGTTCACCAGGATTTCTAAGGACATCATCATGTGCGTTAAGGAGAGTGGACCAAATCCTGAAAGCAACAGCCGATTGAAGGCCTTGATTCAAAATTCGCGAGACGCCAACATGCCTAAAGACAATGTTGAGCGCGCCATCAAGCGTGCCACGTCCAAGGATCAGGCTGATTACAAGGAAGTCATCTTTGAGGGCTATGCGCCGCACGGCATTGCAATTCTGGTGGAGACAGCCACAGACAACAACACACGCACGGTGGCCAATGTGCGCGCTTGTTTCAATAAATACGATGGCAGTCTTGGAACCAGTGGGTCAGTGGAGTTCATGTTTGAGCACAAATGCCATTTCAAGATTGCTCAAGGTGACAGAGACCTTGAGACCTTTGAATTTGAAATGATTGATCACGGCGTTGAGGAAGTATTCGCAGAGTACGACGAGGAAAAGTTGCTTGACACCATCATGCTTTATGCGCAATTTGCTGAATTTGGCAACATCACTAAAGCCTTAGAAAAAATGGACATTGAGATTCTATCCTCAGGTTTTGAGCGCATTCCCATGGAGAACAAAAGCCTTGATGCAATACCTCAAGATGAGGTTGAAAAACTCCTTGAGCGCTTGGAGGAAGATGAGGATGTCCAGGCAGTCTTTCACAACATGGCCAGCTGAATGCGCTGCTTGATCACTTGCTGGTTGCTGATAAGTTTGTCGATGCAAAGCCATGCACAGCAATTGGTTGAGCACATTGACTACGATCGCTGGGCATCCATCAAATCCAGTCATCTCAGTGACGATGGCCATTGGCTTCTTGCTGTTGTCAATCCACAGGTCGGCGATGGCCATGCCTTGCTTTTTCGCGATGGTGAAGAGGTGCTGCGGCTTGAGCGGGCCTATGATGGGCAATTTGCGCCGGGCATGCATGGGCTGATTGTCAAGGTTAAACCGTCGCACCAGCGCGTTCGGTCTTTGAAGCTCAAGGGAAGTAAATCAGAGGACCTGCCGCATGATCAACTGCTTTTGGTGGATTTGAGATTGGGGCTGATTGACAGCTTGGGTCCGGTGACATCGGCATCCTTTCAAGGGAAGCACTTGTTCAGCAATTGTGAATGCCCTATGGATCTGCTCGCTGTGGAGCGGCCGGCAAAGACAAAAAAGCACGAACCACCACTGCTCATCATGCAAATCACTGCCTCATGCAAGGACAGTGTGCAGGTGTTGGATTCCCTGCAATTGCTCAAGGTGGATCGCTGGGATTGGCAAGGGGATGGGGATCAGTTATGGGCTGTGACCATTGACAGTGCGAGCAAGCGTCAACAACTTCACCGATTAAGCCCAACAGGCTTTATTTCTGTGGGCCAATCAGCCACATCCATTGGTCAGATTGCCATCAGCAAGGATGGACATCAGATGGCCTGGACCTCACAAAACCAACAGGGTGACTTGCCAATGCCTGCTCAACTATGGTTGCAATCCATGGGGCAGGTGCCCCAATTGATTGCAGGCAAGGACTTCCTTGGCCTGTCACGAGGTACGGGTCCGCTACTGAAGGCGAATCTTAGTTGGCACAAGGATAGTGACCGTTTGATTTTTGGCTATGGCAAACCCTATGTGCCTGTGAGACATGACAGCTCAAGCACGGCGGACGAGAGGGCAGCAGTGGATGTGTGGGCCTGGACTGATGCGGTCATTCAGCCCCAGCAAGCCAAGCAGCTGTGGCGTGAGAAATCCCGTTACATGGATGCAGTTTACCATGTCAAGTCTGGTGCCATTCAGGCGCTGAGCAACAAGGCAATGCCTTCGGTGGTGTTCAATGCCCGCGGCAACCACCATTGGGCAATGCGCTACAGTCAAGAGGTGTATCGCCAGCAATACAGTTGGGATATCCAGCTGCCCTATGATGTGGAATTGGTGCATGATGTCACCGGAGAGGTGCTGGTTGTTGGCCGCGGTCTACGCATACCAAGGCCGCCATCGATTGCGCCTGATGGCCAAGCTTTAGCCTACTATGATCAGGTGAATAGACAGTGGATTCTTCGGGCTATTCATGCGCATGACTTAGGCCCAATCATGGTCATGCCAGTGAAGCATGCCGTCCATGACGAGCGACATGACAGCCCATCCTTGCCCTCTGCTTATGGCTCAGCTGGATGGATGCAGGATGGTCGGTTCCTGGTCTATGATGCCTTCGACGTCATCGCTTGTGACCCTATGGCGAAAGCAGGCCAGCAGTTGACCAACCTCACCAAGGGTTTTGGTCGTCAAAAAGGACAGCGAACGCGGGTCAAAAATCTGGCATTTGATTGGCCCTTTGCAGACAACAGAGACAGCAGCTTGAGTTTGCATGCATTTCATCACCTAACCAAGAAGGAAGCGCTTTGCACCTGGCGGGCGGCCGATGGCGTTGTGGTGGCAACGATGGATGATGCCATGCATAGTAAATGGTCAAAGGCCAAGCAGGCCCCAGTGATGACATTCACCAAGGAGGATGTGAGCCATTCCCCTGACCTGTGGTTGCTTGACGCTAACGGAGAAAGTCAGCTGACTCACATCAACCCTCAGCAAGACAGCATGCAATGGCCAGAAGTAAAATTGCTATCCTACCGTGCTTTGGGTAAGCAACTTCAAGGCTTGCTATACACCCCTAAAGGTGCCAGCAATGCGGCGGCATCCTTGCCAGTCGTCGTGTATTTCTACGAGCGCTATTCAGATCGATTGCACGCCTACAAACGACCAGCCCCTAGTGCCTCAACCATCAATGTCAGCTGGTTCGTGAGCCAAGGCTATGCCGTATTCATTCCCGACATCGTTTACCAAGTAGGCCGTCCAGGCCCCAGTGCCTTGACCTGCATCAACAAGGGGGTGGATGCCGCATTGCGTGCGGATCAACGGCTGGATCCTTTGCGCATGGGGCTTCAAGGGCAGAGTTGGGGTGGCTACCAGGTAGCCTGGGTCATCACCCGAAGTGATCGCTTCGTTTGCGCCATGGCTGGAGCTCCGGTTTCCAACATGTTTTCTGCCTATGGTGGCATTCGTTATGCCTCGGGCATGTCGCGTCAATTTCAATACGAGCAAACCCAAAGCCGCCTAGGCGTTACGCCATGGGAAAAGCCCAACCGCTATACCTTGAACTCCCCACTGTTTAAGGCAGACAAGGTGAGAACCCCCTTGTTGATGATGCACAATGACAACGATGGCGCGGTCCCCTACACGCAAGGCATTGAGTACTTCATGGCCTTGCGTCGATTGGATCAACCCGTGTGGTTGCTTGTCTACAATGGCGAGTCACACAACCTTCGACGACGGGCTAATCGCATGGACCTGTCAGAACGAATGGGGGAGTTTTTTAACCATTATTTGATGGATGCTGTGATGCCAAACTGGATGGCTGATGGTCGTCCAATAACCCAGAAACCCATTAAATAACCTTAGTCACAGGCTACTGCCAATAGAGTTTGCATATTTGCAAAAACTTCACATACCATGAATGAAATCATTAACAACCCAAGCACGACCATCATCGATGTGCGTACTGAGCAAGAATTTGCTGAAGGCTCAGTTGCTGGGTCAGTAAATATTCCACTGCACACAATTCCTGATCATGTTGATCGCATCAAAGAGATGTCAAAGCCCTTGGTCTTGTGTTGCCAGAGTGGTGGACGCAGCGGTCAAGCACTGATGTTCCTTCAGGGCCATGGCATTGATCAAATGCACAATGGCGGTGGATGGGCCGACGTTCAAATCCATAAAATGTGAGCCATGTTGAATTGGTTTAAATCCCTTTTAGGTCCTAAGGAAAACCCCAAAGAGTGGGTAGCGAGAGGTGCAATCGTTGTGGATGTTCGAACACCCAATGAATTCCGCAATGGCCACGCAAAAGGTGCCATCAATGTGCCCCTTGATAAGATTGATTCAGTGGGTCGTAAGGTGAGGAAAGAACAGGAAGTGGTGCTTTGCTGTGCCTCAGGCATGCGCTCTCGTGCGGCCATGAAAACCATGAAGCATCAAGGTTTTAGGCGACTGCTCAATGCAGGGCCGTGGACGGCATTGCGCCTGATCCTTGCTATAACCATGTTGTCCTTGACGTCCTGTGCACAGACAACGGGATCTCAGAATTTGGATGTAGATAGCTTTGCTGCAAGCATTTCACCGGAAGTTCTCCTCGTGGATATCCGCACACCAGGTGAGTGGAAGGAAGGCGTCATTGAAGGCGCTATCATGGTTGACTTTTATAGCGACGGTTTCATGGAAGGCATGATGGCCTTGGACTCAGAAAAGCCCTGGGTCATCTATTGCCGATCAGGCAATCGCTCAGGCCAGGCACTTGCAAAGCTCAAGGCTGCTGGCCAAGTGAATGTGAAGGACTTGCAAGGTGGTGTCAAGGCTTGGGTAGCTTCTGGCCGCAGTTTGGTCAGCCCGTATTGAGCATTAGCAACTTTATCGGACATGATTCAAGGTGGCCACCGGCCCCGTCTATTGAGGCAATCAATTGCGACCCCTTGTATGGAAAGGCAAAGGGGGAGCTTCCACCACGAAGGCTTGAGGGTAAGTTAGCCGCCAATGTCTCAGTTGGTATTCAGCAGCCAGCCTGAGCGAATGGCAACTGACATAGACCTTGAAATGGGGCTCATCAAAGTGCATTAAAAGTTCAGTTGAGGGGTTCAGCTCATTCAAAAGTTGTTGATAAAGTGCCGAAGCTTCTTTGCGACTTCCAGACATCAATTGAATGGTGAATCGCTCGTTGGCACTGCCTGTTTGATAACCTCTCCGGCCTTGCTGTTGAACGGCCTGATCCAAGTTGCCACCACTCAACACAATGGATGATTGACTGATTGTTTGCTGCGCAAGCAGAGGGTTGGAAACCAGCAAAATTACCAACAGGAAGCAGGTGCTGAATAGGCTGATGGGTTGATGCTTTTGAGTCATTGATGCAAAGGTCGGACAAATACGAGTAGGGCCTCCTAGTTTAGAAATGTTCTAAACTAAAAATGCTCATGGTAGAACCCCTTCTCCTTGTCAAATGAGCCCTATTTTTGCACTGCTTCAAAAAGACCCTGAAACATAGAATCATGCCGCAACCTATGCGTATCTCGCGGAGTCTGTATGGCCAACTCGCTTTGGCCCTCATTCTCATCTTCAGTGCCACACAGCCAATCTATGGCCAGGTGGATATTGAGAACGGAAAGAAATTGTTCAAGACCAATTGTGCCTCTTGTCACAAGCTGGATAAAAAACTGATCGGACCTGCCTTGGGCGGAATCATGGAACGTCGCTCTGAGGAGTGGTTGATTTTGTGGATTCGCGACAACGCAAAACTTCGCGCTAGTGGAGATGCTGATGCAAATGCGATCTTCGATGAATACAATGGATCGGTCATGCAGGCCTTCCCTCAATTGTCGACAGAAGATATCCAAGACATCATTGCCTACTGTGAGGAAGGAGACAAGAAGGCAGTCGCTGTTGCTGTTGCCCCTGTTTTGGAGGCTGAAGAAGACCCTACTATTTTGCTTGTCATTCTTGGTGCTTTCTTCGCGCTGTTCTTGGGTCTGTTGATTCGCGTCAAAAACACTTTGAAGCAAATTCAAGGTGACCCAGCGATGAGTCTCAAGGATGATGCGAGCTATTTGATTCGTGTCTTAGCGAACAATCGCCGATTCATGACTTTTCTCACCGTTGTCTTAGCCATTACCTTTTTGAAAGTTCTCTTTTCATGGATGATGGGGATTGGTGTTCAGCAAAGCTATGAGCCAATCCAGCCCATTGCTTATTCACACAAGGTCCATGCAGGTGACAATGCAATTGATTGCAACTATTGCCACAGTTCAGCTCGAAGCTCTCGCATTGCGGGCATTCCATCAGCCAATGTTTGCATGAACTGTCACATGTACATCGACGGGTCTGAAATCACAGATGAGTCTGGCGTGTTGAAATACCACGGCGAGAACTCACCTGAGATTGCAAAAATTTATGCAGCCATCGGTTGGGATCCAGTTGACCGTGCCTACATCAAAGGTTATGAGCAACAGCCCATTCGATGGATTCGCGTGCATAACCTACCTGACTTTGCCTACTTCAATCATGCTCAGCACGTGACGGCAGGCAAGGTGGCTTGTCAGACGTGCCATGGCCCCGTTGAAGCCATGGAGATAGTATTTCAGTATTCTGAATTGACCATGGGTTGGTGCATCAATTGCCACCGTGAAACCAAGGTTAAAACGGACAATGGATTTTATGACGAAGCATCCTCGCATGGAGGTCAGTCAATCAATGAACGACTCGCAGCCCGTTTCCACGATGCATCCATTATGGTGGAAGACATTGGTGGTTTGGAGTGCGGTAAATGCCACTATTAATTCCACAACATGAACAACAATAAAGTTTATTGGAAATCAGTTGATCAGCTTGCCCAGAGCGAGACTGCAACCACTTTTGCGCAGAATGAATTCGCAGAGAAGATTCCGACAACGGAATTCTTAGGTGATGATAAGGTCATGGAATCTCAAACAAGCCGTCGTGACTTCTTGAAATACCTTGGATTCTCTACTGCTGCAGCAACCTTGGCAGCTTGTGAGCAGCCAATCATTGAAAGCATCCCTTACGTCATCCAGCCCGAGAGTTTGACGCCGGGCATCCCGTCCTATTACGCGAGCACGTATGTTGATGGTGAGGATTATGCCTCCATTTTGGTGAAAACCCGTGAGGGTCGCCCCATCAAGATTAATGCTGGTGATGATGCCAGATTCAATAACAGCACCAATGCAAGGGCTCAGGCTTCTGTTTTGTCATTGTATGACTCAGAGCGCCTTCGCAATCCGCAAATTGATGGTTCAGCTATCAGCTGGTCTGATGTGGAAGCAGATTTGATGAAGTCTATTGAGGTGTCATTAACTTCAGGTAAGCAATTTGTTTTGTTGACAGGCAGCATTTTCAGTCAGTCTTTCAAGTCGGTATTGGCAACTTTGCGTGATCGATACAACAACTTCAGTCATGTGGAAATGGATGCCATTTCTTCATCGGAAGCTTTGGATACGTGGGAGATGTTGACGGGTCAGCGCGCACTGCCATTGCTTGACCTTTCTAGCACGGACCTGATTGTCTCTGTTGGTGACGACTTCCTTTCTGGCAATTCAGTCCAGCATATCGGAGCTGCTTACGCAAAACGCCGCAAGCCCGGAAAGGGCATGTTGCGTCATGTACAGGTTGAAAGCAATCTCAGTTTGACGGGGTCTAATGCAGACAAGCGCATCAAAATCAAGCCATCTGAACAAGGGGCTGTACTTGGTTACTTGGTCAATCGCACCACAGGATCTGCAGGCGTGGCTTCTGAAGGCAATTTGTCTACTGCATTGAAAGCTCAACTGGATGACCTGGCCGCAGAGATGCGCGCCGCAGGCGCCAATTGCCTGACATTAGCGGGTAACAATGCAAAGGGCCATGCGCACCTTGCAGCTGCTATCAATAGCGGGTCCAATGCCATCACAATGAAGCCAAGCTACTTGCGTTCAGGCAGTGACGAAAAGATCAACAATTTGATGCAAGCAATGAAAGATGGCCATGTTGGCAGCTTGATTATTACTGGTTGCAATCCAGTGTACAGCCGTCCTGGCTTTGCTGATGCAATGAGCCACGTCGATCACAGCCTTGCGCTTTGTGACCGCTTGGATGAAACGGCATCTCTATGTTCCGTTGCAGCTCCAGTTCCTCACTACTTGGAGTCATGGGCAGATTACCAGCCCGTTTCTGGCGAATTAGCCATGTCACAACCGACGATTCAGCCCTTATTTGACAGCAAGCCAGCCATTGAGGTTTTGGCTCATGCTGCGGGTATTTCATCTTCAGCCAAGGATTTGTCAGAAGCCACTGTGGTTAACTCATATGGCTTAGGATGGTCGAAAACCATCCATGATGGTGGTGCAAACATCAAGGAAGGTCCTGCCTTGAATGCGGACTGGAGAAGCAGGGTACATGATGGCGTCTCTGATGCTTCAAAATTTGCAAACGCTACGGCTTCAGGCGAGTGGGAATTGGCACTGTATGGCAACTCAGTTGGTGCTGGTTTTCAAGCCAACAACCCATGGTTGCATGAATTGCCAGATCCTGTGACCCGCGTATCTTGGGACAACTACCTCACGATGTCAGCAGCAGATGCAATGAAAGCAGGTTTGGTCAATGAAACCCAAAGCAATGGCGCCTTGAATGGCAGCATGGTGAATGTCACCTTGGGTGATGTGACCCTCAACAATGTGCCTGTCTTGATTCAGCCGGGTCAAGCAGCGGGAAGTGTTGGTCTAGCTTATGGTTACGGCAGAACCCATGCAGGCCGTGTTGCCAATGACATGGGCATCAATGCCTATGATTTGAATTTGACAGCAGGTTTTGCAGCAGTAAGCATCACAGCCGTTGAGGGCGAGCATGAATTTGCCTCCGTTCAGCTTGGTCACACCATGATGGGTAGAAAAATCGTGAACGAAGTCACCTTGGCGGATTACATGAATGATGCCAGTGGCGAAAGCTGGAATGAGAAGATGACCTTTCACACATTGGATGGCGTCAAGTCAACCAATGAGGCAAGCCTCTGGACAAGCCATGATCATCAGACCATGAATATGTGGAACATGAGCATTGACCTGAACTCTTGTGTGGGTTGTGGTGCCTGTGTTGTGGCTTGCCACATTGAAAACAACGTACCAGTCGTAGGTAAGGAGGAAATCCGCAACCACCGTGACATGCATTGGTTGCGCATTGATCGCTACTACTCATCCGACATGGACAAGGAAGTTGCTACAGCGGAAGGTCTTGGCGGCATAGAAATGTACGCGCAGATGGAGGAGCCTTCATCAAGCCCGGAGGTGGTATTCCAACCAGTGATGTGTCAGCATTGCAACAATGCTCCCTGTGAGACAGTTTGTCCTGTGGCAGCCACATCTCATAGCCGTGAAGGATTGAACCACATGGCTTACAACCGCTGCATAGGCACACGCTATTGCGCCAACAACTGCCCGTACAAAGTGCGTCGCTTTAATTGGTTCAACTACATTGCCAATGACAAGTTTGCTGATGTTAACCCAGCCCAAGATGATCTTGGACGCATGGTATTGAACCCTGATGTCACGGTCCGATCAAGGGGTGTCATGGAGAAGTGTTCCATGTGCATTCAGCGCATCCAGTTTGGTAAATTGGAAGCAAAGAAACAAGGTCGTCCAATCAAAGATGGTGAAGTCACCACAGCTTGTGCTCAAGCTTGTGAATCAGGAGCTATCATCTTTGGTGATGTCAATGACAGCAGCAGTGCTGTCCTCGCAGCTAAAAAGGAGGCACGTGCTTACCACCTATTGGATGAAATTGGCACGCAGCCATCAGTATTCTATCAAACCAAAGTTCGCAACCGCGCATAATTCAGAAATAGGCAATCATGCATTACGAATCAGACATTAGGGAGCCACTGATTGGTGGAAACAAATCCTACCATGATATCACATTAGACGTGGTTCGCCCCATTGAAACTGCTGCGCCAAAGGCATGGTGGATTGTTTTTAGCATCGCCTTGGTCATGTTCCTTTGGGGACTTGGTTGCATTGCGTATACCATCAGTGAGGGCATTGGTGTCTGGGGATTGAACAAGACTGTTGGCTGGGCATGGGACATCACCAACTTTGTTTGGTGGGTCGGCATTGGCCATGCAGGTACATTGATTTCTGCAGTGTTGTTGTTGTTCCGTCAACGTTGGCGAATGGCTATCAATCGTTCAGCGGAGGCTATGACTATCTTTTCAGTGATTCAGGCGGGTCTCTTTCCACTGATTCACATGGGACGTATCTGGAATGGTTACTGGGTCTTCCCTTTTCCTAACCAATTTGGTCCATTGTGGGTGAACTTCAATTCGCCCCTTCTGTGGGATGTGTTTGCGATTTCTACTTACTTGACGGTGTCATCCGTGTTCTGGTATGTTGGATTGATTCCTGACTTTGCAATGGTTCGTGACAGAGCCATCAACCCTGTTCAGAAGCACATATACAAGATTCTCTCCTTTGGTTGGGGTGGTAAAGCCAAGCATTGGCAGCGATTTGAAGAAGTGTCTTTGGTCTTAGCTGGTCTGGCAACACCCTTGGTGCTGTCGGTACACACTATTGTATCTATGGACTTTGCTACTTCAGTCATTCCTGGTTGGCACACCACTATTTTCCCGCCCTACTTTGTAGCAGGTGCCATTTTCTCTGGATTTGCGATGGTTCAAACATTGCTGTTGATCACTCGAAAAGTATTCAGCTTGGAGGACTACATCCGAGTTCAGCACATTGAAATGATGAATATTGTCATCATGTTGACAGGCTCCATCGTGGGCGTTGCATACATCACTGAGTTATTTATTGCATGGTATTCAGGTGTTGAATATGAGCAGTACGCCTTCCTTAACCGAGCAACAGGTCCTTATTGGTGGGCTTATTGGTCGATGATGACCTGCAATGTGGTTTCACCCCAATTGATGTGGTCAAAGAAACTTCGCACCAACCTTGTCTTCACCTTTGTGCTATCGATCATTGTGAATATAGGTATGTGGTTTGAACGATTTGTCATCATTGTAACCTCCCTTCACCGCGATTACTTGCCATCTTCATGGTCCATGTTCTCGCCCACATTTGTTGACATAGGCATTTTCATTGGAACCATTGGCTTCTTCTTTGTCTTGTTCTTGCTTTATGCACGCACCTTCCCGGTGATTGCACAAGCAGAATTGAAGACCATTTTGAAGACTTCAGGAGAGGAACAGAAAAAACATCAAGACTAACATGGCACACACTGAATCTCCCGCACTTGTACGTGCCCTTTTCACGGACGACGATGTCGTTTTGAGCGCAGTGAAAACTCTGCGCGAGAAGGGCCACTCCATCTCTGAAGTCTACTCTCCATTCCCTATTCATGGATTGGATAAGGCCTTGGGGCTCAAAGAAACCCGCTTGGCCATTGCATCATTCATTTATGGTTTAATTGGATTAACGGTGGCCATTCTCATCACATGGTACATGATGAACAGCAATTGGGCTCAGGACATTGGCGGTAAGCCATCGATGTCATGGGGAAAGAACATGCCTTCTTTTGTGCCAACCATATTTGAATTGACGGTATTCTTTGCTGCTCACCTGATGGTATGGACGTATTTCATCCTCAACAAACTCTACCCCGGTGCTGAGGCACAGAATCCAGACCCGCGCACTACTGATGACCATTTCATGATTGAAATGCCAGCTGGTAAAGGCGTTATTCCTGCATTGAAAGCCGCTGGTGCCATTGAAATCATTGAAGCCTAAATCATGAAAAAGACTGCTATTTTTTCCTTGGTCATCGCATCTGTTTTGATGTCATGTCGATCAGAGAAAGGCCAACCAGGGTACACCTTCATGGATGACATGTACAGCTCACCTGCGCTTCGAACCCATGAGGCTGCAGCAAACACCCCACAAGGAACCTCTGCCTTGTTGCCTGTTGAAGGCACAATTCCACGTGGTCATGTTACTTACGACTTAGCTAACAGCACTGAGGGCTATGAGTCGTCAAAGACCAATAGCCATGTGCCTGCCAACTTTGCTGACATGGACCCGGCGGAAGGGAAGGTCCTTTACAACATCTTTTGTGCTAGCTGTCATGGGGCGAAAGGAGATGGTGAAGGCATCTTAGTTCAGCGTGAGAAGATTCTTGGTATCCCTGGATATGACGAAGTGCGCTTACCAGAGATAACTCCCGGCTCCATTTACCATGTTATCATGCATGGAAAAAACAACATGGGAAGTCATGCTTCTCAGTTGACCTATTCAGAGCGCTGGAAGATCATTTCCTACGTGATGCAACTTCGTGCCAACCAAAGCCCATCTGCATAATACCGTACCCATGTTTGAATTACCCAAGAAAATCAAAATGATTGCTGCCGCCCTGACCATTGTTGGTCTTGGCTTATTAGTTATTGGCTTCAACACTGATTACAGCCAGGCAAGTGATGGTCATGATGACCATGCTGTGGCTCAAAACGATGATCATGCTGCGCTAAGTGCGCATGGCGATTACCCTGGTGAAGCTCATGCGGCGATGATTCAGTCGACTATCGAAGATTCCCATGATGACCATGGTGCAGCGCGTCACGCTGAGAATCGGCCATGGGCTGGTTTGTTGGTGAACACTATTTTCTTTTTATCCATTGGATTGGGTGCCTTGTTTTTCTTGGCCATCCAGTATGCAGCTCAAGTAGGCTGGTCTGTTGGCATCCTTCGTGTAATGGAGGCTATGGCTCTATGGGTAGGTATTCCGATGCTTGTCATGTTCTTCATCGGCATAGCCGGCAGCCTGCATTGGCATCACCTGTACCACTGGATGCTTGAGGGCATTGCAGACCCAGCAAGTGCTAACTATGACAAAATCATTGCAGGCAAAGTTGCTTGGCTGAATGCCCCATTTTTCCTAGCGCGTACAGTCATTTATTTCATCATATGGGCTGGTGCAGCATACCTGTTTCGCCGCAACAGCTTGAAAGAGGACGCCATGTCAAAAGGCAAAAACCTATTCTTTACCCAGCGCAAGTTGGCAGCTACCTTCTTGGTGCTTTATGCGGTCACTTCATCGACCAGCGCTTGGGACTTCATCATGTCAATTGACACCCACTGGTTCTCCACCATGTTTGGATGGTACACCTTTGCAGGCATGTTTGTGACGGCCTTGACGGTGATGAATTTGATTGTGATGTACCTGCGCCTTGGTGGCCATATGCCATGGGTGAATGCCAATCATCAGCATGACTTGGGTAAATTCATGTTTGCTTTCTCCGTGTTCTGGACCTACTTGTGGTTCTCACAGTACATGTTGATTTGGTACTCCAATATCCCTGAAGAAGTGACCTACTTCATGAACCGTTTCAGTGCAGAATACAAGCCGATTTTCATTGGCATGGTTGCCTTGAACTTCCTGTTGCCGATTCTTGTGTTGATGTCTCGTGACTCAAAACGCATCTTTGGCTTTTTATCATTGGCCTCAGTCTTTATTCTTGCTGGCCACTGGATGGATCACTTCATCATGGTTATGCCTGGCACTGTAGGCTACGAATTTGGTTTTGGCTACCCTGAACTTGGTGGCTTGCTCTTTTATCTAGGTCTTTTTGTCTTGGTGGTTGGTCATTTCTTGGGCAAAGCCCCATTGGCCATGAAGAACCATCCCATGGTAAAGGAATCCAAACACTTTCACCAATAATCCGCACTGAATCATGACCGGTCTATTGACAGCACTTATTATCATCCTTGCAGTTCTCACCGTACTGCAGATTATTCGCATTTATGAATTGTCGGGTGATCTCAACAAGGAAAAATCCTACTTGACAACCCATGAGGATAACAATCGTCAGGGTATCTATTTACTTCTCTTTGGTATTGCCATTGTCGGATCATTGATCTGGATGATGGTGGCTTGGAATGAGACCCTACTGCCTCAATCTGCTTCTGAGCACGGTGTTGAAACCGATGCCTTGATGAGCATTTCTATGGGTTTGATTCTCGTCGTTTACTTCATCATGACGCCTATTTTATTCTGGTTTTCCTTCAAGTACAGAGGATTGAAAGACACCAAGGCAACCTACTATGAGCACAATAACAAGTTGGAGCTGATTTGGACATCTGTTCCAACGGTGGTTTTGGCTGTTTTGATCATCTACGGGCTCACGGTTTGGTCCAATACCATGAGCCCAGAGAATGAAGAAGATCCAATGCGTATTGAAGTCTACGCGCAGCAGTACAAATGGACGGCTCGCTACGCTGGCTCAGATAACAACCTTGGTTATGCCAATGTGCGATTGATTGAAGGCGCCAATGTTCTTGGACTGGACTTGGAGGACATCAACAGTCAGGATGATTTTTCGCCTATGGAAATTCATATCCCCGTTGGCCAACCTATTCTTTTCACCTTCCGAAGTCAGGATGTGATTCATTCTGCGTACTTCCCTCATTTCCGCGCACAGATGAACTGTGTACCTGGCATGACCACACGCTTTCAATTCACGCCAACCATTACCACTGCTGACATGCGAAAGGACCCTGATGTGATTGGCAAGGTTGAGCGCATCAACGCCATCCGCGCAGAGGCCGGCAATGAGCCATATGTATATGACTATTTGCTGCTTTGCAACAAGATTTGCGGCGCTGCACACTACAATATGCAAATGAATGTCATTGTGGAAACACAAGCTGAATATGATGCATGGGTTCTCGAACAGCAACCCATCAGTCAAACATTGGCAGCTAACAACTAAGCTATTATTATGTCAGATCACGACACACACCACAAGGAGAATTTCTGGACGAAGTACGTCTTCTCCATGGACCATAAAATGATTGCCAAACAGTTTTTGGTGACAGGTATTTTCATGGGCGTAGCAGGGGGCTTGATGTCCATGCTGTTCCGCTTGCAATTGTCATGGCCTGATGACAAGTTTGGCATTTTGTCATCCTTGCTAGGTAAATGGGCCCCTGAAGGGCAAATGGATCCCAACATGTACCTGGGATTGGTGACCATGCACGGCACCATCATGGTCTTCTTTGTGTTGACTGCAGGACTGAGTGGCACATTCTCCAATCTGTTGATTCCATTGCAGATTGGTGCACGCGACATGGCTTCTGGCTTTTTGAATATGTTGTCTTACTGGTTCTTTGCTGTGTCTTCGGTCATCATGCTTTCCTCACTCTTCGTTGAGATGGGACCTGCCGCTGCTGGTTGGACGATTTACCCTCCATTGAGTGCAGTGCCAACGGCAATGCCTGGTTCAGGAATGGGCATGACCTTGTGGTTGGTGTCTATGTCTTTGTTCATTATTGGCTCATTGCTAGGTTCTTTGAATTATATCGTGACCATCATCAACTTGCGAACCAAGGGGATGAGTATGACACGTTTGCCATTGACCATCTGGACATTCTTTTTGACTGCCGTGCTTGGTGTTTTGTCATTCCCTGTCCTGTTTGGCGCTGCCTTGTTGTTGATTTTTGACCGGTCCTTTGGTACGAGTTTTTTCTTATCAGACATCATGATTGCTGGCGAATTGCTGAATAACCAGGGTGGCAGTCCCATCCTGTTTGAACACCTGTTTTGGTTCCTTGGTCATCCTGAGGTTTACATCATTATTTTGCCTGCTTTAGGGATCACATCTGAAGTGATTTCAACCAATTCACGCAAGCCCATCTTTGGTTACCGTGCCATGATTGGCTCCATTATAGCGATTGCCTTCTTGTCATTCATTGTGTGGGGACACCACATGTTCATCACGGGTATGAACCCCTTCCTTGGATCAGTATTCACATTTACCACGTTGCTGATTGCCATCCCCTCTGCGGTAAAGGCCTTCAACTACATGACCACCTTGTGGAAGGGCAATTTGCAATTCACACCTGCCATGCTCTTCTCTATTGGATTGGTATCCACCTTTGTAGCAGGTGGGCTGACAGGCATCATTCTTGGCGATAGCGCATTAGACATCAATGTCCATGACACAATGTTTGTTGTTGCTCACTTCCACATTGTGATGGGTTTGTCAGCCATATTTGGCATGTTTGCGGGCGTTTACCACTGGTACCCACGCATGTACGGTCGCATGATGAACAAGCGCATGGGTTACTTGCATTTCTGGGTCACCTTTATTTCAGCTTATGGCGTATTCTTCCCCATGCACTTCTTGGGGTTGGCCGGTTTGCCACGTCGCTATTTCACCAACGCAGAATTTCCCATGTTCGACGAATTACAGGATATCAATTTGATCATTACAGTCTTTGCTTTGCTTGGCGGCATTGTGCAATTGGTATTCTTGTTCAACTTCTTTTACAGCATGTGGCGTGGCGCGAAAGCCCCACAAAACCCTTGGAGGGCCAACACCTTAGAATGGACAGCTCCGGTGGCGCACATCCACGGCAATTGGCCTGGTGAGATTCCTGAGGTTCACCGCTGGCCTTATGACTACAGCAAGCCTGGTCATGATGAGGACTTTGTTCCCCAAAATGTCCCCATGAAAGATGGTGAAGTTGGTCATTCATGATGGCAAGACAACAAGCAAAAAACCCGATGCGTGCATCGGGTTTTTTTTTGATGCCTACATCAGCTTCCATGCATAACTTGTGGTCATGACACGATTCCTCTCAGGCGACAATGATGATCTCGAAATGGAAGTTGAGTTGAAACTCAGACCGGCTTCTTTCGATGACTTTGCCGGCCAGGAAAAAATCCTTGAAAACCTGAAAGTTTTTGTGGAGGCGGCCATTGCGCGTGAGGATGCCTTGGATCATGTCCTCTTGCATGGCCCTCCGGGTCTTGGCAAAACCACCCTTGCGCACATCATTGCCAATGAGATGCACGCAAACATTCGACTCACTTCTGGACCTGTTCTGGATAAGCCTGGCGATTTGGCTGGTTTGCTGACAAGCCTGGAAGATGGTGATGTGCTCTTCATTGATGAGATCCATCGACTCAGTCCCGTGGTTGAGGAGTACCTGTATTCGGCCATGGAAGATTTTAGCATTGACATTGTTTTGGAAACCGGTCCCAGTGCCCGTTCGGTTCAAATTCAACTCAAACCCTTCACCCTGATTGGCGCCACCACGCGGTCGGGATTGTTGACATCCCCCTTGCGAGCCAGGTTTGGCATTTCATCTCGCCTGCAATACTATAGCCATGAGCTGCTCTCAACCATTGTTGAACGCTCAGCAGGCATACTGAATGTGCCAATTGAAGCCGATGCCTGTGTGGAGGTCTCAAGACGAAGCAGAGGCACCCCCAGGATTGCCAATGCCTTGTTGCGTCGCTTGCGTGACTTTGCTCAAGTCAAAGGAACAGGTGTTGTGGATATGGCCATTGCCAAATTTGGCATGGAATCCCTTGATGTAGATGCCTCTGGTTTGGACGAAATGGACAACAAGATTTTGTCTGCGATCATCGATAAATTCAAAGGTGGTCCTGTTGGTCTTGGTACACTGGCAATAGCTGTGAGCGAGCAAGCAGAGACCATTGAAGAGGTGTATGAACCCTACTTGATCCAGGAAGGGTACTTAGCAAGAACCCCAAGGGGCCGTGTTGCCATGGATAAATCCTTCAGACACCTTGGTCGGAGGTTGCCAGGCAATACGGGGCTATTCAATGATCAATGAGTTCTCCTACTGAGATTCTGAAGGCACATGCGAACCGGTTGGGATTCATGGCCTGTCGGGTGGCAAAGGCTGAGTTTCTTGAAGAAGAAGCACCGCGTTTGGATGCCTGGCTAGGGAATGGCTACCAGGGGTCCATGGCTTACATGAACAACCACCATGACAAGCGACTGGATCCACGCTTGCTGGTCCCCGGCGCTAAGTCTGTTATCACCTTAGCCTACAATTACTTTCCCGAAAAGGATGAAGCAGAGGATGGTCATCCCAAGATGGCGAAATACGCTTATGGCAAGGATTACCACCAGGTCGTTAAAGACAAGCTCTTTGAGCTCCTGCATTTGCTGCAGGCTGATTTAGGGCAAATTGGCGGACGGTGTTTTGTCGATTCCGCCCCTGTGATGGAGCGGGCATGGGCCAAGCGCTCGGGTCTTGGATGGGTTGGAAAGCATGGCTTGATTCTGCGAAAGGGAGAGGGGTCATTCTTCTTTCTTGCAGAGCTGATTGTGGACATGGCATTCACGGTGGATCAGCCAGTGATGGATCATTGCGGAACCTGCACCAAGTGCATCGATGCCTGCCCCACGCAGGCTATCATTGCACCTGAAGTAGTGGATGCTAATAAGTGCATTTCCCATTTAACCATTGAGCTCAAAGGCGCTATGGATGATGCCTTTCAGGGTCAGTTGAAGGATTGGGTTTTTGGTTGTGACATTTGCCAGGATGTGTGCCCTTGGAATCGCCATAGCAAGCCTCATGAGGAGCCTGATTTCATGCCGGGTAAATGGACGGAAATGGACTTGAAGGACTGGACATCAATGAGCAAAGAGGCCTTTGACAGGGTTTTTGATCAGCACCCTTTGAAGCGCACGGGCTATGATGGATTGATGCGCAATCTGAAGGTGAATGGCTTCAAGGCCTGATGGCCAGCTCTGCAGCCTGTATCACCTTGTAGTTGTCCTTGTCATACAGAATGGCTACCCAATGGCATTGTGAAGCGTCCCACAGTGGATCAAGGGTGAATGTGACCTTTTCTGTGAAGACATCACCAGATGCCACGGATGTGGCGCTGAGACTTTTGCCAAATGTCCCAAGTGGTGCTGCCCTGAACACATTGTTGTGCTTGTAGGTCAAATTACGGGTGTTGTTGGGCATTAATTGTGGGGAAATAATGCCTGATTCTTTCAGGTATATGATTAGCGCAATGCCATTATTACTCGCTTGTGACATGCTTAAATTGACATCTAAAACAGCTACATCAGATAGGGTATCAAAGGAGGCTTTCAGCTGGAACAAGGCTTCGGTACCCAAGGCAAGTTCACCTGCGGTGAGGCTTGTCCATGCGGTGTAGGATTTTTGTTGTGAGTTGGGGTAGTCCATGCGCTGAACCATGCCTAAAGGCAATGCAAGTATGCTAAAAAAGGTGGCTAACTCATCCCCAGTAGTTGTTGTGAAATCCAAGGGGTAGTCGTTGGTGACGCCAGTGAAGTTTGAAGGGCCTGCATGGATAGCTAAGCCAACCACTGATGAGCCATAGATGCTGTCCAAGGCTTTCAAGGCTTTGCCTGCCTTGGGGCAGTTTTTGCAGCGATGCCCGGTGAAATCCTCAACCAAAACGACCCGGCCTGTTTGTATTAGGCTATCGCCCTGAATGATGGAGTTGGTATCAATGGGGTTCGGACCACCCCCCTTGAATGGCTCGTTGATCACGTCACAACTTGTAGACAGAAGGCCAGCTATGATGAGAAGAAAGCAAGCAAGGCGTGTCATAATGAAGAGGTGATTGAAATGCTGAGACCGTTAGATGGTGGTACCACACGACAGACACCGCCGACACAAAAGACGCCTTGTTGTTGGCGGCCATAACCGATTTGGAATCGGGTGGGTCCATTGAAGTGGATGACAGAGACAATAGGGTAGTGAAGTCGCCGTGAGGGGGTGGGATGGCCGTAGTTGTAGATGTCTTGTGCTGCAAGGGTCCAATTGGATGAGATGGTCCACTCAAGGAGTCCCATCGCCATGTCACCGCGATAGCCATCGGCTAAAGCCAGCTGAATTTCAGAACGTAGGGTTTGCTTGTTGGCTAAGCGGAACTGGTTTTCCCAAACGACGGCTTGCACATGAATGACAGAGTCCATGTCGGGTGAGTCCAGAATCACGGCATCGCCTACCCCATCAATCAAGACGGTTTTGTTGTAACGAAGATCATAAAAGGTCAACATGGTTTTGTAGGAACGAGAGTATTTCCTTGACCAGCTGGCATTGATGTCCTGGAAATAGGGAATCTCACCGGCTTTTAACCAATCTGACTGGTAGCCCATGCTGCCTGCCTGCGACATGCTGCCATCATCGAGCACTTGCTTATCTATGCTTTGCGCGATGCTTGCGTTGAAGACGAACAGGGTGCCGTATTTGCCGCCGAGCTTGCTGCCTCGAGGGAGTTGGTAGCTGACTTCAACTTGACCGCCTTGCTCACCATTGATTTGGGTTGCGTAGGGATACAGGGAAGGCAGGGCATAGAAATGGGGTGTGGTGTTTGAAGGTAAAAAATTAACAAAGAGATCGAATTGCTGTGCATTGCGATCGGAGCGGAAGCTCATGTTGTCAATGCGCTTGCCTGAAAGCAAGAGGCCAAAGCCTTTTTTCGCAAAAGTCAAGGTGCTTACAAGGGCTTGGCCAGGTCGGTATATGTAGCCATTGTCGTAGCTAGGGTCATTGATTTTGTAAGCGTACTCTGATGACCAGTTCCATAAACCCTTACTTACATCGCCTCGAATGGCCCAAGCGCCCACATTGTTTGGTAAATTCAAAACAGGGTCATAGCCGCGCTGAAACTTACTCACAAAGGAAGCGCCAATGCTGGCATAGATGTTTTTGTCTGACAGTTTTGGAAATGGTTGTGTTAAGTCCCAACCCAGGTCCACCCCGCGTAAGACACCCTCACCCTTGGTAAAGTACAAGCGTTGACGTCCCATAACGGCTTTGATTTGAAGGCCGTTCCCAAGATCGCCAATGAGACGAACTCCATCCATGGCATTGTCCAAGCCAAGGCCTCGTTCTTCGTAGGAACGAAAAATCAAGCCTGAGCCAAATTGCTCATAGTAATTGCCGACTGTGAAATTCCAATCTCCTTGCTGCCATTGCGCATACCTGTAGGCAATGCCTTCGCCACGATAGCCAGCAGGAAAACCGAGCATGACGTTTTGGTAGTTCTCATAGCGAAGGCCTGCCGTGAAATCTCCAGACTTATAGGTTATCAGGGCATGGCCTTGGCTCAGGAATTCTTCGTCGGGATAGAACTCACCCGTTGGGTCGAGCACTTCATCCTCAAGGTACCATTGCGCATCACTTTGGAATAGTACATTCACCTTGCCCTGCCCGTGAAGGGTTGGCATCAAAAAGTAGGCGATTAAGGCCAGCTGAACTGCCTTCATGGTTGAGCAGACTGACTAGGTATGCTCTTCCTGTTCGGTTCCGATTTTTCACTGAGGGCTAAGGCCTCGATTTGTTCAACCAACACCTCTTCCTCTCCAGGGACATAACGATTGGATTGCCAGACGATTTTACCGTTAGAATTCAAAAGGAAGGTATGAGGCACGTTGTTGACACCCATGGCCCGTCGCAAGTCACTATTGGGATCAATGTAGATGTCATAGTTCCAGCCTCGAGATGCCACAAATGGTGCGACACGCGAACTGGTCCTTGTATTGTCAATAGAAATAGCTACCATTCGCAAGTTTGCATCAGCGACCAAATCTTCATGGTAGTCGGCCATGGCGTCAAGTTCGCTGATACAGGGCTTGCACCATGTTGCCCAAAATGAGACGACCATAGGGCCGTCGTGCGTCAATTCGGATGCGTTAATGCTTTGATTTTTCAATGTCTGAATTATGACATTGGGCAGCCCTTGGCTGACAACAGATAAGCTGAAAGTGAAAAAACAAAGAGAAAGGAATTGTTTCATTGGTTGAGTAAAAAACCTTTAATGCTCAGATGTATTTCTGGATTTCAAGATAACACTTAATGACTCAGTGTGCGACTGACAATCGTACGCTGCGAATGGCTCCATCGATGTTCACTTGCGCTGTATACATGCCATTGGCAAGGTCTCCAACATTCAAGTCAATCCCATGAGTTCCAGCAGCAAGTAGGGTGGCATCTATAGCAATGACCAGCTGGCCAGCATTGCTGTAAACATTCACGCCAACCATGGCTTCTTTGCTTAAGTCAATTTCAACTTTCGCCATATCAGAAGCGGGGTTGGGGTAGGTATTGAGGCCAGCCAATGTAGGCTCGTCCAATCCAAGTGCGCCGTTAGCGATCCATATGTTGTCCAGATATAAACTGTTTCCATTGAAGACAGAGGTGCCCTTGAATTTGATGACTAAGTCAGAGGTGTTTGCATACGAAGACAAGTCAAGGGTGGTTGTCACCCACTCAGATGCTGTTGGGAAGAGACGAGTCGTTTTCGGCGTGGTGGTTGCTAAATCCCCACCACCTTTGTTGAAGAGGCTAGTCCAAGTACTGCCACAATCGGTAGAGGCTAGCACCTCAAAGCGTTCATTTTGTGACGTTGCTGAGGTGTTGTATTGAGCATAAGCGTGTGTGAACATCAACTTAGGCGTTGTCAGGCTAGTCAAGTCAATTTTTTGCATGGTTAAGCTGCCCACATCGGCATGTCCCCAGCTGTAGAAGTCAAAAATAATGGACTTGGTAGATTGTCCAAATCCACCGATTTCATAATTTAAACCGTTAACATTTGCCTTGCTCACAACGACTAACAATGGTTCGCTTGGTGCGGTGTATTCAAAAATCAATTCTGAAGGCAAAGTGAACCCAGGCGTGGTTTCCATGTCCATGTTCTTTGGTGCAGTTTGAGGTGTGGCATCAAGCAGATTGACTGACACAGGTGAGCTTGTGTTGTTCGTCCCGTTGAAATCAGCAGTACCATTGGGGTTGCTGACAGAGGCCACAACGACTGTGCTGCCAGATAAGGTGGTTTGCGGAAAGGTGACAGTGGCAGTTTGATTTGCTGCAAGGTTGCCTGTCCATGCTTGATTCACAGGGGTTCCACCATTCAATGTGTAGGATAAGGTGGCTGACGTGATGGCAATGGTGCTAGCATTTTTAAAAGTGACAGAAGG